>NZ_CAWQNB010000009.1:0-203125 GCF_963896135.1 Proteus sp. G2609 | reverse complement strand
CGTTTAGCCGAAGAAGAAGCTCAACGTCAAGCGCAACTTGAAGCAGAACAAGCACGCCAAGAAGCGCAAAGAGCAGAGGCAGAACGATTAGCTGCTGAACGTGCAGAGCAAGCGCGTTTAGCCGAAGAAGAAGCTCAACGTCAAGCGCAACTTGAAGCTGAACAAGCACGCCAAGAAGCGCAAAGAGCAGAAGCTGAAAAATTAGCTGCTGAACGTGCAGAGCAGGCACGTTTAGCCGAAGAAGAAGCCCAACGTCAAGCGCAACTTGAAGCTGAACAAGCACGCCAAGAAGCCGAAGCTGAAGAAAAAGCGCGTATTGCACAAGCACAAGCCGAAGCGGAAGATATTGTCGCGTTACGCGAAGAGGTATTAGTCGATAAACCCGTAGAGCAAGAGAGACCGAAAAAAGAAGGCTTTTTCTCTCGCTTGAAAAAGGGATTATTAAAAACACGACAAAATTTAGGCTCCGGTTTTATGGGGCTATTCCGCGGTAAGAAAATTGATGACGAGCTTTTCGAAGAGTTAGAAGAGCAGTTGTTAATTGCCGATGTGGGAATGGATACCACTAGCAAGATCATTAACAGTTTGACTCAGCATGCTAGTCGTAAAGATCTCAAAGATGCTGAATCTCTTTATGGTAAGTTGCGTGAAGAGATGGGCGATATTTTAAATAAAGTGGATAAGCCATTAAATATTGAAGGTAAAAAACCTTTTGTCATTTTAATGGTCGGAGTTAATGGGGTCGGTAAAACGACCACTATCGGTAAGTTAGCCCGCCAATACCAAGCTGAAGGTAAATCGGTGATGTTAGCTGCAGGAGATACCTTCCGTGCAGCGGCGGTTGAGCAACTACAAGTTTGGGGTGAGCGTAATCATATCCCTGTTATTGCTCAGCATACGGGGGCTGATCCAGCATCAGTTATTTTTGATGCTATTCAATCGGCGCAAGCAAAAGGTGTCGATGTTCTGATTGCGGATACCGCGGGACGATTGCAAAATAAATCTCATTTAATGGAAGAGCTGAAAAAAATCGTCCGTGTAATGAAAAAATTAGACGAGGAAGCACCACATGAAGTGATGCTGACACTCGATGCCAGTACAGGGCAAAATGCTGTTAGCCAAGCAAAATTGTTTAATGAAACGGTTGGGCTGACAGGATTAACCTTGACGAAACTGGATGGTACTGCAAAAGGGGGCGTTATCTTCTCTATCGCTGATCAGTTTGGTATTCCTATTCGCTATATCGGCGTCGGTGAAGGTATTGAAGATTTACGTCCGTTTAAGGCCGACGATTTTATTGAGGCTCTGTTTGCCCGCGAGGAGTAGTTGTAATGATCCGCTTCGAACACGTCAGCAAGGCTTATTTAGGTGGAAGACAAGCATTACAGGGGGTTGATTTTCATCTTCGCCCTGGTGAGATGGCTTTTTTAACCGGACATTCTGGTGCTGGTAAAAGTACATTGCTTAAATTAATTTGTGGCATAGAACGTCCAAGTGATGGCGCTATTTGGTTTGCTGGTCATGATATCAGTAGGCTAAAAAATAGTGAGATCCCTTTTCTACGTCGTCAAATAGGGATGATCTTCCAAGATCACCATTTGCTGATGGACAGAACGGTTTATGACAATGTCTCTCTACCTTTGATTATTGCAGGCGCAAGTGAAGAGGATATTCGACGCCGAGTTTCAGCCGCCTTGGATAAAGTCGGACTACTTGATAAAGCGAAAAATTACCCTATCCAGCTTTCAGGGGGGGAACAGCAACGGGTGGGAATAGCTCGTGCTGTTGTGAATAAACCCACGGTGTTATTGGCTGATGAGCCAACAGGGAATCTTGATGGTGAACTTTCAGAAGGCATTATGCGTCTGTTTGAAGAGTTTAATCGCGTGGGGGTTACCGTGTTAATGGCAACGCATGATATGACACTTGTAGAGCGCAGGAATTACCGTATTCTAACCTTAGGTCAAGGGCGTATGGTGGGAGGACAAAATGGCTAAAGGAAAACACTCCCGTAAGGCAATGCCAACACCAAAAGCGAAAACAAAAGCATTACGTGGTGGACGCCGTGAGCAGTGGCGTTATGCATGGCGTAATACCATGGCCGACTTTTTACGCCAACCCCTCTCTTCTTTCTTAACGGTGATGGTAGTAGCGATTTCATTAACACTACCTAGTATCTGTTACATTGTCTGGAAAAATGTATCAACAGCCGCAGAGCAGTGGTATCCCACTCCGCAACTGACGGTCTATCTTGATAAATCTCTAGATGACAGCTTAGCGCAGGCAACGATAAAAAATATCGAGGCATTAGATAAAGTCGAAGAGGTTAACTATCTTTCTCGTCAAGATTCATTAGTGGAGTTTCGCTCATGGTCTGGATTTAGTAGCGCATTAGATATGCTAGAAGAAAATCCATTACCCGCTGTCGCGATTGTGACTCCTGTTATGGATCCTAACGACGAGCAATTAATGGTTAATCTGCGTGATGCAGTGGCAAATATTGCCGGTGTTGACGAAGTGAGAATGGACGATAGCTGGTTTACTCGGTTATCTACTTTAACCTCATTAGTTGGACAAATCGCAATGGTGATCGGTAGCTTAATGATTGTGGCACTGCTATTGGTTATTGGTAATAGTGTTCGTCTTAATATTTTCAGTCGTCGTGATACCATTAATGTGATGAAATTAATTGGTGCTACTGATGGCTTTATCATGCGCCCCTTTTTAAATTGGGGTTTAGTACTCGGCTTTATCGGGGCTATTTTTGCGATTATTTTCTCTGCATTATTGGTATGGAAGTTATCTGATGTTGTTACGCAAGCGGCGACCGTATTTGGAACGACTTTCTCAATATCTGGATTAGGTTTTGATGAATCGGTTATTTTGATCCTCGTTTCGATGACCATTGGCTGGTTTGCTGCTTGGTTGACCACCATGCAACATTTACGTCAATTCACACCAGAATAGCCATATTAGTCCCTTTTTTCCTTTTTATTATGGCGGGTTGCATTATTATGGCAACCTTGCCATTTTATCAAACCCCTATCTTTGGCATAATAATGTTCTACACTTAACCTAGATGAATTGAGTACTATTTTTAATAGATGAATTTGCGGTTTGCTTGGTAAAGTACAAAGATATGTAAACATAGATGCGATATGAACCTTTAGTCTTTATGCTGGTCAATAATGTTGTAAAAACATAATATCTACCACCAACGATGACCTGTTAAGTACTATTAAAAGGTTCTTCCTGCTCACCATACAGTATTAATATTAATTATCTATTTGATTTTCATGAGGATTTGAATGACAAAAGAAATGCAATCCTTAGCATTGGTTCCGCAAGGCAGCATTGAAGCGTATATCCGTGCAGCCAATTCCTATCCGATGTTAACGGCAGAGGAAGAAAAGGAACTGGCTGAACGGCTGCATTACGAGGGCGATTTGGAAGCAGCGAAAACGCTGATCCTTTCTCATTTACGCTTCGTTATTCATGTTGCTCGCAGTTATTCAGGATATGGTTTACCTCAGGCGGATCTTATCCAAGAAGGTAATATTGGTTTGATGAAAGCGGTGCGTCGCTTTAACCCTGAAGTTGGGGTTAGACTGGTTTCTTTCGCCGTGCATTGGATCAAAGCCGAAATTCATGAATATGTGTTACGTAATTGGCGTATCGTGAAAGTCGCGACAACGAAATCACAGCGTAAACTGTTCTTTAATTTAAGAAAAAACAAAAAACGCTTAGGGTGGTTTAACCAAGATGAAGTCGAGCTAGTTGCGAAAGAGCTTGGGGTTTCTGAGAGCGATGTGCGTGAAATGGAATCTCGCATGTCGGCACAAGATATGGCATTTGACATGAGTGCTGATGATAGTGATGACTCACATCCTGTAGCTCCGGTGCTATTCTTAGAAGATAAATCTTCTGACTTTGCTGATGGTATTGAAGAAGATAACTGGGATAACCATGCAGCTGACCGACTGACTTTAGCGATAAAAACACTGGATGAACGTAGCCAAGACATTATCCGCGCTCGCTGGTTAGAAGATGATAATAAATCAACTTTACAGGAGCTTGCAGATAAATATGGTGTTTCTGCTGAGCGAGTTCGCCAGTTAGAAAAAAATGCGATGAAAAAATTGCGTTTAGCGATTGAAGATTAATCACATTTTAAAGCCAATCCAACCTCTCTGATTGTAGAGTATGATATAAAAGCGATATTGATATATCGCTTTTTTTATCGCGGAGAACATGACGTGAAAGAGATAAAAATAGTTATCGCCCCAGATCCTTTTAAAGAGAGCTTAAGTGCCAAAGAGGTGGCAGAGGCGATTAAACAAGGCTTTTCACGTTATTTACCTGATGCTGATTATTGTTGTATTCCTATGGCCGACGGCGGTGAAGGTACAGTAACGTCATTAGTTGATGCTACCCATGGTCGTTTTATCACAACGCCAGTTTGTGATCCATTAGGTAAACAGGTAACAGCCACTTGGGGAGTGTTAGGAGATAATACTACTGCCGTGATTGAAATGGCACAGGCATCAGGTCTTCATCTTATCCCTTCATCTCAACGTAATCCCAATTTAACGACGAGTTATGGTACCGGTGAGTTAATTTGTGCCGCACTAGATTTGGGGGTTAAAAAGATCATTTTAGGCTTAGGAGGAAGTGCCACAAATGACGGCGGTGCAGGTATGATGCAAGCGCTCGGTCTTGGTCTTAAAGATAAGTCTGGAACATCTTTGCCTTTTGGTGGACATGCATTAAGTCAACTTCATTCAATAGATATCAATCAACTACATCCAAAACTTGCCTCTGTTGATATAGAGATCGCCTGTGATGTAACTAATCCATTATGTGGCGAATTGGGGGCTTCAAAAGTCTTTGGCCCGCAAAAAGGGGCGACAGAACAAGATATTGCGCAACTGGATAGCGCACTACACCATTTTGGTACTTATCTTGAGAAAATGACACAACGCACTCTTATCAATATTGCAGGAAGTGGTGCAGCAGGAGGATTGGCTCTGCCTTTGCTGGCATTTACGCAAGCAACACTTTCACCAGGTATTGATTTGGTTGCTAACGCTGTTGAATTAGAAAAACAGTTAATCGATGCAGATTTGGTCATAACTGGCGAAGGGCGAATGGACAGCCAATCGGCGCAAGGTAAAACCCCGATAGGTGTTGCTAAATTAGCTAAAAAATACCATCGCCCAGTGATTGCGTTAGTTGGTGGTTATTTACCGGATTATGATGTGGTTCATCAGCAGGGTATTGATGCGGTTTTCTCTATCATGCCCGGTGTTGCTACTTTACAGCAAGCCTTTGATAATGCTGAGAAAAACTTACAGGAAACCGCTTATAATGTAGCGAGGCTTTATGCTTTATCATTGCAGAAATAATCATAAGTATCAGCCTGTAATGAAGTAGCAAAATGATGATGCGCTAAAAAAGCCTGTGCTACAGGATCGTTGATTTGCCCTTTTTTCAATAAAGCTTGCCAATGTGTAATGGTTGGACTTTTTTCAAGGCATTGTGTTAGTAAGTAATGCCCAACACCACGGCGACGAGTCACTTCTCTTACCATAAAATCACTGATAAGCGCTGTTTTTGCTCGGTATTTTATACGACAAGCCGCTAGCAATCGCCCGTTAAAACGGGCGACAAAAAGAGCATGCTCTGTGGTGATTGGTGCAGTGAGTGCCATTTGGTACTCACTATCTTGCCAAATTTTCCCTAAATCTATTTTATCTTGTGCTGAAAGCTGCGGCAGATTTTCAATGGTTAGTTTCATCAAATGTCCTGTTAGTCGATGGTTTGTCGTTGTTGTTTTAATGTGGAAAGTAGCGTTTTGATGGCAAAACACAATGCCAAACTTGTTAAGATCACACAAGAATAAAAGACATATTGATAATGATTATCGGTGACAAAATAGCTTGCGACCATAGGCCCAGCTGCCATACCACAGTAGCGGATAAAATTATAAATACCCATTGCCGTTGCTCTTACTGAACTAAAGTGGCTGGTTAATAAGGTCGTGTGTGTAGGCATAGTTAATCCTAAAGAGAGACCATATAACACCGTTAATATTAACATTATTGGTAATGAGATTTGCCAAAATAGGGCAAATAACGACAACATGGCAAGGTTTATACATGAAGTTATGATCACACCATATTCAGCGCTAAACAAATGACAAACCTTACGGTAAAGGTAACTGCCTAACACCAGGGCAATGGACATAGGAACATAAAGCCCACCAATTTCACTGCTATTTAAGTGATAAAGGTGAAAAGCAATTAAAGGTAAAAATACTAATAGGCAGAAGTAGTTATAAAACACCATAAAACTTATCACAAAAACAGATTTACCCTCTGGGGCGGCGAGCACTTGTCGCATAGCAGATAAGCTTTTAACGGACTGTTTTTGTTCTGGGCGAGTTTCAGGTAAATAAAACAGATGGGCAATCAGCAAAACAAGTCCCACCATACTTAAGAAAACAAAAATACTCTGGTAGTGATAATGTTGTGCTAAATAGCCGCCTAATAAAGGACCACTCGCTGGTGCTAATGCTAGCAACATTTGGTAACTTCCCATTGCTTTAGCACGCTCATTCCCTTGATAGAGATCGCCTAAAATAGTTGCTGCGACAACAGGGATGGCAGCGATACCTATGGCTTGGATCACTCGTCCAAAAATTAATAGGTTAATAGAATTAGCCCATATACAAATAAGTGCGCCGATAATTGAAATCGTTAACCCACTGAGCAAAATAGGTTTTCTGCCCCATTTGTCAATCAATGAACCATAACATAACTGCATAACAGCCATAGCAAAAGTGAAAGCTGATACCGTAAGGTTAACCAGTGATAATGTGGTATTAAATTGCTGCTGGATCAATGGCAGCACAGGAGTATAAATATTTTGTGCTAGAGAGCCTAATAAAGCGCTAAAGCAAACAAGGTAAAACAGACTACGGATTGATAATTTCATTATATTGCCTCTTAGTTTGTTTCCATGGAAACAAAATAGATAATAGCGATATTTTGATTGTTGTAAATAGTTTTGGTATTATTTTTTTAAAATATTTTTTCCAAGGAAACAAAATGACAAAACAGCAAGTAACCACACAGGAATTGCTTAATGGTTTAAGTGAATTGTTGCACTTAAAAGAAGCGAATAATGATGAAAGCCATAAGAAAGTATTAGCAGAGAAGGGGTTAGAAAATTATTCACTCACAGAGCTTCATGTGATCCATTGTATTGGTGAAGAGAGTATGCGCAACCTCACAACGATCAGTGATTATATGGCAATGACACGTGGGGCAGTCTCAAAAATTTGTCGTCGCTTACAGAGTAAAGGCGCTATTGAGAAAATAAAATTAGCGGATAACCAAAAAGAGATATTTTTTATTTTAACTACTGAAGGGGAAAAGCTGTTTCACACTCATGAATTGTTACATCAACAATCTCAGGCAAAATGGATAACCTTATTTGAACAGTATGATCAAAATGAAAGGCTGGCAATTAAACGCTTTTTAGCTGATGTTGCAAATCGTTTTCGCCACAAGGAAAAAGCATAAAGAAAACCCCCATATGGTTAAATATAGGGGCGATAAAGTTTATTTTTTATCTTCGGCAATGCGGTTACGAATATTGTCAGCACGCTCTTTTGATGGTGGGTGAGAATCAAACATGCTTGAATCACTACCACCTAATTTAGCTAATTTTTCAAAGCCAGTCACTAAGCCTGAAGTATTGATACCGCGTTTTTTCAGCAGATCGTAAGAGAAGTTATCAGCTTGTGTTTCTTGGTGTTGAGAGAACTGGGCATTAACCAGTTTTTCACCCATTTCTGCTAACTGGGAACTACTTAATTGTGCTGCTACTCCCCCCGCTGAAGAGGCTGCAGTACGAGCCGCAACGGTGGCATGTGCTACTTGGATTGCTTTACGTGTATGGCCTAATGCCACGTGTCCCATTTCATGACCCAATACACCTTCCACTTCGTTGTCAGTCATGATGTCCATTAAACCGCTATAAACACGCACACAGCCGTTTGCCATCGCCCATGCATTGACATCTTTAGTGAGATAAACTTTATAGTTTACTGGAGTGCCATTAACTTCATTACCTAACGCTTTCGCGATATTATTTAAGCGTTTAGTGTAGTTACTATTTGCAGGTGCAATTTTGTTTTTAGCATCCATTTCTTTACATGCATCATTAGTTAGCGCTTTGACATCGTCATCACTTAATGTTGCCGCTTGGAAAAGTTGTGTACCTGATTGTGCTAACATAGAAGTATCAAGATTTTTACAGCCAGAGAGTAATGCCGCGGATACCATCACTGTCGCAAGTAGTTTTATTTTCATTATCAATTAAGTCCTTTTCTGCTTAGCAGTTTAATATTATTAGTTGCACATTAAATGCGAGCAAAAGAATAGCAGTGCTTATCTAGTGGTGCAATATGCGGATATTCCAATTATATTATTCTACTGTTATAAAAAATTATTTTTATTATTTTAAACGCGTATTTTTCTATTTTTTAAACTTATTATATAAAATATTAAAATCCTTAATAAATGTACTTTTATTAATGTAAGTAATCATTGTTTTTAAAATGGATTTAAAGGTATTTTTTGTAAAATTTTTATTAAATTTTAATATGTTGTAAATTTTTTATCATCTCTCTTTTAGCAAAGATTAATCGCAATGGATAGCATCAAAATAATCTACTTTATACATTTTAAGTGTTAAGTATATTGATGTTATGTGTGTTTTCTCATCAATGAAAAAATAATAGCAATGCTAAAAACATTGCTATTAAGATTAAACTGAAAATGAATCACAGTGAGAATAAATTAAGAGACTAATCGTTCACTTAACAACATGGTAGGACGTTCAATCCGTTTTTGGGTTTGTCGATCAAAAAAATGTAGATTTTCTGGATAAATAGCAACACCTATTCTATTACCCACATTAACACCATGATCGTTTGTGGCTCGAATAACAATAGATTGTTGGTCACAAGTGGTGGCGTAAATTAAAACATCAGCCCCTAAAGCTTCAATAAAATCGACATTAGCATGAAACAGTGGATTTTGTTGATTTATGAGCAAATGTTCAGGACGTAATCCTAGTTGGATCTCACCATTAGGTAATGAGTGGGCAGAAATAGCAAGATGACCATCCGCAATTTCAATAATACCGCGATTGATATGAGTGGTTAAAATATTCATCGCCGGTGATCCCATAAATGTTGCCACAAATACAGAAGCTGGGCTTTCATAAATCTCTAAGGGGGAGCCAACTTGTTCTATATGACCTTGGTTTAGTACTACTAATTTATCCGCCAAGGTCATGGCTTCCACTTGATCATGAGTGACATAAACAGAAGTAGTGGCTAATTTTTGCTGAAGCTTTTTGATTTCAAGACGCATTTGTACGCGTAGTTTGGCATCAAGGTTAGAGAGCGGTTCATCAAATAAGAAGACTTTGGGATCACGGACAATCGCTCTGCCCATGGCAACGCGTTGGCGTTGTCCACCAGAAAGCTCTTTAGGTTTTCTATCCAGTAAATGGCTTATTTCTAGCATATGAGCAGCGCGATCGACTCGGGCTATGATTTCAGCTTTGGGGACTTTTCGATTACGCAAACCATACGCCATATTGTCATAGACAGACATATGAGGGTAGAGGGCATAATTTTGAAAAACCATCGCAATATCTCGCTCACTAGGCTCATGTTCATTTACGCGTCGATTATCAATCAGTAAATCGCCATCTGTGATGGTTTCTAATCCCGCTATCATGCGCAGTAGTGTTGATTTTCCACAACCACTAGGCCCTACTAAAACCACCATTTCGCCTTGCTCAATAGAGAGATTGAGCGTGGAAATTGCTTGATAACCATTAGGATAACGTTTTTCTAAATTAGTCAGTGTTACGGTAGTCATATTATTTCTCCGTATCAACAAAGCCTTTAACAAAGGCTCTTTGCATCAAAATGACGATAAAGACAGGTGGCAACATTGCAATTAAAGTGGTTGCCATAATTTTGTTCCACTCAATCACGCCATCAGATACGGCCACCATCTGTTTGATGCCCATGACAATGGTGTAGTACTGAGTATCTGTGGTGATAAGCATTGGCCAAAGATATTGATTCCAGCCATAGATAAAGGTGATAACAAAAAGTGCGGCAATATTGGTACGGGATAAAGGCAATAAAATAGTAAAGAAAAATTTTATTGGCCCTGCACCATCAATTTTGGCCGCTTCAATCAGCTCTGGGGTGATAGTAAGAAAAAATTGGCGAAACAAAAATGTAGCCGTTGCACTCGCAATCAGTGGAATGGTCAGTCCTGCATAGGAGTTCAACATATTAAGATTTGTCACTACCTCAAAGGTCGGCATGATCCGCACTTCGACGGGGAGCATCAAGGTAAAGAAGATTGTCCAAAAAGCCAGCATTCTGCCAGGAAAACGAAAGAACACCACGGCGTAAGCGGAGGCAATAGAGATAACCAATTTACCAATAGTGATCACTAATGCCATAACCAAAGAATTCAATAGCATACCATTAATGGTAATTGCACTATTTTGAGTCGTTCCCGCTGATGAAAAGAGCGTTTTAAAAACCTCGATACCCTCCTGACCAAACCAAAGAGGCGAGCCTGTGGCAAATTCGGTATTTTGGTGGGTAGTCGCAACAACAGCGATCCATACCGGAAATGCTACAGAAAGAATGCCAACAATCAGAATAAGATGGCAAAAAGCGTGGAAGAGAGGTCTACGTTCAACCATTAGTAAGCCACCTTTTTCTCAACATAACGAAATTGAATAATGGTCAATATGGCAACAATCAACATTAAAATAACCGATTGTGCCGCTGATGAGCCTAAATCTAATCCAACAAATCCATCGTTATACACTTTATAAACTAATGTTGAGGTGCTATTACCGGGGCCACCTTGGGTCATGGCATGAATGATGGGAAAGGTGTCAAAAAAGGCGTAGGCAAAATTCACCACCAATAAGAAAAAAGTTGTCGGCGAAATTAATGGAAAACTAATGGTAATAAAACGTTTAATTGGACCACTGCCATCAATGGCTGCTGCTTCTAGCAACGATTTAGGCACAGATTGTAACGCGGCAAGAAAAAACAGAAAGTTATAGCTTATCTGTTTCCATGTGGCGGTTAAAATCACCATCCACATTGCATGAGATGTATTTAAGACCGGATCCCAATTGATACCGATTTTGTTTAATACTCGGCTTAATACACCAATGGTAGGATCGAGCATAAACAACCAGAGAAAACCAGCGATAACAGGAGCAATAGCATAAGGAGCGATAAGTATTGTGCGGTAAAACAATTTACCCCGTAATATTTGCTCAGCAATACCCGCTAAAATAACCGCAGATAACATTGAAAGTAATACAACACTGGTACTAAAAATAAGCGTGGTGATTAAGCTGTCAAAATAATAATTATCATTAAATAAGCGCTGAAAATTTTCTAAACCAACAAATTCACTACTAAGGCCAAAAGCATCTTCTAACTGAAAAGATTGCAACAATGCTTGTCCAGCTGGCCAAATAAAGAAAATTAAAGTAATGGCTAATTGAGGGAAGATCAGCGCGATAGGTAACCATTTTTGTTTAAAGTAAACGGATTGGGAAGCCATACTGTATCCAGAGATCTGACAAAATAACAGGCGAACACTTATTGATGTTCGCCGAATACCAAATACCTTACTGAGTGCGTTCAAATCGGCGTAGTTGTTCATTTCCCCGTTTAACCGCATTATCCAAGGCGGCTTGTGCGCTCTGTTTGCCTGACCACACTTTTTCTAATTCTTCATCGACGATTTCTCGCGTTTGTAAAAAGTTACCAAAGCGTAAGCCTTTTGAGTTTGCTGTAGAGTCAGAGGTGGTCATTTGTAAAATAGCCGTATCAGCACCAGGATTTTGCTGATAGAACCCCTGTTGTTGTGTTAATGCATAAGCGGCCTTCGTCACAGGTAAATAACCGGTTGCTTGATGCCAATCTGCTTGTACTTCAGGACTAGAAAGATAGGTAAAGAATTTAGCGACACCGTTATATTCAGCATCAGGGCGACCTGCCATTACCCATAATGAGGCACCTCCAATAATGCTATTAGCAGGTTTAGCAACTAAAGTATCGTCATAAGGCAATTGGCTAACACCAATATCAACGCCTTTCATATTCTCTTTAATACCCGCAAAGCCTGCAGATGACTCCATCACCATGGCGCATTCTTGAGTATAAAATAGTGGCATAGCATCAGATTGACGGCCACCATATTTAAAAATACCGGATTTAGACCAATCCGCCATGCGTTGGATATGAGCAACAAACGGTGCCTGATTAAATAAAAATGAGGTATCAGTTCCATCAAAGCCGTTATTTTTGGTGGCGATAGGTAAGTTATTACGAGCGCCAAAATTCTCTATTTGGGTCCATGATTGCCAAGTGGTGGTAAAACCACATTTCACGCCAGCATCAAGTAGTTTCTGAGAGACAGCCCCCATCTCTTTCCATGTTTTAGGAGGTTGCTCTATGCCTGCTTGTTTAAATAGTGCTTTGTTGTAATAAAGCACAGGCGTTGAGCTATTAAAAGGTAGAGATATCATCTTACCATCGCTGGTGGTGTAATAAGCGGTAACTGTCGAGAGGTAGCTATTAGGATCAAATGGCTCGTTGGTTTTTTCCATTAATTGGTAAACAGGAAAAACGGCTTTTTTAGCTCCCATCATACTTGCTGTTCCCACCTCAAACACTTGAACAATTGCAGGTTGGTTTTTGGCTCGAAATGCAGCAACAGCGCTGGTCATCGTTTCTGGATAAGTCCCTTTATAGACAGGTTTGATCACATATTCTGATTGGCTGGCATTAAAGTCTGAGGCAATTTGATTGACTTTTTGACCTAAGGCGCCCCCCATAGCATGCCACCACTCTATTTCGGTTTTTGCGTAGGTTGGTGAAGTAAATAATGCTATTGCTATGGCAAGCGTACTGAAGGATTTAATCGACATGCAAAATTTCCTTTTTATTTAAATACGAAAGGCGCAATCTAATTTAAGAAATACCCTAAGCGTTCTTTATGACAAATGGGTGACAATTAAATGAAGATATGTTGATGGTGTGACTGTCAAATTGCTGTCATAAATGGTTGTCATGATGGCGATATCAACGAATAAGGAGAGAAAGATGAAAATAGCCGCTCATAGAGGATTTTCTGGAAAGGCACCTGAAAACACATTAGCCGCATTTAAAATGGCGATTGATTTTGGGTGTGAATGGATTGAAACCGATGTGCAATTAACGGCAGATCATGTACCTGTACTGATCCATGACAAGACGGTTAATCGTTGCACGAATGGACAAGGTGCGGTGCGCTTTCATAGTTTGGATGATTTACACCGCCTTGATGCAGGCAGTTGGTTTAGTTCACTTTATCAAGGGGAAAAAATTCCCACACTAAGACAAGGTTTGCAGTTGATAAAGCGCTCAGGCACTAAGCTCAATATCGAACTTAAAACATGGCCTGATGATGATGTAGAGCGCTTATGTTTAGCGGTATCTGAAATGATAAAAAGCGCAGATATCCCTAACGAACAAATCCTGTTTTCCTCTTTCGATACTCACGCATTAATGGTGATGAAACGTTATCTGCCCGCCATTCGTCGAGGACAGCTATGGGATGATATTCCTGATAATGCACTAGAAACTTTACAAGCTATAGAGGGGTTTAGCGTGCATTGTAATTATCAATATTTAACGCAGCAACAAGCGGCTATGTTGAAACAAGCAGGCTATGAAATTTATTGCTATACCCCCAATGACCCTAAAGAAGTGAAAGATTTTGAAGCATGGGGAGTCGATATGTTAATCACTGATGTCCCAGATATTTATCGACAGAATTAATGTGCTTTTTATAAGGTATCTGAGTGAATGACACAGATGCCTTATAATGCTTATTTTTATCACTAATCTGTCAATATATGGCTAGTAGGATAGGCCTTATTATAATGACGAGGATTTAACCGTGCAAATAATCCCATAGTTAATATCACTAAGACAGCATGAAAAGCCCAAGCATAGGTAAAACTACCATCATCTTGTTGTAGCCATACTGCGATCAGCGGCCCAAAAGAGGCAATAATAAATCCGCCACCTTGCATCAAGGCTGATAGTGCTCCGGCGTGTAATGGATGAGGAACATGATCTAATGCGGCAATCATCATCATTGAGAAACAACCACCCAACCCACAGCCTAAAAAGATACTCCATAGATAAGGGGCACTCATTGGCATTGTCATCAGCGCTAAAAATCCAATAAGTTGGCTTGTCAGTGTTAAAAGTAGCCAAAAACGGCGATCATGATTTTTGGCAGCAAGAAATGGAATAATTAATGCTGCTGATGCTTGAAAAAGTGACAAAATAGCAACTAATGAGCCACTTTGTGCACTTGGCATACCTAATGATTGATAGAAGGGAGCTAACCATGCCACCATCGAAGCGTAACCGGCATTAACAAAGCCAAATCCAACAATTAATAAGGCTGTTCTTGGTCGCCAAATCAATGTATTAAGTGGCAGTTTATTGGTTTCGGAAATATTCTTTTTAATTGATAGCGTAATAGCAACTAATGCGACGCTTGCGGGTAACGCAAACCAAGCGAGAGCTTGTTGCCAATTGCCATCAGGTGCCGTAAGAACAGGGGATAACTGAGCACCTAATGCACCTCCTCCCATTAGCATAGCTGAGTAGAGACCCATCATAATGGGGGTTTTCTGTCCAAACCACGCTTTGATGATGCCAGGGAAAACCGCTTGGATATAAGCGACACTTAAACCACAAAATAGAGCAGTAATAAGTAACTGATCACCATCAGAAACATAGGCACGAGAAAACGATGCTAATAATAAGATAAGCATCGCAACTTGTAGCCCTCTACGAGCTTGAATATAAGATTGTAAAAAGGGCACAACCAAAGCACCGACTCCCATTAAAATCATGGGTAATAACGTGAGTAATGAGACTTGGCTATAGCTCATGCCTGTTGAAGCAATAATATTGTCAATAACAGGGCCAGGCCCGGTTAAAAAAGGGCGTAAATTTATTCCTACTAAAATGATAGTAAGGACAATCTGCCACATATTTTTTCGTGGTAAGGCTGTCATAGTAATTCCCTGATAAACATCAAATTTGTCTATTGTATAGACAAAGTTTGTCTAAAAAAATGCTAATAGTAAAGATAAAGTATCATTGTTTTCAGTTAAGGTTAGCATTATTGACAGAATATAGAACTCTAATCTGAAGATGATATTTTCCCGAATTTGATCTATCAGTTATTTCCTAAGTAAATTTATCTAAATGATATTTGGTTTCTTTTATATTAATATTAGCAGGAAGGTGTAAACTGGTTTATTATTTTATACCGAAAAATATAAATAACTAAGGTAAGTTAATGTTGAGTATGGAAAAAATTAAGCAACCCTATTGGCCAGCATTAAAATTGATATTAAGTTCACTTATTGTTTTTAGTTTCTATTTGAAACAAAGCCATACCCCTGACTTTTCATTACTGATTAATATATTTGATTTAACATTAATTCCTATGTTTGTTTTTATTATCGGGTTTATTACTAAGAATGGAACATGGAAAAGTTGGCGTGATAATTTATTGGCTGCCTTAGTGATTTATGCGACTTTCCAAACTATTGATATGATCCCTCTTTATTATTCAGGGCAATTTGACCTTAATACTTACCTTCTTTTTCCTCAAAACGGTGTTTGGTTTTTTCTTGCTACACCTATTTGGCAAGCTTTTTTCCTATTGTTACCTTCATACATCAGACATCATAAACCAATATTATTCTCTCTTCTGCTTGTCAGTATTTTGCTATCGTTGTTAACTAAGGGCTATGAAACTAAACTATCTACTTTCTTGGCTATAATACAATATTTTCCATTTTTTATTATCGCTTATTTAGTAGACCAACAAACAATTGCTAAATTGAGAAGTCAATCTTTTGTGGTTATTGCTTTAATAAGTTTATTATCAATATTTATACTTTATTATCAATCTAATATAAATTATATTATTCTAACAAAATTAGAAGGGAGTCTATTTTTTGCAAAGTTAATTATATATATTATTTCTTTATTGATAAGTTTTATTTTAAGTGCAGGAATTATTTACCTTGCACCAACCACTCAAAAATACGCTTCTCTTGCCAATAATGCGTTAGGTGTTTATCTAATTCATCCAATCATTTGCTTTATCCTTTTTCAAGGCATAATCTTTTTTCAGTTATCTCTTACATTACCGATGGTTTTTGCACTCACTGTTATCACCATTAGCCTAGCACTATTATTGGCATCAATTAAGCTTATTCATTGGTTTATTAGCCCAACTTTTAATATCCGATAGCTTAGTCAACATGAGTGGAGAAGAATGTCATTAATTTTTCTCCACTAAGAATAAAATCGTATGTTCACTATTAATTTGTTTTATTTGTATAAATCAATTATTTTATGTCTTTAATGACATTTAATAAATTAATAATGCGATATTTAGTCTATTTAGGACTTGCCGGTGTATTGCTCAGTTTTCCTATCTCATTTGTAGTAAATATCTTTCTTCTTGATGAAGGATATAAAACGTGTGATAAAATTTCGTGGCTATCACCCACTACATATGTAAAAGAATTATCGTTTTGCAATAACAAAAAAGCCCTTAACAAATAATGAAAAGGGCTTTTTAATTCAATGTATTATACGACTTCTATTAATTCATGCCGTATTTTTTCAGTTTCTTACGCAGTGTGCCACGGTTAATGCCCATCATTTGCGCAGCACGTGTTTGGTTACCACGGGTGTATTGCATCACCATGTCCAACAATGGCTGTTCAACTTCAGCCAATACCAGCTCATATAAGTCATTAACATCTTGACCGTTTAATTGAGCAAAATAGTTCTTCAGTGCTTGTTTAACTGAGTCACGTAAAGGTTTTTGGGTTACCTGATCTTGTGAATTTACAGTGGCAACGGTTAGTACGTCTGAATTTACGCGTTGTTCGAACATAGTTCTGTCAGCTCTTTTATTTATTTACGCAAAAAATTTTCGAAATATGCTTCCAACGCCTCCAGCTGTTCGCTGGCATCCTCTATGGCGTTGAAGGAGCGCCGAAACTGGTCATCAGGGGCATGTTCCTTGAGATACCAAGAGACATGCTTGCGTGCAATGCGAGTTCCTTTGCCTTGACCGTAAAAGTCGTGCAATTCACGCACATGCTTTTGCATTATTTGTTGCACCTTTGCAATCGGCAGAGGAGGCAACAGTTCACCTGTGTCCAGATAGTGCTGGATTTCCCGAAAGATCCAGGGTCTTCCCTGAGCAGCGCGACCGATCATTAAAGCATCGGCTCCAGTGTAGTCAAGCACTGCTCTGGCTTTTAGCGGGTCAGTTATGTCTCCATTCGCAATAATGGGAATAGAGACACTCTGCTTAACTGTCCGAATACTGTCGTATTCAGCTTCACCTTTGAACAAACACTCGCGTGTACGTCCATGAATGGTGAGAGCCGCAATACCACAATCTTCAGCCAATTTGGCAATCTCTACACAGTTTCGTTCATCAGGTGACCATCCTGTACGGATCTTGAGTGTAACAGGTACATCAACCGCATTGACCACCGCAGAAAGGATCTCTGCGACTAAATCCGGATAACGCAGCAATGCTGAGCCTGCTAACTTTTTATTCACCTTTTTTGCCGGACAACCCATATTAATGTCGATAATCTGAGCGCCACTTTCTACGTTTATTTTCGCAGCTGTAGCCATATCAACAGGGTCACTTCCCGCAATTTGTACGGAGCGGATCCCCAATTCATCGCTATGTACCATCCGTAACCGAGACTTGTCTGTCTTCCAAACCTGAGGATTAGAAGAAAGCATTTCAGAAACTGTCATCCCCGCACCCATGTCATAGCAAAGTGACCGAAAAGGTCGGTCTGTAACGCCAGCCATTGGAGCTGCAATGAGGCAATTTTTTAACTGATACTGTCCGATTCGCATAGATGAAAAGAGGGCCAAACTGTGACTGCAAGGGCGCGTATATTACGCATTTTTTACCAGATATGAAAGGACAAAGTTTAACCAAATCGCGAAAAAAAGTTACTTTTTTATACTTGATTTTTTATAAATAGATTATTTAGTCAATAAAAACAAAAAGTTACTGTTTTTCTAAAATTTTAAATTTAAATATAGAGAAGTAACAAACTCAAGCAACAAGGTGATATTTATCAGGCAAAATTGTGATTAATGCCTGATAAATAATCATTAAGTGAAACTTTAACTGTTTAATATTATCGCAAATTGTTTAATATTTAACCTATGTTATTTTTTCACTCCGGTAATACGACACCACTCTTCTTTTTCAGCCACAGGATCTAAAGTAAATTGTTCTTGATAAGCTTGTGCAACACTGTCAGCTTGTGTGGCAAGAACACCGGAAAGACCTAAATGCCCCCCTTGACGTGGCAGTGTGCTGATAATAGGAGCTAATTCACGTAATGGACCAGCTAAGATATTTGCGACCACTACATCGGCACTGAGATTGTCTGGTTGGTCTTTAGCAAGGTATAGCGTCAGTGCATCAGCGACACCGTTACGTTGCGCATTGTCGCGACTTGCTTGGATAGCTTGTGGGTCGATATCGATACCTATCGCTTTCGCAGCCCCCAGTTTTAATGCTGCAATGGCTAAAATACCTGAGCCACAACCAAAGTCGATAACGGTTTTACCTGCGAGATCTAAACCATCGAGCCATTGTAGACATAAAGAGGTGGTTGGGTGAGTACCTGTACCAAATGCCAGACCTGGATCGAGCATGACATTTACAGCGTTAGGATCAGGCACTTCACGCCAGCTTGGGCAAATCCATAAACGTTCGCCAAAGCGCATAGGGTGGAAGTTATCCATCCATTCGCGCTCCCAATCTTTATCTTCTAATTGTTCGATTTTATGTACAAATCCTTTACCCAGCACCGCCGTGTTTTCTAACATAGCCACGATGATACTCATATCGGTTTCTGCATCATATAAGCCAATAACATCGGTATCACCCCAGAGGCGAGTTTCTCCCGGTAATGGCTCAAAAATAGGGGTATCGTGACTATCTTGAAAGGTTACTGATACCGCGCCACTTTCAACCAACTCATCACCAATGGCTTCGGCGTTTTCTGAGGTGGCATTTAGTCTTAATTGTATCCAAGGCATAATTAATCTCTTTTAAAAACAAGTTCACTGTAATGGAGCAGATTGAGGCAAGGTTTGTTCTCCAAACCTATTTGCGACAAGAAAAGCCACTAAGCTCAATAACAGCGCAGGAATAATAGGATGAAATCCAGCAATCTGGATATTAAATGTTGCCAGTGTAGCATAGAGTGTGGCACCGGTTATCATGCCCGCAATCGCGCCATAACGGTTTGCTTTGTTCCAGTAAAGGCCAAGTACTAGAGGCCATAAGAAAACCGCTTGTAGTCCACCAAAGGCAAGTAAATTGAGCCAAATTATCATTGATGGCGGGTTCCATGCAGCAAATAGCAATAAGATCCCTAAAATCAAAGTAGATAGGCTAGATAAACGCGCAATGCGTTTTTCATTGTTTATGGCATGAGGCGCGAGATTGAGATAGAGATCTTTGACCAATGTCGCTGATGATTGTAGCAGTTGTGCGTTAATCGTTGACATGATGGCTGCCATCGGTGCCGCTAAAAATATACCGGCAGCAAAAGGCGGTAATACATCAACCATTAAAGTTGGAATAACTTGATCTGGCACGGTGAGATCAGGAATGATTGCCCGACCTAATGCGCCCGCAAAGTGCATACCAAACATTAATAACGCCATCACGATGGTGCCGATGATGATCCCTCTGTGCATGGCTTTGCTGTCTTTATAAGAGATACAGCGCACTGCAGTATGGGGAAGGCCGATAACCCCAAAACAGACCAATACCCAAAATGACGCCATAAAGGGGCCAGTTAAAATGCCGTCAGCACCATGAGGAGAGGTAAGGGCAGGATCGATAGCATTTAGTTTTTGTATTGCAATATCTAAACCACCCGCCTTGTAGATAATGGCAAAAAGCAAAATAAAGGTGCCCAATAACATCACAAGGCCTTGTAAGGCATCATTTAATACACTAGCTCTAAATCCGCCAATCGCTGTATATAATGCGATTGAGATACCAAATATCAGCAAACCAAATTCATAGGGAATACCCGCAGCGGTTTCTAATAAGCGAGCACCACCAATAAATTGTACGGTCATGGCACCGACAAAAGCTACCAGTAGACTTAAGCTGGCAAACCAGACTAAAAAGCGACTTTGGTAGCGAGCATAGAGCATATCATTTAGGGTGACGGCGTTATAACGACGCGCCAAAATAGCAAATTTTTTACCTAGTACCCCGAGGGAGAGCCAAATCGCGGGGAGCTGGATCATCGAAAGAAGTACCCAACCAATGCCGTATTTGTAAGCCGCGCCTGGTCCACCAATAAAAGAGCTAGCACTGACATAGGTTGCCGTGATGGTCATTGCAAGGACAAATCCACCCATAGAGCGGTTACCAAGAAAATACTCGTTAAGAAATTGCCCTTTTTCACGTTTACGATATGCGTATGCGGATAATAGGAAGACCAATAAGAGATAGCCAACCAGTGGCACGATAACCTCAGTTTGCATTGTCATGCTCATCTCCTAACGGCATATCTTTGAAAAAATAGCGTACCATCAGATAGCACAGTAAAAAAAATAGCACAGGCAAAAATAGGCATGAAAGCTCAAACCAAACCGGTAGGCCGGTTAGCCCCACAGTATTATCGGGTAAATAGGCAGTAAGTAACCAACCCAATAAGTAGATAAAAGTAAGCACTAAGGCCAAGAGGGCTTCTTTGTGGGCCTGAACAAAACGCTTGTCCATCTGTTCTCCCAATCTTTATAGGATTAAAACGAATGGGAAGGATTGTACGGGAAAGTGAGAGGTGATTCAGTGAAAATTGATCATAAACTTATTGGTGGCATCAAATGATGAGGAATTGATTGGCGGTTAAGTGTGCTGCAGGAACTTATTTGGGTTATTTAATAGACTATTTAGTCGAATAAAAAAGGCATAGTCGATAAACTATGCCTTTTACTGATAAGCTAAAAAGATTAATTTTCAGTTAAACCTAGGCGTTTTTCTAGGTAGTGAATATTAGTACCACCTTTTTGGAATTGCTCATCATTCATAATGAATTGGTGTAGCTCAATATTGGTTTTAATGCCGTCAATAATAAGTTCTGCCAACGCATTTTTCATACGAGAAATCGCAATTTCACGTGTTTCACCGTAAGTGATCAATTTACCAATCATTGAATCATAGTGTGGTGGAACGGTGTAACCTGCGTAAATATGTGATTCCCAACGTACACCAAATCCGCCTGGTGAGTGGAAACGAGTGATGGTTCCCGGGCTTGGCAAGAAGGTTTTTGGATCTTCTGCGTTGATACGGCACTCAATAGCATGTCCATGAACGTGAATTTGATCTTGCGTGACCGATAATGGTAAGCCTGATGCAATACGCAGTTGCTCTTTGATAAGGTCAACACCGGTGATCATCTCAGTAACAGGGTGCTCAACCTGAATACGGGTATTCATTTCGATAAAGTAGAATTCGCCATTTTCATAGAGGAATTCAAACGTACCCGCACCGCGGTAGCCAATTTCAATACACGCATTTGCACAGCGTTCACCGATATTTTTACGGATCTCAGGGGTAATACCTGGTGCTGGTGCTTCTTCAACCACTTTTTGGTGGCGACGTTGCATTGAGCAGTCACGTTCAGCTAAATAGATAGCATTACCTTGTCCATCGGCCATCACCTGAATTTCGACGTGGCGTGGATTTTCAAGGTATTTTTCCATATAGACCATATCGTTGCTAAATGCCGCTTTGGCTTCCGCACGGGTCATGGAGATTGCTTGCGCTAAGTCTTTTTCTGAGCGAACAACACGCATACCGCGACCACCGCCACCACCTGATGCTTTGATGATAACAGGGTAACCAATGCGTTTGGCGATTTCGATATTTTTGGCTGTATCGTTACCTAATGGGCCATCTGAGCCTGGTACACAAGGAACACCGGCTTTTTTCATCGCTTCAATAGCGGAAACTTTATCACCCATTAGGCGAATGGTTTCCGCTTTAGGGCCAATAAAAATAAAGCCTGAGCGTTCAACTTGTTCGGCAAAATCGGCATTTTCAGACAGGAAGCCATATCCTGGGTGAATGGCTTGCGCGCCACTTATCTCTGCCGCGGCAATAATTGCCGGAATATTTAAGTAACTTTTTGCTGAAGCAGCGGGACCAATACAGATAGTCTCGTCTGCCAGCAGAACGTGTTTTAAATCACGGTCTGCCGTGGAGTGAACGGCGACTGCTTTGATCCCAAGTTCCTTACAAGCTCTTAGGATACGCAGTGCAATTTCACCACGGTTGGCAATGAGGATTTTTTCTAGCATGGGCCTGCCTCGTTATTCGATGACAAAGAGTGGATCGTCAAACTCAATAGTATCGCCATCTTGGCAAAGGATAGATTTAACAACGCCCGCTTTATCAGATTCGATTTGGTTCATCATTTTCATTGCTTCAACGATACACAGTGTATCGCCAACATTGACTTGCTGACCCACTTCAACAAAGACTTTTGCTTCTGGGCTTGGTGAACGATAGAAGGTACCTACCATTGGTGAGCGAACAACATGGCCGCTAATTTCTTGCGTTGCTGTAGCCGCTGGTGTTTCTGGTGCTACAGGTGCCACAGCAGCTGCTAATGCAGGTTGAGGTGCTGCTGGTGCCGCAAAATATTGCTGAGGAGCCATTTGACCCTGAACGCCAGAGTTGCGACTGATGCGTACTGACTCTTCACCTTCAGAAATTTCCAGTTCAGAAATGCCAGACTCTTCGACTAGCTCGATCAGTTTTTTAATTTTACGAATATCCATGAGTTGATTCCGTACTCTTTTGATGTTTTTTATTAAGACAAGCGGTTGACCGCTGCCTGTAAAGCAAATCGATACCCTTCAGCACCTAATCCACAGATTACGCCAGTTGCGATATCAGAAAGATAAGAGTGGTGACGGAAAGGTTCCCGACTGTAGACATTGGATAGGTGAATTTCAATAAATGGAATATTCACCCCTAATAATGCATCACGCAGTGCAACACTGGTGTGCGTAAATGCTGCAGGGTTGATAAGAATATAATCAACATTTCCCCGCGCCGCATGAATTTTATTTATTAGCTCATGTTCAGCATTTGATTGAAAATGAGTCAGTTTCACATTTAATGCTTGAGCATCCGCTGACAAACTTTGAACAATATCATTCAGAGTTAGGTGTCCGTAAGTTTCCGGCTCTCTAGTGCCAAGCAGGTTTAAGTTCGGACCATTCAGGAGCAAAATATGAAAATTTTCCGACATTATGCTTCTATCTCCGTCAATTCGTCAACGAAATGACAAAATAACCTGTGCTTTTCGTTTTGTCATCTTTTATTGTATCGAATGTTACGATATAAATCACAAAGTCCGACATTATAGACATTTCACAGAAGATAACAGCAAAATACTGGTCTAATCAGGGAAAGATGGGATTATTTTGATGAAAAGTTAAAAGTTTTTACAAGATTGTAAAACCAAGAAAGTAAAATAAACAGAAGTTTAAAAAATAATCATAACATGACGTTATTTATTGATGTGACAGGAAATCTACGCTTCTTTGAGCTAGATCGATAATATATGTTATAAATGTGATCTAGATCACATTGCTAAGCAGGTTTAATATTAAAAACGCAATAATCTGGCATTAAATTAATCTGTTTAATGCCAGAAATTAGCTCAAAATCATGATAAATAATTACAACTTAACTAAGGTTCTACCTGTTACTTGATTATCCATTATCATCTGAGCATAGCGTGGCACCTCATCGAGTGTAATTTCGGTTACTGTTTGCTGATAAAATGTATCAGGCAATAGCTGTAGTAAACGTTGCCATACTTGAGCGCGTTTTTCTGCAGGATAATAAACGGAATCGATACCTTGCAGACGAACATTGCGTAAAATAAATGGCATGACTGTAGTAGGTAACGTATATCCTCCTGCTAATCCACAGGCGGCAACGGTGCCATTGTAATGTGTTTGTGACAAGATATTGGCAAGGATTTGTCCACCTACGGTATCAATAGCGCCTGCCCAACGCTGTTTATCTAACGCTTTACCTGCAGCCTCAAATGCTTCACGGGTGATAATATGCTCGGCCCCCAGTTTACGTAAATAATCGTGATTGCTGGCTCTGCCACTGAGAGCGGTAACCTGATAGCCAAGTGCGGTTAATAAACTAATTGCGGTGCTACCGACACCACCGCTGGCACCTGTAACCAAAATCTCACCACTATCGGGTGTTATGCCACCTTGTTCTAACGCCATCACACAAAGCATGGCAGTAAAACCTGCTGTACCAATGATCATGGCATTTTTTAACGACAGTCCTTCGGGCAGCGCCGTTAACCAATCACCTTTAACGCCCGCTTTTTGTGCTAAACCGCCCCAGTGGTTTTCACCTACACCCCAACCGGTTAGTAACACATGTTGTCCAATATGAAAACGGGGATCTTCTGTATGGTGAACCACCCCTGAAAAATCGATACCGGGGACCATCGGAAATTGGCGTAGAATTTTTCCTTTACCTGTTATGGCTAAGCCATCTTTGTAGTTTAGTGTCGAGTAGTGGACATCAACAATGACCTCATGAATAGGGAGTTGTGATTCATCGATATGTTGGACGCCGGCGCTAAGTTTATCGCTGTGTTGTTCGACTAATAATGCTTTCATGATGACCTCTTATTGCTATCCGTTTCTGTCATGATAGGTGATTTTTTAGCAAGCGTTGTGATTGTGCACAATATCTCGTGTAATAATGAGACAAATTAACGCTTTTTAGTGTATAAACGATGGGTTCTATGTTCATTTAAGCAGAGATTATTCTGAGTTTTACATTTTTGTTGTGAGTTGATACTTAAAATATTTTACGATTGGGCCAAAAATAACATTTATCTTCGTTTATTGAAATTAAGCTAATAGGTTGTTTTGGCCACCATCAAGATGAGTATGATGATCGCTATCTTCATCAAATGATGGGGTAAATGTTATCGAAAATAGATATTGCTGATGTGAATAATTAAATGAATAAATTTTATTTGAACTTGAACCCTTACTTTTGTGTCACAGTGTGGCAACCAAGTAAGATTTTTCTTTGTCGATATCTACGTGATTTGTATTGTGATTAAGTCAAATAAATCTTACGTAGGATCGAATTTATGCGTTAATCGTTTTAATTAGCCCATTTTTATGCAGTTTTTTTCTGCTCCAATTGGGAAAAGTAACGTAGAATATTGTGCCTTTATGATTATTCACGTGTCCACTTTTAACTAAGTAGCGGATCGCGCCTTGTCGCTGCTTATTGTGGTTGGTAGAGTAGACGGATTTTTCCGTCCCGGCTTGCAGGATTATCCTTTCGTATGTTTAAAAAATTTCGTGGCATGTTTTCCAACGATCTGTCTATTGACTTGGGTACCGCCAATACCCTGATTTATGTCAAAGGACAAGGTATTGTTCTCGATGAACCTTCTGTAGTTGCGATCCGCCAAGATCGCGCAGGTACATCAAAAAGTGTTGCAGCCGTCGGGCATGAAGCCAAACAGATGCTAGGGCGTACACCTGGGAATATCGCAGCTATTCGTCCAATGAAAGACGGTGTTATCGCTGATTTTTATGTAACCGAAAAAATGCTTCAACACTTCATAAAACAGGTTCATAACAACAGCTTTATGCGTCCAAGCCCTCGTGTATTAGTGTGTGTACCTGTTGGTGCGACACAAGTTGAGCGTAGGGCTATCCGCGAGTCGGCACTTAGTGCGGGTGCTCGCGAAGTCTTTTTAATTGAAGAACCTATGTCTGCTGCAATTGGTGCAGGTTTACCGGTATCTGAAGCGACGGGTTCAATGGTCGTTGATATTGGTGGTGGGACTACAGAAGTTGCGGTTATCTCATTAAATGGTGTGGTTTATTCCTCTTCTGTACGTATTGGGGGAGACCGTTTTGATGAAGCTATCATTAATTATGTACGTCGTAACTACGGTTCATTGATCGGTGAAGCAACCGCTGAGCGTATTAAGCATGATATTGGCTCGGCTTATCCTTCAGACGAATTAAATGAGATTGAAGTACGTGGACGTAATTTAGCGGAAGGGGTACCACGTAGCTTTACTTTAAATTCCAATGAGATCCTCGAAGCCTTACAAGAGCCATTAACAGGTATTGTAAGTGCTGTGATGGTTGCCTTAGAACAGTGTCCGCCAGAGCTTGCTTCTGATATTTCAGAACGAGGTATGGTCTTAACGGGTGGTGGGGCACTGTTACGTAACTTAGACCGTTTATTAATGGAAGAAACAGGTATTCCTGTTATTGTGGCTGAAGATCCGCTTACCTGTGTGGCTCGTGGTGGTGGTAAAGCATTAGAAATGATCGATATGCACGGTGGCGATCTATTTAGCGAAGATTAATATTATTGTGCGTGTAAGGGAGAAAGGATTCCCCCTTAATCACAATATAACAATATTAACACCTGTTCTTTTACTTCTCCGTGTGAGTGATCTTAGAGTTTATGAAGCCTATTTTTAGTCGGGGGCCTTCCCTGCAACTAAGATTAATAATCGCTGTGATTATCGCGATATCGTTGTTAATTGCTGATAATCGCATAGGTGCTTTTTCAAAAGTCCGTCAGTATTTGGATACTGCTGTGAGTCCTTTCTATTTTCTTGCAAATGGGCCTCGTCGTTTCCTTGATCAACTCTCTGAAACCTTTGCAACTCGCGAACGTTTACAATTTGAAAATCAAGCGCTAAGAAAAGAGCTTCTTGTTCGCAGTGGTGAAAGTCAGCTACTGGAACAATTTAAACAAGAAAATGCCCGCTTACGAGAATTACTTGGTTCACCTTTACGTCAAAATGAGCAAATGACGGTAACACAAGTGTTGTCTGGTAATAGTACGCCTTATCGAGATCAAGTGGTGATAGACAAAGGCACTAATGATGGGGTGTATGAAGGTCAGCCTGTTATTAGTGATAAAGGCGTTGTTGGACAAGTTATTGCCGTAAGTGAGTTAACCAGCCGAGTACTGTTAATTTGTGATACCTCTCATGCATTACCGGTACAAGTATTACGTAATGATATTCGCGTTATTGCCTCAGGGGCTGGGTGTGCGGATGATCTACTGTTAGAGGCACTACCTGCGAATATCGATATTCGTGTAGGGGATGTGTTAGTCACCTCAGGATTAGGGGGACGCTTTCCTGAAGGTTATCCTGTTGGGGTTGTTTCTTCGGTAAAAGTCGATAATCAACGTGCTTATTCGGTGATTAATGTGCGACCTTCTGCTGAATTACAACGTTTACGTTATCTGTTGCTATTATGGAACGCCTCAGAGAAGAAACAAGCGCCACCGTTACCTTCAGAGGTTTACCGTGCTGCCAATGAACGTTTGATGCAATTAATGCCACAGGTACTGCCTAACTATGAACAAGCGGGGCCACCACTGCCTCGTTCTATGTCACAAGAGCCAACGGAAAATAGCGCCACCCCAAGTGATATAGCACCAGTACCACCAACGGAAAACAATAAACCTCAACCTAATACGAATCGAGGTAGATAGTGACAATCAATCCTTATCGTAGCCGTGGGCGTTGGATTATTTGGCTCTCGTTTCTAATAGCTTTGGTGTTACAAATTATGCCTTGGCCTGAGCAACTAGAAGTTTATCGCCCTATTTGGCCAGTGTTGTTTCTGATTTATTGGATAACGTCATTACCTCATCGTATTAGCGTTGGAACAGCATTTGTTCTTGGGATGAGCATGGACTTAGTGCAAGGGACAACATTAGGGGTGAATGCGTTGGCTTATACCCTAGTAAGTTATGTTATCGCCTTTAAATATCAATTATTTTGTAACTTAGCGTTATGGCAACAGTCATTAGTGGTAATGTTAGCGATTGGCGTGGTTGATCTTACTGTATTTTGGGCAGAATTTTTGCTTTCTCCCGTGACTTTTCACCCACAAGTATTCTGGAATAGTCCAGTCAGTGGTATTCTTTGGCCATGGCTTTATTTTTTGCTTCGCAAAGTCCGTCACCAGTTTTCAGTTCATTAACCTCTCTGGATCATGACGGTATTTTTGTGTCACCGTCATGAGGATATTATTGTGATCACTCTTTACCTTGCATCGAGTTCCCCCAGAAGGCGAGAGCTTCTGTCACTGTTGGATGTTCAATTTAGCACCATTACACCGGCAATTGATGAAATTTGGCAACAAGGTGAAGCACCGGAAGATTATGTTATCCGTTTGGCGAGAGAGAAATCTCAAGAGGGGGTACGTCAAGCGACAAATGACTATCCAGTATTAGGCTCTGATACTATCGTAGTTCAAGCAGGTCGTATTCTGGAAAAACCACGAGATAAAGCGCATGCAGCACAAATGCTAAGTAATCTTTCAGGTGCAACCCACCAAGTGATGACGGCGATTGCTATTTCAGATAAAACCCGAACAATAAGCCAATTAGTTGTCACGGATGTGACTTTTAGAAAGATGACAGAAAGTGAAATTAGTGCGTATATTGAAACGGGAGAGCCAATGGATAAAGCTGGCGCTTACGGTATTCAGGGAAAAGGAGGCCGTTTTGTACAACGGATTGAGGGTAGCTATCATGCTGTTGTCGGCTTACCGCTTGTTGAAACCGAAGCATTGATAGCTCAATTTTTGTCTCTAGCGAATGATAAGGAGATTTCATGACAGCAGAGCTATTAGTGAATGTGACTCCCTCTGAAACCCGAGTGGCCTATATCAGCGGGGGCATACTACAAGAGATCCACGTTGAAAGAGAAGCCAAACGAGGTCTTGTCGGAAACATCTACAAAGGTCGGGTAAGTCGTGTATTACCTGGGATGCAAGCTGCATTTATTGACATTGGGCTTGAGAAAGCCGCTTTTTTACATGCTTCTGATATTATGCCTCACACGGAATGTATCGCGGGTGAAGAGCAGAAAAAATTTAATGTTCGTGATATTGCGCAACTTGTACATCAAGGTCAGGACTTGATTGTACAAGTGGTGAAAGATCCTCTAGGTACAAAAGGGGCACGTCTTACAACAGATATCACATTACCATCACGTTACTTGGTGTTTATGCCGGGGGCTTCTCATGTGGGTGTTTCACAACGTATTGAAAGTGAAGAAGAACGTGAGCGCTTAAAACGCTTGGTAGAAGAGTATTGTGATGAAAATGGCGGGTTTATTATTCGCACTGCCGCTGAAGGTGTCGGCGAACATGAAATAAAACAAGATGCTGCTTTTTTAAAGCGCCTATGGAATAAAATCATTGAGCGTAAAAAAAGAAATAAAACGCGTATTCAAATTTATGGTGAGCTCGCTTTAGCACAACGTATTTTACGTGATTTTGCAGGGGCTGAATTAGATAGCATTCGGGTTGACTCTAAATTAACTTATCATCAATTACAGGAGTTTATTGGTGAATATATTCCTGAATTAACCGCTAAACTTGAATTACACCAAGGTAATCAACCTATTTTCGATCTTTACGGGGTTGAAAGTGAAATTCAGCGCGCGTTAGAGCGAAAGGTCGAGTTAAAATCAGGAGGCTATCTGATTATCGACCAAACCGAAGCAATGACAACGATTGATATCAATACGGGCGCTTTTGTTGGTCATCGTAATTTAGAAGAGACGATTTTTAATACCAATGTTGAGGCGAGTCAGGCGATAGCGCGGCAACTGAGATTACGTAATTTAGGCGGCATTATCATTATTGATTTTATTGATATGAGTAATGAAGATCATCGCCGTAGAGTATTAGCTTCCTTAGAACAAGCATTGAGCAAAGATCGCGTGAAAACGACCATCAATGGTTTTTCACAATTAGGTTTGGTTGAGATGACACGTAAACGAACCCGTGAAAGTCTCGAGCATGTACTTTGTGATGACTGTCCTACTTGCCAAGGCCGTGGTACAGTAAAATCAGTTGAAACGGTATGTTATGAAATATTACGAGAAATTGTTCGTGTTCATAAAACCATAGACGCAGATCGCTTTTTGGTTTATGCCGCCCCCGCTGTTGTGGAAGCACTAAAAGGTGATGAATCACATGCTTTAGCCGAAGTGGAAATTTTTGTTGGGAAGCAAGTCAAAGTGCAAACTGAGCTACTCTATAGTCAGGAGCAGTTTGATGTGGTGATGATGTAATGGATTCGCCTTGCTAATAAATATGATGGCAGAAAGGAGACTAAATGAAGCGGCTGTCTAAATCTTTATTATTGATAACCCTTTTTTGCCTGATTATTTTCGCCGTAGTATTAAGTGGATTTCGTTATTTTCTGCCTCGTTTAGATAATTATCGCCCTGAAATTGAAACCTATTTATCTAAACAGTTCAATAGCCCAGTCACCATGACACAGGTGAAAGGAGAATGGCAAAACTTTGGCCCTGATATCCAAATTACTGGGCTGTATATTGATAATAACAGTGTTGAAGTGAGTGCTGAACAGATCACTTTCTCTTTTGATGTTTGGCGTTCACTACTTCATTTTCAACTCTATTTTCGTGAATTAACCTTTGAACAATTAGCAGTAAATTACAAAAAGCCTATTTTTACTGGGCAAAATGGTGATATTACTTTCACTGAACCTGATGATATCTCTTCCATTTTCTTAAAACAGTTTGATCGATTTAAATTGGTTGATAGCCGTTTCGTGTTTTTATCACCTTCTGGAGATACTAGCACGCTCCATATTCCCGAATTAATGTGGCTCAATCAGAAAAACCGCCATCGTGCGCAAGGGGAAGTTACTTTAGATACCCCAATAAATCACTATGGTGGACTAAAAGTACGTCTTGATCTCTATACGAAAAAGCAGGGGGCACTGGATAAAGGACAGGTGTTTGTCACCGCTGATGAGGTTGATATTTCCCCTTGGTTAAGCCAATGGGTTAAAAGTAACAGTGGCCTTGGTGAAGCGAAAGCCAGCCTATCTAATTGGATAGAGATCAGTAATGGGCGGATCACGGGTAGCCAGTTACAAATCCATCAAGGTGAAATGGATTGGCGTAATGAAGGGCGCACACATGTATTAAAGGTAGAAGATTTAATTCTACGTATGAGACGCCAAGAAAATGGCTGGCTTGCTGATATCCCTTATACCCGAAAAATAACGATGGATGGCGATGAATGGCCAGATGGTTATTTAGCGGTACTTTATCAACCTAAAGAAAAACAACAAGATGAAGCTTGGCGTATCCGTGCTAAAAATATTGAATTAGAACGGTTATCTGCGTTATTGCCTTTGTTCTCCTTTTTAACGCCTGATGTCGTGCGCCAATGGCAGTATCGTCAATTTTCTGGCATGGTCGACTCATTTGCTCTTGATGTAGCTCCCGATGATTTTAAACGTAGTGCCATTGATATCAGTTGGCAAAATGTTGCTTGGAAACGCTGGCAAGAAATCCCTTCTGTGGCACATTTTAATGGTCATTTAAAGGGCACATTACAGCAAGGAGCGCTTAATTTTGCGCTTAATAACAGTGAAATTGATACTGATGGGCTTTTTAAAGCGCCACTTAATATAGAAAAAGGCACTGGTACGGTTTACTGGCAGCATCAGGGAGATTCTCTGTCGTTATGGAGTCAAGGGATTGATATAAAAGCCACCTCCGCTTGGGTTGCCGGTGATTTTCGTTATCAAAAACAAGGAGAGCATCAACAACTGTCTATTCTTTCGGGAGTGAATGTGACCGATGCCGGTGAGACATGGCGCTATTTACCTGAAAAATATGTCGGTAAAGATTTAACACAATATCTCTCTGACGCGATTATTGCCGGAAACGTTAAAAACGGTACGTTTATTTTTCATGGTGATCCGCGGGATTTCCCTTTTGAACAACATAATGGTTGGTTTCAAGTCTATGCCCCAGTAAAACAGGTAACTTTCAAATATGATAGTGAATGGCCGGCACTGTTTGATCTTAATGTTAATCTTAATTTTAAGAATAACGGCTTATGGATGTCCTCTGATAATGTTCAGGTTGGTAAAGCCACCGCTAAAAACTTGACGGCGATTATTGAGGACTATAACAAAGAAAAAATTGTTATTGATGCAGATATTGAAGCCACGGGTGATGATTTAAAAGAGTATTTTCTAGCTTCGCAAATGGCAACGATTGGTCATACACTTGAAATACTAAAAGTGGCTGGAAAAATTAACGGGAGTTTGCATCTCGACATTCCTTTTGATGGCGAGCAGGTGGTCGCTTCTGGTCAGGTAAACTTAAACAATAATGATGTCACATTAGCCTTTATGGATACCACCCTAGAAGGTGTTACGGGACAATTTCGTTACCATAATGATAAATTAGAGAGTGATACTTTAACCGCGAATTGGTTTGGTCAACCTCTGACATTTTCTTTTGCTGGTGGTGATCAACGGGATGCTTATCAAGTTGGTGTTGATCTAAAAGGACAATGGGATATCGCGAAAATTAAGGGATTACCTAATGATATACAACATAAATTAAGCGGTTTTTTACCTTGGCATGGCGTGGTGAGTGTTAATATTCCAGAAACAGCGGATGTTAATTATCAAGTGGATCTGACCGGACAAGTGAATGCGCTACAAAGTCAGTTAGCTGCGCCAAGTACCAATGATTTTAAAAACGCTTCCCCCATTGTGATTTCAGCAAAAGGGAATAGTGAAAAACTTAACGTTAGTGCCGATGCACAAGATCAGTGGTCATTAAATAGTGAATGGGCGTTAGGTGAACCATTGCGTCTATTACAAGGTAATTTAGTTTCTTCCTCACTCACACTACCTCAATTAAATGATCAATCACGATTGACTATTGCATTGCAGGGATTGCAAGGCGATAAATGGCTACCTACTTTAATGGCTTTTTCATCATTAGCCCCTTCTGAAAACGCGATACGTTTCCCTACCAATATTCATATTAGTCTGCCTGAACTTAATTTTGCTGGTCAGCAATGGATTGCGCCACAAACAGAAATTATGCGTGCTGATGATGGTGTAAAATTATCCTTCTCAGGGAGTGAGTTACGAGGTGACTTATTTGTACCCAATACGGCACAACCTTGGCAGGTGAATATTACCTATCTCTATTTTAATGGCGCTAGCCCAACAGAAGAAAATAAATCCTTAAAAATGGCAAATGTGCCTGATGCCAAAAAAGCAGTTCAATTTTCACTTAAAGATATTCCTGCTATCAATTTCGCCTGCCAAGAGTGTTGGGTGAATGGATTATTACTAGGGAATATTGAAGGTGCAATACAGCCTCGTGACGGAGCATTATTGTTAACTGCAGGTAAGCTTAAAAATAGCAGTGGCGAGCTATCTGTGAGTGGTGTGTGGTCAGAAGATAGTTTAGGCAACAGTATCACTAAGTTGGCAGGTAAACTAACGGCACCGGAAGTCGATGAAATGGCGGCTTACTTTGGTTATATCATTCCGATTGTTCAGTCACCACTTACGGCAGATTTCTCACTGCAGTGGCACAATACCCCTTGGAATTTTGATCTAAAAACACTCAATGGTGAAGTGAATGCTTCTCTTGGAAAAGGGCGTATTGAAAAGGTGGATGTTGGGCAAGCAGGAAAATTATTACGTCTAGTCAGTTTTGATGCCCTGTTACGTAAGTTGCAATTCGACTTTAGAGATACTTTTAGTGATAATTTTGAGTATGATTCCATTAAAGGTGATTTGACGGTTAAACAAGGTGTTTTAAACGCGAAAAGCGTTGCTGTAGATGGTGTTATTGCCGATATTGCTATAAAAGGTCAAGTGGATCTGTTGGCGCGTAAAATGGACTTACAAGTAGTGGTAACTCCTGAAATATCAGCTACAGTAGGCGTTGCTACCGCATTTGCTATTAACCCCATCGCTGGTGCTGCTGTATTTGCAGCTTCAAAAGTACTGGGGCCACTTTGGAGTAAGATTTCAGTTATACGTTATCATGTTACCGGAACGGTAGAACAACCCAAGATTGACGAAGTACTGCGTCAACTTAAGGAGGATCAGGCGTTATGAAAAAAGTTAATGTCGCACTTTTGCAGCTTTGTAGCGGAAAAAATATAAAAAATAATCTGGCGCAAATAGAGCAACAGATTAAGCAACTCCCCGATTCAGTCAAGCTTGTATTAACGCCTGAAAATGCATTACTTTTCTCCAGCGCAAAAGATTATCATAAACATGCTGAAATTCAGGGGAAAGGACCATTACAAGATGCGATTGCTAATATGGCGCAGCGCTATAAGGTGTGGATCTTAGTGGGTTCAATGCCATTGATTAGCCGAGATTCTCCTGAGCAGATCACCAGTAGTAGTTTAGTTTTTGATGATGAAGGGGTGATCCGCGCTCGTTATGACAAAATTCATATGTTTGATGTGAACATTGATGATGAACAAGGCGAATATAATGAATCAGCCATTTATCAACGTGGTGAACGCTTGACTGTAGTGGATACACCTGTGGGGAAATTAGGTTTAACGATTTGTTATGATTTACGTTTTCCCGGTCTTTTCCAAGCATTAAGAGAAAAAGGTGCTGAAATTATTTCTGTACCAGCAGCCTTTACTCGTTTAACGGGTAAGGCGCACTGGGAGCCATTGTTACGCGCGCGGGCTATTGAAAATCAGTGTATTATTTTGGCATCGGCTCAAGTCGGTACCCATGATGCTCGTCGCACATGGGGTCATACAATGGCAGTGGATGGTTGGGGGAAAGTATTGAAAAAGAACCCTGATGCGGTCAGTGCCCTAACGCTCAATATTCGAGTCGATAGTTTAGAAGGTATGCGTGAACAGATACGGGTTGTGAAACATAATCGCTTTCGCCCGAAACTGACACACTTAATAAAAAAAGTTAAGGATAAAAAAGAATTATGAGTTTAGCTGTTGTCAGCGAAAGTCTGTTGGAAGCGAACAACCTGAGTTTAGATGATTTAGCATCGACACTAGAGCAGCTTGCACAGCGTCAAATTGATTATGGTGATCTTTATTTTCAATCAAGCTACCACGAAGCATGGATATTAGATGATCAGATAATTAAAGATGGCTCTTACAATATTGACCAAGGGGTTGGCGTTAGAGCGATTTATGGTGAAAAAACAGGTTTTGCTTATGCAGACCAATTAACACTCAACGCACTTAACCAAAGTGCTCATGCTGCGCGTAGTATTGTGCAAGCACAAGGCAATGGGCAGATCCATACACTGGGTGCTATTCAACATACTCCGTTATACAACCTAAATGATCCATTACAAAGTTTGTCTCGTGAAGAAAAAATAGCACTATTACATGACGTTGATCGTGTGGCACGGGCTGAAGATAAACGTGTTAAACAAGTCAATGCCTCATTAACGGGAGTGTATGAGCATGTGCTAGTTGCAGCAACGGATGGTACTTTAGCGGCGGATGTGCGTCCTCTTGTACGTCTTTCTGTAAGCGTACTGGTCGAAGATGACGGTAAACGTGAACGTGGTTCAAGTGGTGGCGGTGGTCGTTTTGGTTATGATTATTTTCTGACTAAAGAAAATGGCGAAACCCATGCAGCGACTTATGCCCGTGAAGCGGTACGCATGGCATTAGTTAATTTATCGGCTATTGCTGCACCAGCAGGTACAATGCCTGTAGTTTTAGGCGCCGGATGGCCCGGTGTTTTATTACATGAAGCTGTTGGACATGGTTTAGAAGGTGATTTTAATCGTCGTCAAACATCGGTATTCTCTGGGCGTATTGGCGATAAGGTAACTTCTGAGTTATGTACTATCGTGGATGATGGTTCAATTGAAGGCCGACGAGGCTCCGTGGCGATTGATGATGAAGGCGTACCGGGTCAATACAACGTATTAATCGAAAATGGCATCTTAAAAGGCTATATGCAAGATAAGATGAATGCGCGTTTAATGGGGGTAAAACCGACGGGCAATGGGCGTCGTGAATCCTATGCACATTTGCCAATGCCACGTATGACCAACACCTATATGCTTGCGGGTAAATCTTCTCCTGAAGAGATCATCGCCAGTGTCGATCGCGGTATTTATGCGCCAAACTTTGGTGGTGGGCAAGTTGATATTACCTCGGGTAAGTTTGTTTTCTCAACTTCAGAAGCCTATTTAATTGAAAAGGGTAAAATTACTAAACCAATTAAAGGCGCAACCTTGATAGGTTCAGGTATTGAAGCGATGCAACAAGTTTCTATGGTGGGTAATGATCTCGCATTAGATAAAGGTGTCGGGGTGTGTGGCAAAGAGGGGCAAAGCTTGCCGGTAGGGGTTGGGCAACCGACACTGAAATTGGATAAGTTAACCGTTGGTGGTACTGCTTAACAGTTGTTATTGTTATCTATTTATACAAATTACCCCAATAAAACTCCATCGCTATGATGGAGTTTCTATTTAAGTGAGTAAATGGAGCTATTTATGGGCAAACGTCTATTCCCTGTTCTTATTGTTGTGGCTGTTTTATTTTTTGTTCTTTATAAAGGATTAGTACCTGAAACGCAGATACCAGCAACAGCGCCTCCTACATCAACAACATCTACATCGTCAAAGAGTTCAATCAGTCAGCCTGAGTCTCAACGTCCTTTAGCAATTGATGAAAAGACACAAGCCAATAAAGTGGCTGATTATTTGCAACAACACGCTCGCTTACCTGATTTTTATATCAGCAAAAAAGAGGCTCGAGCTAAAGGTTGGAATGCGAAAGCGGGCAATTTATGTGAAGTTTTACCAGGACGGGCGATTGGTGGTGATCGCTTTATGAACCGTGAAAAACAGTTACCTGAAGAAGTAGGGCGTCAATGGTTTGAAGCAGATGTCAATTATCAATGTGGACATCGTGGTAGCGATCGCCTGCTATATTCTAATGACGGATTAATTTATTTAACCACCGATCATTACCGTACCATGCAAAGAGTTGCACCTTAATGAAACAGATTATTTTTGATTTCAGCACATTGGCGGATCGAGATGCTTTTTATCATCAGTTTGCTCAGCAATTTCAATTAGATGAAGCATTCGGTAATAATCTTGATGCGTTATGGGATGTATTAACAGGAGAAATTGAATTGCCTGTTAATATTGTTTTCAGACATGCACCGCATCATTCCCGCACCTTCCAGCCCATTATTGAGATAATGCAAGAAGCGCAAGAGACGCTGGGTAAAGAGCTATTTCGCTTTCATTGTGAACATAAAAAAGCCAAGTAGAGCTAGCTGAAAGCCCATAAGTATTACAAGGTATCCTGAAAACCGCAGTGGTATCATGATTTAGCACTGCGTTTTCAGGAGCATCAGTCGTTAAGCTGACTCTGAGAGATCTTTTAGATATTGAAACAATAAGCGGAATGATTTTGGCGGTTTATTGGCTTCTTTCTCTTTTTTAGCATTACGAATAAGTGTGCGTAATTGCTGGCGATCGGCCATAGGATAAAGCGCTACCACTTCCTCAATCACTTCATTACCACCGTCAATCAGACGTGTACGCAGATCTTCTAGTTTATGTAACACTAAAATTTGCTGATTATGGCGATTTTTTAGTTTATCTAGTGCTTGGCGGATCGGCTCTTCATCAACATTACGGAGTAACTTACCGATATATTGAATTTGGCGACGACGCGCTTCGCGTTGTACCTTTTGCGCCAATTTAATTGAAGCGAGTAGTTTTTCATCAAGAGGAACACGTTCAAGCTCTTGAGCACTTAACTCAACAAGTTCGGTGCCTAATTTCTTTAACGCTTCAGCATCACGTTTAATTTCACTTTTGCTGACCCAAATGATCTCTTCCTCTTCTTCCTCTTCTAACGGTGTATTGTCAAATTCAGGATTGAGGTAGTGCCACTCTTCTGGCTGCTTTGCCATAATAAAAATTCCTGTTGCAGAGTAAGCCGGGAGTGTGATTTGGTGAATGACCAAAAGCCCGACGGGTGATAACATTCATATATCTTCTATTGTAACTGGGAAAATCGCTTGTTGACCACCTGTCAATTGATTTACTTTAGCAAAAATAAGTAAAAAGTGATGTTCTCCTTAGGAAAATGGTTCTCAATGAATAATACAGATCAGGTAAAACAGCTGGAAGAGGCAGTTTCTCTTGCACTGGAGATCGCCGCAAAACAGTGTGACGGTGCAGAAGTTGCAATTAATAAATCAACAGGCATAAGCGTTAGTACACGCTATGGTGAAGTAGAAAATGTTGAATTTAATAGTGATGGTGCATTAGGGATCACCGTCTATCAGCAACAACGTAAAGGGAGTGCATCTTCTACAGATTTAAGTCCTGATGCGATTAAACGTGCAGTACAAGCGGCTGTAGATATTGCGCGCTACACTTCTGTTGATCCTTATGCAGGGCCTGCTGATAAAGCCCTGTTAGCCTTCGATGCCCCTTTTCTTGATCTCTACCACCCAACAGACATAACAGCAGATAAAGCGATTGAGCTAGCGTCTCGTGCGGAGCAAGCTGCATTAGACAGTGATAGCCGTATCGTCAATACCGAAGGGGGAAGCTTTAATAGTCATAGTGGAACTCGTGTCTTTGGTAACAGCCTTGGTTTATTAAAAAGCTACTCTTCATCTCGTTATTCAATGTCGAGTTGCGTTATCGCTCGTGAGGGTGAGGATATGGAGCGCGATTATGCCTATACCATTAGTCGCCGTTTTGAGGCGTTACAATCTCCTGAATGGGTAGGACAAGAGTGTGCACGCCGTACCTTATCTCGTCTAGCTCCCCGTAAATTATCCACCATGAAAGCGCCTGTTCTCTTCTCAGCGGAAGTAGCAACGGGGATCTTCGGTCATTTAGTGGCAGCCATCAGTGGTAGCATGATCTACCGTGAGTCATCTTGTTTGTTAGATAGCTTAGGAAAACAGATTTTCCCTCAATGGTTAAATATTCAAGAGCGCCCACATATTGTGGGGGGATTAGCATCAACGCCTTTTGATAGTGAAGGGGTACGCACATCAGATGCAGATATTATTAAAGATGGGGTACTGCAAGAGTGGCTCCTTACTAGCTATTCCGCAAGAAAATTAGGGTTAAAAAGCAATGGACATGCGGGGGGCATTCATAACTGGCGTATCCCAGGGCAAGGTCTCTCCTTTGATGAGTTGTTAAAAGAGATGGGCACAGGGCTTGTGGTCACTGAATTAATGGGACAAGGGGTTAGCACGGTGACAGGGGATTATTCCCGTGGTGCGAGCGGTTTCTGGGTCGAAAATGGTGAAATTCAGTATCCAGTGAGTGAAGTGACTATTGCCGGTAACTTGAAAGAGATGTGGGCGAATATTGCCACAATAGGTGATGATATTGAAACCCGCAGTAATATTCAGTGTGGATCGCTACTATTACCAGAAATGAGTATCGCAGGTCAGTAGCACCTTACCTTTAATCTCAGCCCATAAGTGGGCTGAGATATCGCGCTTACTTGTATTTTATTGCGTTAATAAGATAAAAAATAACACGCGAACCTTCAGCATTGCTTAACGGTGTAATTCACCAGCAGCTTCAGGTTGGTAGAGAATTTCTAATACTTTGACCTTAGTTTCAAGGCCATTAGGAAGCTGCCAACTGATCTCATCATTGATAGCTAAACCTAATAGTGCCGCACCCATTGGCGCCATGACTGATAATTCAGTCGCACTATCTTTTAATGAAGCAGGGTAAACTAAAGTACGAATACGCTCTTCATTATTTTTTAAGTCCATAAAACGGACTTTGCTGTTCATGGTGACGATGTTAGCAGGGATATCAGCTGGTGTAACAATGTCAGCACGATCTAACTCTTCATTTAAAGCTTCTGCAATTGGGCTGTCTGCAAAGGCAGGTTGCTCTAGTAATGAATCTAAACGTTCTGCATCAAGTTCATTGATGATAATTGTTGGCTTTGTCATACCACACTCCAATTTGTTCCAATGCAAAACAACACCCCCACGGATTAGGTGGGGGTGTTGTTAAACTCTATGTAAGATAATAGGCGGTTCTGTAGCAAAAAGAAAGAGGCAGTGATCACAGTCTCTTTCTGGGATTTTTGTTAAGAAATGCTAATCTATTGTTTTTAATTAGAATTAATCTTCATCAAACCCTGATTCAAATAATGCAATAATCGCATCAATCGCTTCTTTTTCATCACAGCCACTGGCTTCTATATCGATGTGACTGCCTTGTTCGGAATCTAACATCAACATCGCAATCACACTATCTGCTTGCGCCTCAACGCCTTCATGGTTACGTAACGTCACCGTTGATTGAAATGTATTGACCAAATCAAACAATTTCATGGCAGGCCTTGCATGCATGCCTAAACGGTTTTTTATCGCTACGCGTCGATATTGGGTCATTTGCGCTTTTCAAGTGTTCTGTGGCGTGATTGTACGTTTTTCCCTCTAGAGCGGAAATAGTCAGCCAGTTGTTCAGCCACGTAAACAGAACGATGTTTGCCGCCAGTACAACCAATAGCAACAGTTAGGTAACTACGATTATTCGTCTCTAACATCGGTAGCCAAAGTTCTAGATAACTTCTTGTTTGATAAATAAAGTTATGCACTTCAGTATGGCGATCGAGGAAGGCTGCGACTGGACGATCTAACCCCGTCATTGGGCGTAATTTGGGATCCCAGTGGGGATTAGGTAAAAATCGTACATCAAAGACATAATCAGCATCGATAGGAATACCATGTTTAAAACCGAAAGACTCAAATACCATGGTCAATTCGCGTTCACGTTTACCGAGTAAGCGTGTACGTAGCATTTCGGCTAATTCATGCACTGACATCTCTGAGGTATCAATAATCAGGTCAGCCCGTGATCGTAAAGGTTCGAGCAGATCACTCTCTGTATCAATCGCCATTTCTAGCGAGAGGTTTTTCGTTGAAAGAGGGTGTAAGCGTCGAGTATCACTATAACGGCGGATCAGCGTATTTCTATCAGCATCTAAAAATAACAGTTGTGGAGAATATTCCGCGGGTAAACTTTCCAGCGCCTTTTCGAAAATCTCCGGTGATTCTGGCATATTACGTACGTCAATACTGACTGCGGCAGCGGCAGCATCACGCTCAGCCAGTGTTTTCGCAAGCTCCGGTAACAGATCGACAGGTAAGTTATCAACGCAATAAAATCCCATGTCCTCAAGCGCACGCAAAGCGACTGACTTACCTGAACCAGAGCGTCCGCTGACTATCATCAGCACCATGAGGTAGCTCCCCTTAATTTCCCAGTGATGAATATCATTCCACTGTATGCTATTCGCGTCCTGATAAACCCAAACCCATTAGGTTTATTCTGTGATAATCTGATAAAGCTCTTCATCACTTTGTGCGGAGCGTAGTCGGCGACATAAATTTTTGTCAGCCAACTGTTTTGCAATCAAAGACAGTGTGTGTAAATGTTCCTTACATTGTGTTGCAGGAACGAGTAATGCAAACAACAAATCGACAGGTTGATTATCAATAGCGTCGAAGGCAATAGGCTCGCTTAGGTGAAGAAACACACCAACAACTTTTTCAGTTTCATCACTTTCAATACGCCCATGAGGGATAGCCAATCCACCCCCAATCCCTGTTGTACCGACTTTTTCACGCGTTAATAAAGCCTCAAAAATCAGTGTTTCTGGTAAATTCAGTGCTTGAGCTGCATTCTCACTGATAATTTCTAACGCGCGTTTTTTACTTGTGCAATGCACATTGTTATGTGTACATGCCAGAGTAAGTACGTCGCTAATATTCATCTTTGTATCGTTGTTCATTGTCTTATTCACTTAGACCAGCAAACCAGATGCCACAGAGTGACATCTGGTTTTTGTTAGCGGATTATTTAGGCGCTGTTTTTAATTGAACAAACGCGACATCAATAACACCCTAACATCGCCGATTGTATTCCCATTTTACAATGGGAAATGAATTAATGTTGTCTCAGTTTATCTTTGTGTTTGGTTAATTGACGAGCCAGTTTATCCATTAATCCATCAATTGCTGCGTACATATCTTCTGCTTCCGCAGAGGCATGTAATTCACCGCCATTTACTTGAATCGTCGCTTCCGCAATTTTAGTCACTTTTTCGACTTTGAGGATAACTTGGACGTTATTAATTTTGTCAAAGAACTGAGGTAATTTAGCGCTTTTTGCTTTGACGGTATCACGCAGAGCATCAGTTAATTCAATATTATGACCAGTGATTTGAAGTTCCATAGTGTCTTCCTTCTCAATTATGCTCAAACCAACTCTTTACGTTGATTTGAAGGCGGGATGGATAATGACTCTCTATATTTCGCAACAGTTCGTCGAGCAACCTGTATACCAAGCTCGGCGAGCATATTTGCCAGTTTACTATCACTTAGTGGTTTCGCTGGGTTTTCTGCTGCGATTAGTTTCTTCACTAAAGCCCGAATTGCTGTTGAAGAGGCTTCACCTCCGTTATCAGTATTTACGTGGCTTGAGAAAAAATACTTCAATTCGAAAATTCCCCGAGGACAATGCAAATATTTTTGCGTTGTAACGCGAGAAATGGTGGACTCGTGCATCTCAACCTGTTCTGCAATATCGGCCAAAACAAGGGGTTTCATATGCTCTTCACCGAATTCGAAAAACGCCTGCTGTGTGTCAACAATGCAATGAGCGACTTTTAATAATGTCTCATTACGGCTTTCTAAGCTTTTTATCAGCCATTTAGCCTCTTGTAAATTGTCACGAATAAATTTCCCATCGCTTTCGTTTTGAGCTGATTGCCCAAGCGCTGCATAAGTCTCATTTATGCGTAGGCGGGGAATGCTATCCGTATTTAACTCAACTTGCCAGTGTTCTCCTGATTTTTTTACCAGTACATCAGGAATAACATACTGTGATTCCTCTGTATCAATACTTAAACCCGGTTTTGGATCAAGAGATTGAATGGTCTCAATTACTACTTTTAATGTCTCTTCACGTAGCTTAGTGTGACGCATTAATTGGCGAAAATCACGATTACCTAATAACGCTAAATAGTGCTCAATAACAAGTTGAGTCTCTTTCAAATAAGGTGTATTAGTTGGAAATGTCGACAATTGAATTAACAGACACTCTTTTAAGTCTCTGGCAGCGACACCTACGGGATCAAAGCGTTGAATACGCTTTAATACCGCTTCAATCTCATCAAGCTCTAACTCATCATCACCCATTCCGGCAAGAATGTCATCTGTTGAAACTGTTAAATATCCTGTTTCATCGACAGCATCAATAATGCTTGTCGCGATAGCACGATCAGTATCAGTAAAAGGTGTTAGGTCAGCTTGCCAAGTTAGGTAATCTTGCAGTGAAGCCGTGGTTTCACCTTGATAGAGTGGTAATTCATCAGCCGCATAATCATTACTGGTGCCTGAAGGGGTGCCTGCGGTGTAAATTTCTTCCCATTGGGTATCGAGAGGAAGATCGTCAGGCATCTCCTTTTGCTCTAGTGCATCTAGGGTATCTAACACCTCATTATCACGCTCATTGTCTGGTGTACTATCATCACTCTCTTGTGTTGATGAGCTATCAGAATGCGTTACATCCGCTTGATCGTCTTCTTGTTCAAGCAATGGGTTAGATTCAAGGGCTTGTTGAATTTCTTGTTGTAATTCAAGCGTAGAAAGTTGCAACAAACGAATAGCCTGTTGGAGCTGTGGCGTCATGGCCAATTGCTGACTAAGACGAAGTTGCAGACTTTGTTTCATAGTGATGCGATGGATCCTCTTATGTTGTCATCCGTGACGAAATAAAAGTGTCACTCAGATCACAGGCGGAAGCCTTCACCTAAGTAAACACGTTTAACTTGCTCATTTGCCAAAATTTCTTCTGGTGAACCATGGGCAATAAGGTGTCCTTGACTGACGATATAAGCACGTTCACACACATCTAAGGTTTCGCGTACATTATGGTCGGTAATTAATACGCCCAAGCCATAATCGCGTAGATGTTGGATAATTTTCTTAATATCTAAAACGGAAATAGGGTCAACACCGGCAAAAGGCTCATCCAATAAAATAAATTTAGGATTTGCCGCTAGCGCCCGTGCTATCTCTACACGACGGCGTTCACCCCCTGATAAAGATTGCCCTAAACTATTACGTAAGTGACTGACATTAAACTCTTCAAGTAGCTCTTCTGCACGATCTTTTCGTTGTTCGGCCGTTAAATCATGGCGTATTTCTAAAATTCCCATGATATTGTCATAAACGCTTAAGCGTCTAAAAATAGAGGCTTCTTGTGGCAAATAACCAATACCCTTACGCGCACGCTCATGTAACGGGAGTAAGGTAATATCTTCATCGTCGATAGTAATGCTACCCGCATCACGGGCGACAATACCTACCACCATATAAAAGGTGGTGGTTTTTCCCGCACCGTTAGGACCAAGTAAGCCAACAATCTCACCGGAGTTAACATTGAGGCTCACATCACCGACAACGGTGCGCCCTTTGTATGCTTTTGCTAAATTTTCAGCTTTTAACAGCGCCATAAAGTGTTACTTACCTTTGTTGTTAACACCGGGACCTTTCTCTTGTAACTGAGAAGGGAGTAAAACGGTGGTGACTTGTTTTCCCTTACCGCTAAATGCTTCCATTTGTTGTGTCGGTACGAGATAAGTGATTTTATCACCGGTGATATTACTGTCTAATTGTTCAAGATAAGCTTTACCTGTTAAGGTCACCAGCTCTTTGTCCATCTCATAGGTCATTTTATCACCACGACCTTTGATTGGTTTACCATCATCTTGTAACTGATAGAATGTCACAGGGTTACCAAAAGCTTCAATCACGATTTTTTTAGAATCGCCACCAGGACGTGTAACCACTACTTTATCAGCTCTTATATCAATAGAGCCTTGTTTTACCACAACATTTTGTGTGAAAGTGGTAATATTTTTTTCTAAATTAAGTGACTGTTTCTCGGAATTAACAACAATAGGTTGTTGTGTATCATCTTTAAGTGCCATAACTGGGACACTTATTGAGAATAACGTACTGATAATTAGTGTATTACGGATTTTTCGATTCATTAGGGATCTCATAATAGGTGTTCACCTGTTCAATCAGCTCTGCACGTTTTTCACGCAGATTGCCTCGCATTTTTAAGCCGACTGATTTCAGTCCGACGCCGATAATAGTCACTTCATCATCAGAGGAAACATCTTGTGTATCCAGATCTGCGATAGCATTTTCTGTGCTGATCCGCTGAAGTTGGGAGTCATCAGTTAAACTATCAATTTGAACGTCGCCATAAAGATAGAGCATTTTACTGTTTGTCAGTTTGGCTTTATTTGCACGCACTGTCCATGTTGCATCTCCTGTCGGCGAATAAGTCGTTAAGACAGGATTAGTAAACCATGTAAACTTTTGCTGAGCATAGTTTTTGACATCATCAGCAACTAGTTTATATCCCAGTATACCTGTTGGTTCATAAACAAAGGATATTGATGATTTAGATTGGTAGGTGGGTTGACCATCTTCAACAATCTTTCCATCATCAAGCTCAGTATTGTTAGTATAGTTCCAGCCAATTAGCCCAAGAGCAATAATGGCTAAAATCAGGGTAAACCAGGATTTTAATTTATTCATTCTGTGTCGTTATACGTTTAAATCGATAAACCTTTAGCTTCTTCAAGTCGACCTTGGGCTAATAGGATCAAATCACATAATTCTCGTACTGCACCGCGTCCACCTAAAATATGGGTAACATAGTCGGCACGAGGTGTGAGTAATGGATGGGCATCAGCAACGGCAACTGACAGTCCTACTTTTTCCATTACCGGTAAATCAATCAGATCATCGCCAATATAGGCTGTCTGTTCTGGTTTAAGGTTTAGTGTATCTAACAGTTGTTGATACGCCAAAAGCTTATTATGCTGTCCTTGGTAAAGATATGTAATGCCAAGTGTTTTGGCTCTATCTTCTAAAAGCTTAGATTGACGACCCGTAATGATAGCGACCTCAATACCCGATGTAAGTAAACAACGAATGCCATAGCCATCACGGACATTAAACGCTTTCAACTCTTCACCGTTATTGCCCATATAAATAAGTCCGTCAGACATCACACCATCAACATCGCAAATCAGCAATTGGACTTTTTCTGCTTTTTGCATTATTTGCTTGCTTACTGCACCGTAGCAGGTCTCTATCATTGTATTCATCTTTATCCTTATGAACGCATAACAAGCTTAAACAACCCCAGCTTGCAATAAATCGTGCATATGTAAAACACCTAATAAAATATCACTATCTGGTTCAGTGACTAACAGTGAAGTGATATGTTTTGCTTGCATTAAATTAAGCGCTTCTACCGCTAAGCTATCTGGGGAAATGCGAATTCCGCCTTTCGTCATTACATCTGATATTTTGGCATTATTAAGATCAATACCTAAATCAAAGATACGACGCAAATCACCATCAGTAAAAATACCGTTAATCAACATATTATCATCACAGATAACGGTCATACCTAATTTTTTACGGGTGATCTCTACCAGTGCTTCGCGTAATGTCGCTTCTTTGCTGACGCGTGGAATATCATCATCTTTATTCATTAAATCACTGACATGAAGCAATAATTTGCGCCCCAATGCACCACCGGGATGCGATAGTGCAAAGTCTTCCGCCGTAAAACCTCGAGCGCGCAATAAAGCGATAGCTAAGGCATCTCCCATCACCAGTGTTGCCGTCGTGCTGGTGGTAGGGGCTAAACCTAACGGACAAGCTTCTTTAGGGACTTTTATACAAAGATGAATATCAGCAGCTTTCCCCATTGTACTTTGAGGTGAGCGTGTCATACAAATTAAAAGGATCTGTTTACGCTTGAGGACAGGGATAAGGGCGAGAATTTCACTGGCTTCACCTGAATTTGAAATTGCCAGCACAATGTCTTTTTCTGTCACCATACCTAAATCGCCATGACTGGCTTCACCGGGGTGAACAAAAAAAGAAGGGGTGCCGGTACTGGCAAAGGTGGCGGCAATTTTATGCCCAATATGACCTGATTTTCCCATGCCCATAACAATCACTCTTCCCTGACAGTGAAAGATTTTTTCACAGGCAAGAGAAAAATCGTCATTGATATATTGTGCTAACTCAGCTAATCCTTCTTGTTCAATTTGAAGAACCTTTTTACCTGCTTGCTGAAAATCAAATCCGGTCATTTTTTGTACCATTTATTTTAGGTTAAGAGAGAATGTGCAACGCACAACACCGTAATATAAACAATAAAACAAACTAATAAGAAAATCCCCTTTCCACGGTTTAGCCGCTGTTTGCGCCCCAATGAAAAGAGTGAGAAAAGTAGGCCCGCGGCCACCAGCACAGTAAAACTAAAATAGAATGCTTGCATATTAAATGTGCTAGGAGAGAGTAATGCGGGCATGCCTAGCACAAAGGTGAGATTAAAAATATTAGCGCCAATAATATTGCCTAGAGCCAGTTCATTTTCACGTCTTAAGGCTGCCACAACGGTCGTTGCTAATTCAGGTAAACTGGTGCCAATAGATAGCAAGGTTAGTCCAACTAAAAAACCGCTGAGATGATACTGTTGCATGATGATAAAAACATTATCAATGATCATTCTTGTTGCAACAGGGATTATCAGTAATGCAATAACCACCCAAAATAGGGCAACAGAATTACGTGGATTAGTTTGTAATTCAAAACGTGAAAGTGTCTCTAGCGGTAACACATGGCGCACTTGTGTTAAGGTTTTATGGAGCATTTTTATCATTAGAAAAAGAGAGGCGAAGCCGATGAAAAAAAGTAAACAGCCTTCTCTCAACCCTAGATGACCATTAGAAACCACCAGTCCTGCTAATAAGATGACTATAATCATCAAAGGAAGTTCTTTTTTTAGTACCGCAGATTGGATATTCATGGGATAAATCATCGCTCCAATCCCAGCAATCAGTAGCAGATTCGTTAATGAAGATCCTATTGCTGTACCTATCGCTATCTCGGGTAAATTGTGGATGGCCGCGTCGGTTGCAACAAAAAGCTCCGGCAATGAAGTACCCATTCCCACAATAACAATACCGATAACGGCAGGAGGGAGCTTTAATGATTGAGCAAACACACTTGCACCATACACCAGTCGGTCTGATGCATAGACTAATAACATCAACCCAACAATGAGAAGAGACAAAGTAATCAACATGCCATCAGTTTTCCAACAATGAGTGAAAAATAAAGAAAAAACCAATAAGACAGGGCTGATAAAAAACATTATTGTCAAAAGGTTTTGCTAATTAACCATATTTTGACTAGCCAAGCACGAAAAGTAAAATCAACCGTGCAATAAATTGCTAAATAGTGGTGATTTCTTTGTAACATTGACAATGACCTGCCAAAATAGCGTATAAATTTTGTTTATGCAGACAGGCTTAAGGACGTTTTATTCATGAACGCACAACCAGACAATTTAATTGAAGTGCGCAATATGAACTTTACTCGCGGTAGCAGAAAGATTTTTTCGCAAATCAATCTGGATGTGCCTAGAGGAAAAGTGACTGCAATAATGGGGCCTTCAGGGATAGGTAAAACCACCTTATTACGCTTGATGGGGGGACAAATTCTGCCTGATAGTGGTGATATTTGGTTTGATGGTGACAATATTCCTAAGTTATCACGCTCTGCTTTATATCAGTCAAGAAAAAAAATGAGTATGCTTTTTCAATCAGGCGCCCTTTTTACTGATATGAATGTATTTGAAAATGTCGCCTTCCCATTAAGAGAGCATACTAATTTACCCGAGGCGTTAATTCACACTACCGTGATGATGAAGTTAGAAGCGGTAGGGTTAAGAGGGGCAGCTAATTTAATGCCATCTGAATTATCGGGGGGAATGGCGCGCAGAGCCGCTTTAGCAAGAGCGATAGCCCTTGATCCAGATTTAATCATGTTTGACGAGCCATTCGTTGGACAAGATCCCATTACCATGGGGGTATTAGTAAAACTGATTGATGAATTAAACCATGCATTAGGGGTCACTTGTGTGGTGGTGTCTCATGATGTCCCTGAAGTACTGAGTATTGCCGATTATGCATATATTATTGCAGAACAGAAAATCATTGCTCAGGGAAGTGCAAAAGAGCTACAGGAAAATCCAGACAGACAAGTAAGACAGTTTTTAGATGGTATTGCTGATGGACCTGTACCTTTCCGTTTTCCTGCGGGGAACTATCAGGATGATCTATTAGGACGAGGTAATTAGTACGTGGTTAATTTACTAGCGCGGTTAGGCGCGCGATCACTGTCGATTTTTGCGACTTTTGGTAGAGCCGGCATCATGCTATTTCGAGCATTGATCGGTAAGCCTGAGTTTCGTAAGCAGTGGCCATTATTAATGAAGCAACTGTACAGTGTTGGTGTTCAGTCGCTACTGATCATTATGGTTTCTGGACTTTTTATTGGCATGGTTCTTGGTTTACAGGGCTATCTAGTACTGACGACATTTAGTGCGGAAGCGAGCCTAGGTATGATGGTGGCGCTTTCTTTGTTACGAGAGTTAGGCCCTGTGGTGACGGCACTATTATTTGCTGGACGTGCAGGCTCTGCACTGACCGCAGAAATAGGTTTAATGAAAGCAACAGAGCAGATATCCAGTTTAGAAATGATGGCTGTCGATCCTCTTAGACGTGTGGTTGCGCCACGTTTTTGGGCCGGGTTTATTAGTATGCCATTACTTTCACTGATCTTTGTTGCGGTGGGGATCTGGGGTGGTGCTATTGTCGGCGTGGATTGGAAAGGCATTGATGAAGGCTTTTTCTGGGCATCAATGCAAGGTGCGGTTGAGTGGCAAAAAGACTTAGTGAATTGTTTTATTAAGAGTGTCGTGTTTGCCATTACCGTGACTTGGATAGCGCTGTTTAACGGATATGACGCAATCCCAACATCGGAAGGGATTAGCAGAGCAACAACGCGTACCGTTGTTCATTCATCGTTAGCCGTATTAGGTTTAGATTTTGTGCTAACTGCACTGATGTTTGGGAATTAAGTCATGCAAAGTAAAAAAATTGAAGTTTGGGTTGGTTTATTTGTTGTTATTGCACTGATAGCGGTTGTCTTTTTAAGCTTAAAAGTGGCTGATATTAAAGAAGTGGGTAATCAACCTACTTATCGTGTCTACGCAAGTTTTGGTAATATTGGTGGTTTAAAAGAGCGTTCACCGGTTAAAATCGGTGGGGTGGTTATTGGTCGCGTTGCCTCTATTACCTTAAAAGAAGAGGTGGAAGGTAACTATCGTCCTGAAGTTGCTCTCGATATTTTAAACATTTATGACCATATTCCTGACAGCAGTTCTCTTTCTATTCGCACATCAGGTTTATTAGGTGAACAGTTTTTGGCCTTAAATCTCGGCTTTTATGATGAAGATTTAGGTTCTGATTTTCTAAAGGATGGTGGCAGAATTACCAATACCCATTCAGCCATGGTGCTTGAAGATTTGATTGGTCAGTTCCTTTATAAAACCGGTGACGGAGATGGAAAAACAACCTCTGACTCAAAAACGCAAACCGAACAACCAGCATTACCTTAATGATCATTCGCTTACGGTGTGGTTTATTTAGTGCACCGTATTTACTGAAATATAATCCCAAGAGGAAGCGAGTATGTTTAAACGCTTATTAATGGTCGCATTATTGGTGATAACACCTTTTGCGATGGCGGTCGATAAAACCAATCCTTATGCATTGATGGAAGATGCCGCGCAAAAAACCTTTGATAAATTAAAAACTGAGCAACCAGAAATTCGTAAAAATCCAGAACTGTTACGTGAGATTGTTCAACAAGAGTTGTTACCTTATGTACATATCAAATATGCTGGAGCATTAGTGTTAGGGCCTTATTATCGTAATGCAACGCCGGCTCAGCGTGATGCTTACTTTGCCGCTTTTAAAGATTATCTTGCACAAGTGTATGGTCAAGCATTAGCAATGTATGAAGGGCAAGAATATCGCATAGAACCCGCTAAACCTTTTGCGGATAAATCAAACCTGACTATTCGTGTCACTATTATTGATAAAAATGGTCGACCACCAGTACGCCTTGATTTTCAATGGCGCAAGAACAGTAAAACGGGTGAATGGCAAGCCTATGATATGATTGCCGAAGGCGTTAGCATGATCACCACCAAACAAAATGAGTGGTCTGATATTTTAAGTGCGAAAGGGGTTGATGGTTTAACTAAGCAATTAGAAATTAGTGCCAAAACACCGATTACATTAGATGAGAAAAAATAGTATGTCAGCTTCGTTAAATTGGCAAAAAGAGGGTGAAATACTCTCTTTCCAAGGAACGCTAGATAGAGAAACGTTATTGCCAGTTTGGCAACAACGTAAAGCGTTATTAGCTGATATTAATATCATCGATATTTCTCAACTTGATCATATTGACTCAACCGGATTAGCACTTTTTGTCCATCTAAAGGCCGAAATGGAAGCACTTGATCGTCAATGTGTTATTCAAGGTGTTAGTGAGCGCTTTCAAACGCTAATCACACTCTATGATCTTGATGAAATTATGAATATTGCTTAATGCTTTTCCCGATAAAGCAATAAAAAAATCCCCCTTATTGATACTTTTATCATTAAGGGGGTTTTTCATGGTTTAAGAGTAGGCCGGATTCTATTAGGATAGGCAACTGATTATTATTTTAACGTTGAGATTGAGCAATTATGGATACAAATGAAATCAAACAAGTATTAATGGATACCCTATCTTTAGATGAAGTCATTGTTAATGGTGATGGCAGTCATTTTCAGGTTGTGGTTGTTGGCGCGATGTTTGAAGGAATGAGCAGAGTGAAACAACAACAAACCATTTATGCCCCTTTGATGGAATATATCGCAGATAATCGTATTCACGCTTTATCTATTAAAGCCTACACACCCGAAGAGTGGAAAAGGGATCGTAAACTCAGCGGGCTTTAATTCAGTAGGTATACAGCGTACAGCAAAATAAAAAAGAGAGTTCTACAGATGGATAAATTTAGAGTACAAGGGCCTACCTGCTTATCCGGTGAGGTCACTATTTCAGGCGCAAAAAATGCTGCACTACCAATTCTGTTCGCTGCTATCCTTGCCGAAGAGCCAGTAGAATTAACCAATGTTCCTAAGCTAAAAGATATTGATACCACCATTAAGTTACTTAATCGTTTAGGTACTAAAGTCGAACGCAACGGCTCTGTTTTTGTTGATGCTCGTCATATCAACGAATTTTGTGCTCCCTATGAATTAGTTAAAACGATGCGTGCCTCTATTTGGGCATTAGGGCCATTAGTTGCACGTTTCGGACGTGGTCAGGTTTCTTTGCCGGGTGGTTGTGCGATTGGTGCGCGCCCAGTTGATCTGCATATTACAGGTTTAGAGCAGCTTGGTGCGGAAATTACGCTGGATGAAGGTTATGTGAAAGCGCGTGTTGATGGTCGCTTAAAAGGGGCACATATTGTAATGGATAAAGTGAGCGTAGGTGCCACTATTACCATTATGACTGCCGCTGTTTTAGCCGAAGGTAAAACCATTATTGAAAACGCGGCGAGAGAGCCAGAAATTGAAGATACCGCGAATTTTCTTAATACCTTAGGCGCAAAAATCAGTGGTGCAGGCACCGATAGCATTACTATTGAAGGGGTTGAACGCCTTGGTGGAGGCACCTATCAAATTTTACCAGACCGTATTGAAACGGGGACATTCTTAGTCGCGGCGGCGGTTTCTCGTGGTCGTGTTGTTTGTCGCAATGCTAAACCAGATACGCTTGATGCGGTATTAGCTAAATTACGTGAAGCGGGTGCTGATATTGAAACGGGCGAAGACTGGATAAGCCTTGATATGCATGGTAAACGTCCTAAAGCGGTGACTCTGCGTACGGCACCACATCCTGGTTTCCCAACCGATATGCAAGCTCAGTTTAGTCTTTTAAATCTTGTGGCTGATGGAGCAGGAATGATCACTGAAACGATTTTTGAAAATCGTTTTATGCATATTCCTGAACTTATCCGTATGGGGGCCCATGCTGAAATCGAAAGCAATACTGTACTTTGTCATGGTGTTGATAAGCTTTCAGGCGCTCAAGTGATGGCTACCGATTTACGTGCTTCTGCCAGCTTAGTATTAGCCGGTTGCATTGCTGAAGGTACGACGATTGTTGATCGTATCTATCATATCGACCGTGGCTATGAAAATATTGAAGCCAAATTACAGGGTTTAGGGGCTAAAATCGAACGTCTACATTCTAATGACTAATTAAGTTTAGTTACCCTGTTATCGTGATTAAAAACCATAGCACTTTATTGGTGCTATGGTTTTTTATTATTCATCAAGCGTATTTATAGATTTTTCACTAAGTTAACAGCATCTTGGTTATTAATGTTTTTGCTTACATAGTTTTTTAGCATGACTCTATTTGATACAATAAGCGAAAACCACTTACTTTCCCATGCTTTATAGGCGTGCCAAGAATATCCTATAGAATAGTCTTTACTCATATGATTCATCGAATGAAATACCGCTTTAAGATATATTTTTTCTAAGGATGTATCTTTTATTTCGATAATTGTTGCAAGATAAATTAGCCAATTTGCTAAATGAACATATTGTTCCCATGCACTATTTTCGCTCGTTAGTTTTATTTTTTCCTGTATTATTTTTTCTATCATATTCATTGCCTTGGCATCTGTCACAAGAACACCAAATGCAGCTAAGGACATAATTATTTCATAAAAATTATTTTCAACCTTGAGAAAACTTTTAGAAAAGCTGTGTTTTCCACTCAGTACTTTTTCGATATTCTCTAACGAATCTTCTACTCTTTTTTGTACATCTTGAATTTTTGAATTTAATTTATCAAAAAAGTCATGAATATCTAAATTATCAATGACTCTAATGCCATAACAATGAAAATAATACTCTTTTAAATAAGATTCTACTTTCTTTCTCGATACTAAAAACATAGAGGAACCAATAACATTTTCTCGTGAGAAATTTTTGTACTCATTAATAATTGCTTTAAGATTAGTGTCTCCAAGAGAATAGCCTAATATAACGATTGTATTTTCATAAATCATGGAGCTTATTTTCTTAGAAAAATAAGAGTTATAGTTTATAAATTTAAAATAATCATCAGAAGTAACTACCATATTACTAGGCGAATCAATAGAACCATGAACATGATAAATTTTTGTACTGGAAGATGCTTTTGGTATTGGTAAACCAGGTGCAAGAGATTGACATTTTTTTATTGGGATCATTTCTTCGATAAGTTTATCATAATTTGTTGTTATTATTCTTATTGAATTATTATCTAAGAAATTCTTTACATGCTTATTATCTTTTGATAAATGAATTTCTTTTATTATTTCTGCTATCTTTTCATGTAAATTTTCTCCTTTTTTTTGATATTCAATATAAATAACTTGAGCCGCTTCTTCTAAGCTTAATGGATTTTTTCCATTTTCGGGAAAAAGTGATTTTTTGACTTTATTTAAACCATCTAATTTATCACAGGCTTTTTCAAGTAAAGATTGCCAGCCAAGAGCTTTGTTATTCGTTAGTGCTTTAGAAAAACCGGTTCCTGTAAACAAACATAATCTATTTGCTGCCGCTGAATAGGCTATTTCATATATTTCATTCACTTTTTTTACCCCATGTTTTGTAATATAAGTATGTTAAGTCATCTAATTTGAAATTGATAAAATCACCATTATTCATTTTTACAGGTGGTAATTCACTAAATATAAATAAATAAAGAGGTTTTGGCGGTGTTGATAGTGCTATTTTATCTAATTCTTGCCGAGAGGTTCTTTTATACTCTGATTTATTTACAAGACGTTCAGAAATAAAAAATGTTGGCTTGCAAATTAAGTCACCTTTTTTCATTTTTTTATCAAAACGGACAAGGTAATAATTATCTATACGCTTAACCCAAGCTTTACCGAAGTATATTCGAGGTTCATCTACATATTCGCTTAGATCTTTTTTATCATTAATATAAATGAAGAAATCTCTTAAATGGATCTTTCCTTCTGCAATATTGAGAAAGAAATTTTTTTTATCGATAAAATCATTAACGAGTCCTGATAAACGCTTTTTTGAATGACGTGTTTTATTACTATTTTCGTCATCAATATTTTTTGTTTTTAAGCGTTTGTTGATGCCATCTTCCTCTTTTGATGAAGAGATATCATGAAATTTAGTTTTATAAGGTGTTGAGAGATCAAGCTCAACAATATCATCGAGAATAAAAGGAAGAGCCTCTGGATCTTCTTTCATTTTTTTTATTCTACGAAATTCATTTTCTTCATTGATCCCTATTTTACATGTATCACTATGTTCAGAAACAAATTTAAAATGAGGAACTCTTTTTCGTAATCGGTTTGGTTTATCAAGATTGGCACAAGTTACTTGGGCATGACAATCAGGTTCAGTACATTCAAAAAGATATTTTGATGTTATTATTTTTTTTGAAAATAAATTATCAACTTCTTCTGCTGTAATATTTCTATTTAATTCAAGGCTTTTGGCTAATTCTATTTTCATTGAAAATCTCTTTTACGTATTATTTTTATATTTATTTTGTATTTTATTAAATGATAAATATCATATGCTTTTTTGAATTTCTGCTTAATGGATAAAAAATGTGCGCTGTGTAATGATAAATAACTATTTAGGATTATTCACCTATCAGTTAAGTAAAAAAATTAATATATATTATTTTTTATTATAACGTGGTATATCCATCATTCTAAATGAAATTAATAAAATAATACCTATGGTAATTCTTTGATAGCAGGATACAGTAAAGAAAGTCAGCCTGTGTTAGGTCATTCTTTATTAACCGCTTACCAATAAAAAAGGAAAAAACGCTATGCAGGTCACAAGGAAACAAGAGCGTGTTATTCGTCAAGCACTTGATTATTGGCAACAATCTGGTGAGCTATCAGCACAACAGCATCAACAACTAGAAAGTACATTACAACGCCTTCCCTTTGATTGGAAAAGATTGAGTCGCTATGCTTTTTGGATAGCTATTGCCTGCTTAATTATTGCTGCCGTTAACCTTTTTAGTGATACCGCATTAATTCATTATCTTATCGAATTATTTAGTGTCTCTGAGATTATGCGTGTGGTATTTCCTGCGCTTATTGCTGGTATGTTTTATTTTTGGGGCTTTAAACGCCAACGCAAAGAAATACTATGGCATTACAGTACTGAGTTTATTCTCTTTTTAGGGATATTATTTACGGCGGTTTTTCTTTGGCAACTCGGTGAGTTGTTAGATGATGGTAGTGGTAATATTGCGCCACTTCTTTTAATGGGTTGCATTATTTATGCTGTGATTGGCTTTATCAGTCACTCTTCATTAGTGTGGTTATTTTTCTTATTAATGTTGGGCAATTGGTTTGGTGCTAAAACGGGTTATATGTCCGGTTGGGGCGCTTATTGGCTAGGCATGAATTATCCTATTCGTTTTGTGTTATTTGGCTCTGCATTATTAGCGGGATGCTATTTTTTGCAAAATATTTTAATGCGCCGTCGCTTATTTTTTATGACAAAGATAATGGGACTGTCTTATCTCTTTATTGCGTTGTGGATCATGTCTATTTTTGGTAATTATGATCCGGATACGTGGTATTACATTTCAAGTGTGCAGTTATTACCTTGGGCTTTATTATTTGCTGTTGTTGCTGTCATTTGTATTTATATCAGCTTAAAAACCGATGATGGTATGTTGAGAGGCTTTGGACTAACATTCCTTGGTATCAATCTTTATACCCGCTTTTTTGAATATTTCTGGAATAGCTTACATAGTGCAATTTTCTTTTTTATCTTGGCTATTTCACTGATTTTTATTGGACGTAAAGCAGAAAAAATTTGGCATGCCATTGAAAATAGCCGCATGGTAAATAAGCAATAATGTCGTGAATAACAAGGTAACTCGCGAAAGTTAGCTATGGCTATGACTCTGGCTGATATTCTGAAATAGTGACATCAACATTTATTTCATTACCATCACGTAATAAGGTTACCGGTAAAACGGTACCAGGACGTGTTTCTGCAATATAGTCCATCATCTCCATAGCTGATTTAGCGGGAGCATGGTCGATACTTAAAATGATATCGCCAATTTTCATTCCCGCTTTATCAGCAGGACTATTGGGCGTAATGCGGAAGATACGTAATCCTTGGATCTGTTTAATATCGGTATTTGAAGAGCGAATTTTAGGTAGCTCTTTCGCGGTAATACCAATAAAACCACGAATAACTCGCCCATCACGGATAAGCTTATTCATAATTTTTACGGCTAATTGTGTTGGAATAGCAAAACCAAGTCCTTCCGCACTGGGGCGATAGCCATTGTAGGTGCCTGAATCAAAGGTCATGGTATTAATACCCACTAACTCACCTTCAGTATTAATCAGTGCCCCCCCTGAATTACCTTCATTAATTGACGCATCGGTTTGAAGGAAGTTTTGGTAACGTGTTGGGCTTAAGCCGACACGTCCTGTGGCACTAATAATACCTTGTGTGATAGTTTGCCCAATATTAAATGGGTTACCAATGGCTAAAACGACGTCACCCACATGAGAAATACGCTTACTATTGATGGGGATGGTAGGTAATTTTTCTGCATCAACTTTTAATACTGCAAGATCGGTTAAGGGATCTGAGCCAATCAATAACCCTTCATAGAGATCACCATTTTGCAAAGCCACAATAATTTGATCTGCATTATTAATAACGTGCTGATTGGTAAGAATATAGCCCCGCGGATCCATAATCACCCCCGCACCTAGCGAGGTCAGCTCGCGCCCTTCTTGAGAAAAGCTTCCCATTGTGCTGCTGTAGACATTAACTACCGCAGGTGCCGCACGGCGCACGGCTTTGTTATAGCTAAATGGGGCATTAAGAAAATCACCATTAATCAGGTGTTCAATAAAGATAGGGCGGATAGAAGGTACCGCAACCAAAAGAATGGCAGCTGTTAAAACACCAATCAAGGTAGATCGCAGTAGCTTGCTTAACATAAAAATCCTGTATTTATGTTTGAATAAGAGGATAGCGTCGTAAGTGTCATGAGAATAGCACAGTTTCGCTTTTGAAAGGATATGTCAGCGTAGAAAATCGTTTTTTAGTGATATGAAATCAAGAAAAAAACCCTATTACCGAAGTAATAGGGCTGAAAGGAACAAATAAATTAGATACAAGTAAGTGGGGTTTAACGCGAGCTGTTACGTAACAGAAGATAAATTTCTTCGTTGCCACGTTTAATGTTTAATGCAAGAACCGGTGGTTTAGCATCGATGGTTTTACGTAAGTCACCTAAGGAGCCAATTGGCATATTGTTGATACCAATAATAAGGTCGCCTTTTTGTAACCCCGATGCTGCTGCCGCTGAGCCTTTCTCCACAGAATCTACAGCAACCGCTTTAACTTGTTTGTTAACATAGTTACTGAGCGTTGCCCCTTGAAGTGCGGGAGAGAAGTTATCCGCTCGCGTTGCATCTGCTGATTGTTTCTCTAGTGTAACTTTGACATCCATTGGTTTTCCTTGGCGGATCAAACCAATCAGGATCTCTTTACCTGGTGGTGTTGTACCAACTTTTGCTCTTAATTCAGCAAAGCTATTAATGCGTTTACCATCAATAGAAATAAGGACATCACCTGGTTTTATACCGGCTTTAGCTGCGGAAGAGTCCGCCAATACTTCACTGACAAAAGCACCTCGTTGGGCATCAATTTTAAAGGATTTCGCTAAATCAGCATTCATTTCAGTACCGCGAATACCTAAAATACCGCGTTTTACTTCACCATGTGTAATCAGTTGTTGGCTGAGATCACGCGCCATATTACTTGGGATCGCGAAACCAATACCAATATTGCCACCACCTGGTGCTAAAATTGCGGTATTAATACCGATAAGTTCACCATTGAGATTAACTAAAGCACCACCAGAGTTACCACGGTTAATTGATGCATCAGTTTGAATAAAGTTTTCTAACCCTTCCAGATTTAAACCACTACGACCTAAGGCTGAAATAATACCGGAAGTCGCGGTTTGACCTAAACCAAATGGATTACCCACAGCAACCGCAAAGTCACCAACACGTAATTTATCTGAGTCAGTCATTTTAATGGCGGTTAAGTTATTGGGTTTCTCAATTTGTAGCAGGGCGATATCTGTTTGTGGATCGCTACCAATTAATTTGGCGTCAAATTCACGGCCATCATTAATTTGGAGTTGAATTTTATCGGCTCCATCAACAACGTGATTATTGGTTAATACATAACCTTTTTCAGCATCAATAATCACCCCTGAACCTAAGCCTTCAAAAGGGCGGATGCTTTGTTGTTGTGAAGGAAAATTTGGACCAAAGAAAAATTTAAACTCTTCTGGAACCTGCTGGCTTTGCACTCGAGTTCCAGAAACATGCACACTGACCACAGCGGGCAAGACTTTTTCTAGCATTGGAGCCAAGCTAGGTAGTTGTTCTCCAGATGGCATTACCGCAGGCAGGGCAGCCATACTGGTTGCCGGGAGAGTAGAGAGTGATAAACCAACACTCATCGCTAATGCGCTAAGTAGCAATTTTCTTTTTTTAGTCAACATGAATATGAGTCTCTTGATATTGTTATCAAAAATATTTATTGCTCAATATGAGCTCGATGTTACTAAGACATATAGAAATAAAGGAAAGTTCATTGGTAAGCTATCAGTAGGGCTTTCTTTTACATGGATTTACAAGACAATAGCTATCTTTAAACCGTCCTATTAAATCATTAACTTTTTACAAAATAATATAAAATAAACGCCACAATAGTTGTGGCGTTTGTGTGTTAATCATCTTTTTTATCGGTAGGTCTAAATAATCCAGATGCCCCTTCGGAATAATCCCGTGGCGGCATTTTGATCGGGGATTGATCATTGGCTGCCTCTGATTCACTTAACCGATAATTAAATGGGTTATCTTGAACAGGCATGTCTGGCATTAACTCATTGGAGCTTTTTGCCATGTGTTGATAAAGTTGGCGGTAGTCTTTCGCCATATTGTCCAGTAGTTCAGCACTTCGAGCAAAGTGGCTGACAAGCTCGTTGCGATATGTATCAAGTTCTTCTTTTTTAGTATCTAATTCTGCTTTTATAGCATCTTGTTGGCGCATGGTTTTATTACCATAACGCATTGCCAGTGCGCCGATAATAAGACCAACAACTAATCCAATCAGTGCATAAACCCAAACCATGGCAACTCCTTTTCATCTAATAGTGAGGACGATGGATTCTTATAACATCATAACCGCTAAAAGGCATGGGTGGAATAATATCCTTAAGCTTAATATGAAAATTCCTGTGTTACATCGATGTTAAAACAATTCTTACTGCTTATAATAGAGGCATTCGCAAGGTATTTACTTATGTCAAAATTTTAAGGATAAGAGAGCATCCATGACCGTTAGCACGCCATTATCACTTTATGAAACCGCGTTACAGCAGGGGGATTATCAACCTGATGAGGTTCAGCGACAAACCGTTCTCCATCTGCAACAGTTATACCATGCATTATTAAACCGGACATCACCAGAAAAAAGTTCTATTACTCAGCGGTTGTTAGGAAAGTTTCGTGCGAAAAAAAGCGCAATTGTCCCTGAGCGTGGTGTTTATATGTGGGGAGGGGTTGGGCGAGGTAAAACCTGGTTGATGGATATGTTCTATCAAAGCTTACCCACAGAACGAAAACTGCGTCTGCACTTTCACCGCTTTATGTTACGGGTGCAAGATGAATTAAAAGGCTTACAAGGGCAAGAAAATCCACTGGATATCATTGCTGACGGCTTTAAAGCGCAAACCGATGTACTCTGTTTTGATGAGTTCTTTGTTTCAGATATTACTGATGCGATGATTTTAGGAACATTACTTGAAGCGTTATTTGCCAGAGGTATTACTTTAGTGGCGACATCTAATATTCCCCCTGATGATCTCTATCGCAATGGACTACAACGAGCACGTTTTTTACCTGCTATAGAACAAATAAAAAGCCATTGTGAAATTTTGAATGTTGATGCGGGGATTGATTATCGCTTAAGAACATTAACTCAAGCCCATCTATTTTTATCTCCATTAACAGAGCATAACCGCCAGCAAATGGATAAAATTTTTACTCAGCTTGCCAGCAGTAGTGAAGTTGTATTCGCGCCCACATTAACCATTAATCATCGTCCAATGGTAATGAGAAAAGTGGCTAATGGTGTACTGGCGGTTAACTTTGATACGTTATGTGTACAAGCGCGGAGTCAACTTGATTATATTGAATTATCAAAGCACTATCACACTGTGTTGCTTTATGAAATGGTGCAGATGGGGAGTAGAAATGAAGATGTTGCCCGTCGTTTCTTAGCATTGGTTGATGAGTTCTATGAGCGTAAGGTGAAACTAATTATTAATGCTGATGTTGAGATGAGCGAGATTTATCAAGGGCAATTTTTACGTTTTGAATACCAACGTTGTTTATCGCGTTTGCAAGAAATGCAAAGTGAAGAGTATCTTTCACAGCCTCATCTCGCTTAATTGTTAAAGAAACTCTGTTTTGATTATGGTAGGATGGCGCTCATTGTAACGCTTGATGCTATTGATTGTTATAAAAATGGCAAAACGGTACTTATTAAGTGATTACAATCGCTTTGGCAAGGGAGAATGCTTCTCTTCAGGTGGTAATAGTTGATGACAGAGATGGCGAGTAGGCTAACAAAAATAGCGCCATAAGGTATTTTTTGCTGAAATATTGAAAAAGAATCCAATTGTTTTTCAATTATGACTCGATTTTTTTTTCTGACTTCTCTATAATCTTGCGACCCCACGTTGCAGCAAGTTTTTTATTTCCCAAAAAACTCGCATTTTAGAGTCAGCAGTGCTACTCGAAGGGGTAGGTTTGCTGGACACAAGAGTCGTGTGAACCTCAATAGCATTTGAACCGAGTGTTCACCAACGTGTAACTAAACATTGGGTAATTTTCAATAATGAAAACTTTTACAGCTAAACCAGAAACCGTAAAACGCGACTGGTATGTTGTTGATGCAGACGGCAAAACTTTAGGTCGTTTAGCAACTGAAATCGCACGCCGTTTACGCGGTAAACATAAAGCGGAATACACTCCGCACGTTGATACTGGTGACTACATCATCGTTTTAAACGCTGAGAAAGTAGCGGTAACTGGTCATAAACGTACTGACAAAGTTTACTACCGTCATACTGGTCACGTAGGTGGTATCAAGCAAGCGACTTTCGAAGAGATGATCGCCCGTAGTCCTGAGCGTGTAATCGAAATCGCGGTAAAAGGCATGCTGCCAAAAGGGCCTCTGGGTCGTGCTATGTACCGTAAACTGAAAGTTTACGCAGGCGCTGAGCACAACCACGCGGCACAACAACCGCAAGTTCTGGACATTTAATCGGGATAATAGGCAATGGCTGATAATCAATACTACGGCACAGGTCGCCGCAAAAGTTCTTCCGCACGTGTCTTCATTAAGCCAGGTAGCGGTAATATCGTAATCAACAAACGTAGCCTTGAAGTTTACTTCGGCCGCGAAACAGCACGTATGGTTGTTCGTCAACCGCTGGAATTAGTTGATATGCTTGGTAAACTGGATTTATATATCACTGTTAAAGGTGGTGGTATCTCTGGTCAAGCAGGTGCGATTCGTCACGGTATCACTCGTGCACTGATGGAGTACGATGAGACTCTACGTTCTGATCTGCGTAAAGCTGGTTTCGTTACCCGTGATGCGCGTTCTGTTGAACGTAAAAAAGTGGGTCTGCGCAAAGCACGTCGTCGTCCACAGTTCTCAAAACGTTAATTTGTTATCTTTTAGATATCAATTTGATGTTGAAAAACCCGTCTTTACAGGCGGGTTTTTTTATTTTTAAAATTGTTTTGAAAATGTGGTGTTGTGGCCGAAAAAAGCATGGATTAAAAGCAGATCAAAAATACGTTTTTTTAGAGTTTAATCCTTAATATCTTTTTTTTATGATATTATAAACTAAGTTTTTGTGTATATTAGCAGATTGAATTGAATTATTCGCATTGTTCACCCTAAGTGACATGAAATCTGATAGAATAGCCTGCTTTAGTGTCTTTCTTTCGACGATTTCTTAATGCTGCATGCTGCCTATGGCCATTTTACTGTGGTTAATGTCCATAAAGAATTTGACAGTCATACCAAAACTATTATGACAAATTGATATTGTGATTGTTTTGGTATTGCTTGATTATGATATGTGCCGCAAAGACAAACGGTTTTTTGAACCTGTAAAATACAATTATCTTAGGATAAGACTATTATGCAGGTGGTACTCAATGTCGTACTCAATGAAGTTAAGTTATTTATAACTTTTTAAGTTAACGGCATGAGTGCGTTTGTCTTGTAGGAATGGGGGAATGGAAGATGCATAAGCATGTTTGTTCCTTTAATTGATTAACTTGGAGGTTTTCATGGCTGTCGCTGCCAACAAACGTTCGGTAATGACTTTGTTTTCCGGTCCGACTGATATTTTCAGCCATCAGGTCAGAATTGTCCTTGCGGAGAAAGGTGTCAGTGTTGAAATTGAACAGGTTGAAGCTGGTAATCTTCCACAAGATCTTATCGATCTTAACCCGTACCAGAGTGTGCCGACTTTGGTCGATCGTGAACTGACTTTATATGATTCACGTATTATTATGGAATATCTTGATGAACGCTTCCCTCATCCTCCTTTGATGCCAGTGTATCCTGTTGCTCGTGGTAGTAGCCGTTTAATGATGCATCGCATTGAACAAGATTGGTACTCTTTAATGAATGTTATTGAAAAGGGTAACGATCAACAAGCTAATGCAGCACGTAAACAACTCGCCGAAGAGCTATTGGCGGTATCTCCGGTATTTAAAGAATACCCTTATTTTATGAGTGAAGAGTTTAGCTTAGTGGATTGCTACCTAGCTCCTCTCTTATGGCGTTTACCTGTATTAGGCGTGGATTTAAGCGGTGCAGGTGCGAAAGATGTACAAATTTATATGCAACGTGTTTTTGAGCGGGATTCTTTCCTTGCGTCATTAACCGAAGCAGAGCGCGAAATGCGTTTACCTTCAAGAGGATAATAGAGCATGGAGATTAAGGATATGTCTCCGCGCCGTCCGCATTTATTGCGTGCGCATTATGATTGGATCCTTGAAAACGAGTTAACCCCCCACTTAGTGGTAGATGTTAATGTCGAGGGTGTTCAAGTCCCTATGGAATATGCGCACGATGGTCAAATCGTACTAAATATTTCTCCTTTTGCGGTAAGTCATCTTGAATTGATGCCGCATCAGGTACTATTTAGTGCAAGCTTTGGTGGTGTACCTCGTAAAGTGCGCGTACCTATGGCGGCTGTAATAGCAATATATGCGCGAGAAAATGGTGCGGGTATGATGTTTGAGCCAGAGCCAGCCTATGAGGAAGGTTATACACCATCATTGGTGGATGATGAGCAGCAAGACGGCAGTTCAGCTTCGGCCACTGAAGGACTGTCTTTAGTGAAAGATGAGACACAGGCTGAAAACCCATCTTCTCCAGATGATGATCCTGAGCCTCCTCGCCCAACAGGTCGCCCATCATTGCGTGTAGTGAAATAAATAACGTTTTTATTTTCATTGCATAAAGCCCAGTTAAATGCTGGGCTTTTTTATATCTATTTGATTTTTCAATTAACGCTATTTTTGCACTAGCAAACTAATAGCCGTAAATAAATATTGACCAATCTCAGGTGTCATCCATGTACCTTTAGCGATTTCATGATCAGTTTGATAAATGGTACGGATCTTGGCCTGAATATCACTATCACCCTGTGTAAATTGATTGAACATATTTAGCCACATCTTAGCGAGGTTTTGCACCTGCTCTGAATCTGCTTTTTCTCCGCAAGTGAGTGCATTATATAATCCAGAAATAAGCTCAGGCCAGACACTGCCAGCATCAAAATAGTGCTGATGTACTACGGCAAATTGTTCTGGAGTCAGATGAGGTTTAAAAACAGATAATTGATATTCGCTAAAGCCTTTAGCAACAAAATCTATCATCTGTTTAGTAATACCGGTAGCCGTCGCAAACTTATCATCAGAAATATGCATTTTATTTAAACGGACAAAAAAGTCGGGATTTCCCCCAGTATCTTGCTCTAAAGCTATCATCCACTCTCTTGAAACTTGCATCGCTTCATTTGAATCGGCTGATTTACCTTGTTTAATCAAATTATTGACAGTTGAAATACGCTGTTGCCATGCTTGGCTTTTTAATGTGTGCGCAGTATAGAGGGGTAACTGCGCTAACTCAGAATAAGTAAAATATTTATCGTACATAGACATCATCTCCAATAAAGAAAACCAGTCATGTTGCGTAAATGGAGTGCCTGTTTGTATTTGTTGTTGAACATGCTCTAGCTGATAACGCAATTTGGCAATTTGTTGCATTTGCGTGGTTAATTGGCTAATGCGCTCTTCAATTAAACAAGCTATCTCTGCACTATGACCATTAAGAATATGACCGATGTCTTTCAGTTTGACGCCAATTTGACGTAGCATTTGAATTTGCGTTAATCGCTCTATGCTTTTCATATCATAGAGTCGATAACCTGCATCGGTTCTTGCAGTCGGTTGCAATAAACCTATCTCTTCATAATGATGGAGAGTACGGATCGTTAATCCCGTCTTTTTAGCGATCTCTCCTACTTGAAATAGCATATCTTCACCTCCTGTATGTCATGCAGGTTAAAACCTCACGTAACGTAAGGGTCAATAGGTTAATTTAAATTTTTTTGTACGATAAAACAGCATAAAAAACGCCCTATAGTGATATAGAGCGTTTTAATGAGTCAATTAAATAAAAGAGATTATTTCAGTAATTCTTCTAAACAACCCGTGTAAAGATTTACCGCAGTCATCAGTTGTTGTTCATCAAAATCAAAGCCTGCTTGGTGATGTCCGGCAGTTCTATCGGCACCAACAATAAAGTAAAGAGATTTACCACCACAGCGTTGTACTCGTTTTGCTAACACCGTTGCATCTTCACTTCCGCCGAATGGACGGGTTGGGATCGCAGTGAGTTCTGGGTGTTTACCCACCACTTTGGCCATCACATCAATCAGTTCTTGGTCATTGGTTAAATCAACCGCTTCCCCCATCACTTCGCTTTCCATTTCTAATTGGAAGCTATGTGCGGCACCTTCTGCCATACGTACAGCATTGGCAGCCATAAAGCTATTGATCTCTTCATTTTCACCACGCACTTCGATTTGCATTTCGGCATTGGCAGGAGTGACGTTACGACCTTCACCGGCTTTTAATACCCCAACATTAATACGAGACATCCCCTTACCATGGCGAGAGATCCCCAGCATTTGTGTTGCGGCATGGCAAGCGCCTGCTAATGCGTTACGACCTAGCTCTGGCTCTGCCCCCGCATGAGAAGGCGTACCTTTAAAACGGAAATCATATTTAGTGGTACATAAAAAATGTGTTGGGTTAAGAACGATTTCACCACTATTGGCGATAAAGCCTAAGTGTGAGCCTAAGAAGTAATTTGCATCATCAGCAATGCCACTTTCCGCCATTGCTCTTGCACCACGAACGCCTTCTTCTGCGGGTTGGAATAAAATTTTTACTTTACCGCTCACTTTATCTTTATTGTCGACTAACCAGTGAGCAACCCCTAAACCAATAGTAATATGACCATCATGACCACAAGCATGCATTTCGCCAGGATGACAAGAGGCGAAATTTTCTACTTGTGGACGATGTTGAGTCTCTGTTGTTTCTGTTACCCCAACACAGTCAATATCAAAACGCAGTGCAACAGTAGGCCCTGGTTTGCCACTATCGAAAATAGCGACACAACCCGTAAGCTCTTGCATTTCATCAAGCAGTGCTTCGTCAACATGGTGTTTTCTTGCTACCGCCAATCCTTTTTCAACCACCTGACGACGGCGTCCAAAAGCAAAGTCTTGGTTAATAACTTCAGGGCCGACTTTAACTTCTAATCCTAAGCCACGTAGCACTTTGACGATTTTGGCAGTGGTTAAAAATTCAGACCAGCCAATTTCAGGGTATTGGTGAAATTCGCGACGCCATTTAATTAATTGTTCTAGTGAAACTGACATAATCATTTCTCCACTTATAACATGAATAACGCAACAGCGATGACGCCGATAATCATACCCGGTGCAGTACGTTTTGCGATTTCCATAGGGTTGATATTGGCAAGACCAGCACAAACAATGGCTGCCCCTGCTAATGGTGACATTGTACGACCTAATGCGCCTGATAATGCTGCTGCCATACCCATGTCAGGAATTTCATAACCAAATTGTGCAGCGTGTGGTGTGACGGTTTCGTTGAAAGCAAATGCTGCAGCATCACCAGAGCCAGTAATAATCCCCATTAAGAATGGCCCTAATGTACCACCCCAACGGGCAAATTCAGGTGAGTGAGTTAAGAAGTTGATAAAGGCATCAATCAGACCTGATGCTTTTAGACCGGCTGCAAATACGGCTGCTGCGATAATGATCCCCAGCACATCCCCATAAGCATTACCCATCCCTTTAAAGAACTCTTTAGTAATTTGAGCCGGATTGGTTAATGTGATGATCAGTGCATAAATGGCACCAATTAACATTGCTGCTGGCACAGATAGTTTAAAAGTACTAAATGTTTCGAAGAAAGGCAGTATTAATAGAATTAATGGGATAAAAGGCGCAGTTGCATATAAATAATTAGGGCGTACTGCTTCTGGTGTTGCTTGAGAAGATGAGTTGGCGACATCTGTGGCTACAGAAGAGACTTTAAACTCTTTTTTCACTAAAGCGACAACAGCGAGTGAAACTGCTGCTATTGCTCCTGCCATTAAACTATATGGGCTATGGCGAGCGATTAAATCGACGACTTCCATATTGGCCATATTCGCCACAAAAGCGTTATGTGACATACCAGGGCTTAACATGGAACCGATAGTACCACATAACACCGCACCACCTGCGATTGCGGGGTGAATACGTGCCGCGATTAATAACGGAATAAGCGTTGCACCAACGGCCGCTGCACATCCGGCTGCTGATGGGATCGCAATATTAATAAAATAAGTGACGATCACTGTTGCTGGAATAAGAAAGAAACCAAGACGAGTCAGGACTTTTGATAAAACATGGACTAAGTGCATATCGCACTTGGTGTATTTCATCACGTAGGCAAAACCCATACTTGAACAGATAGCTTGAATTAATGATGATGAAACCATGCGATCACTAAATGCAGTGAAAGCATCGAGCGGTGTCAGACTTAAAATACATAACAATAAGCCGGCACCGATCAATACCATACGGGTTTCATATTTTTTTATTAGCAAATAGACCGTTACGATAATAACGGCTACGGCTATAAGTTGCATCACCATGGTGATCCCCTAGTTAATTATGACAATGTGCTTAATGAATAAAATAACCCAATATCAATAAGTTATATTTTTCGGTAAAGTTATCAGGTAATTCCATTATGAAGTTGCTAGGCTGACAATATTTGATTGTTATCAAGTTTGCGCACTGAAATAAAATCTATTTTTTTAGACTGTGATGTTATTAACAATTGCAGTCAAATAATGATGGACAAAAATTAGCGTAAAAGTTAAATAAAAACAGATAAAGTAAAAATTAGGAAAATAAATTAAATTAACTATAGAGCATAGATGTTATTTTTATACAAAATAAAACAACTATTTTTTGTAGAAAGGTGTTGGAGGAAATTATTATTAAACAATAATGAGAATAATTATTAAAATAGTTGTTTTTAGGAGGGGGGATTAATATTTATAATAGTTAAAAATAAATTACCCCATTTTAATAAAACAGGGTAATTTATAAATAAAATTGTATTGTTACTATTTTAGTATTAAAGATAAGTAATATTGAATATTGCTATCTTTAACAAGATAAATAACGCAAGATCCCTTCCGCTGCTTCTCTTCCTTGTGCTATCGCGGTGACCACCAGATCGGAGCCTCTTACAATATCACCTCCAGCAAATACCTTAGGATTGGTCGTTTGCAAAGGTAATAGTGGATCATCATTAATAATAATTCTACCCGATGATGCGTATTGAATATTATTTTCATCTAACCACGGATAGTGTGCAGGTTTAAAACCAAATGCAAGAATAACCGCATCTGCGGATAATATATGTTCGCTGCCTTCTATATATTTTAATTCCCCGTTGGTTTGTGTTTTTATTACACGAACACCGATGACGTTATTATTAGCATCTACTTCAATATCAAGGGGTTGGCGATTAAATAAAAATTCGCCACCTTCTTCTTTGGCATTTTTTACTTCACGTTTAGAGCCGGGCATATTATTTTCATCGCGACGATAAACACAAGTTACTTTAGTGGCACCTTGGCGGATCGCGGTTCGTACACAATCCATCGCCGTATCCCCACCCCCTAACACCATCACGTGCTTTTTATTGAGGTCGATATAAGGTGATTGGGGATCTTCTGCATAACCCATTAAATGGCGAGTATTACCAATTAAATAAGGTAAGGCATTATAAACCCCCATTGCGTTCTCATGGGCAAAATGACCACTCAAACTTTGATAAGTACCCAAGCCAAGGAAAACAGCATCATATTGCTCCGTCAGTGTTTTTAGTGAGATATCTTTGCCTATTTCTGTATTAAGACAAAAGGTTATTCCCATTTCGCTAAATAACTCGCGTCGTCTTACCATCAGCGATTTTTCAAGTTTAAAAGAGGGAATACCGAAAGTGAGTAATCCACCGATTTCAGGGTGTTTATCATAGACTACGGGTTTTACTCCTTGGCGGATCAGCACATCAGCACAAGCCAATCCCGCAGGGCCTGCACCAATAATGGCGACTTTTTTATCTGTCATGGTGACTTGAGACAGGGAAGGGCGCCAGCCCAGCGCAAAGGCGGTATCATTGATATAGCGTTCTATATTACCAATAGTGACCGCACCAAATTCATCATTTAACGTACAAGCGCCTTCGCATAATCGGTCTTGTGGACAAACACGACCACAGATTTCCGGTAAGCTATTGGTTTGATGAGAAAGCTCTGCTGCTTCTATTATTCGTCCTTCATTGGCTAATTTTAGCCAATTAGGGATATAGTTATGCACCGGGCATTTCCATTCACAATAAGGATTACCACAGTCTAAACAGCGATCGGCTTGTGCAGAGGCTTGCTCAGCAGAAAATGCCTCATAAATTTCGACAAACTCAATTTTACGCACAGCTAACGGCTTTTTAGTCGGTTCAACGCGATTTAAGTCGATAAATTGATACACATTCTGACCCATCATTTTTCTCCTATTGTGCCTGAACGCGTAATTCAGCGACTGAACGGCGAGGATGACCTAATAAGGCATGAACATCACTCGATTTAGGTTTGACTAATTTAAAGTGTTGTGACCAATATTCCCATTGAGAAAGTAGTCTTTCTCCTTGTTGGGAGCCAGTTAGCCGTACATGCTCTGCGATCATACCGCGAAGATGCTCTGCCAAAATCGCATAATTAGCCACGGGAAGAAGCTCAATAGAGGCGTTATTGATCCGTTGTGATAGTGTGGTATCTTCATCTAACAGATAGGCAAAGCCCCCCGTCATCCCTGCACCAAAGTTAATCCCTGTTTTACCAAGAATACAGACAATACCGCCGGTCATATATTCGCAGCCATTATCCCCAACCCCTTCAATCACCGCAATGGCGCCAGAGTTTCTGACTGCAAAACGTTCACCCGCTAATCCAGATGCATAGAGTTTTCCACCTGTTGCGCCATATAAACAGGTATTTCCCATAATCGTGGTCTGATGGGCTTTAAAGGCAGAACCGACTGGCGGTGAAATAACAATGCGTCCACCCGCCATGCCTTTCCCGACATAATCATTGGCATCACCCACTAAGGTTAATTCCACCCCTTGCGCATTCCAAACGCCAAAACTTTGACCAGCAGTACCCGTAAAGTGAAGTTTTATTGGTGTAGCAGATAAACCACTTTCACCATAGGTTTTGGCAATGAGCCCGGATAACGTGGCTCCCACTGAACGGTCTGTGTTACGAATGGAAAAATAGTGGGTTTGGCTTATCTTTTGTTCGACGCCTGTGATGGTTTGCGCAACAATACGTTGATTTAATTCTCCTTTATCATAAGTATCATTGTGCTCCTGACAATAGAGCGCTTTACCTGTAGGAGAGGACGCGGTTTCTAATAATCCTGTGAGTGATAATTTTTGCTGCTTACTGGTTATCCCCTCTAAGCAAGAAAGCAAATCCGTTCTGCCGATTAAATCGGTTATTTTCCTTACGCCAAGTTGTGCCATAAGTTCACGGGTTTCTTGGGCAATAAAGCGGAAATAGTTGATAACGCGCTCAGGTAAACCATGAAAATGTTGGCGGCGTAGGGTTTCATCTTGGGTTGCAACCCCCATAGCGCAATTATTTAAATGGCAAATTCGCAGATATTTACAGCCTAACGCCACCATTGGCCCGGTACCGAAACCAAAACTTTCAGCTCCTAAAATGGCCGCTTTTATAATATCAACCCCCGTTTTTAATCCACCATCAACTTGTAAGCGCACTTTATGACGCAGATTGTTGGCAACTAATGCTTGTTGCGCTTCTACTAGCCCTAATTCCCAAGGGCTACCTGCATATTTAACTGACGTTAATGGGCTGGCACCAGTACCGCCGTCATAACCTGCAATAGTAATTAAGTCTGCATAAGCTTTAGCGACTCCGGTGGCGATTGTACCAACACCCGGCTCAGAGACCAGTTTGACAGAAATAAGCGCACGGGGATTAATCTGTTTTAAATCGAAAATCAGTTGTGCTAAATCTTCAATAGAGTAGATATCATGATGGGGAGGCGGGGAAATCAGTGTGACGCCCGGTACGGCATAACGCAGTTGCGCAATATAAGGCGTGACTTTATCACCGGGTAACTGGCCACCCTCACCGGGTTTTGCCCCTTGTGCCACTTTGATTTGTAATACATCCGCACTCATTAGATAAGACGGCGTGACACCGAAACGACCTGAAGCTATCTGTTTGATACGCGAAACTTTGTTGGTGTTGTAGCGTGCCGGATCTTCACCACCTTCTCCAGAGTTTGAAAATCCGCCTAAGGTATTCATTGCTTGCGCAAGGGCTTCATGGGCTTCTTTACTTAATGCACCAATTGACATCGCCGCAGTATCAAAGCGTTTAAACAGTTCACTTTCTGCTTCGACATCTTCAATTGCAATAGGGGTTGTGTCATTGAGAGCTAATAGATCACGTAAGGTGGTAATAGAGCGTTGTTGCACTAATTGGGAATAATGTTGGTAATCAGCATAGTCACCACTATTTACCGCTTTTTGCAACGCTTGAACCACATCAGGATTATAGGCGTGATATTCTCCTTGATGGGTATATTTTAATAACCCACCAGCGTCTAGAGGATAGCGAGTTAGCCAAGCACGTTTGGATAGATTAAATAAGTCTTGTTCAAAATCGCTAAAATCTGCACCGTTAATACGATTATCAACCCCATCGAAGCAACGTTTAACGACATTATCATGCAACCCTACGGCTTCAAATAGCTGTGAGCAACGGTAAGAGGCAACGGTGGAGATCCCCATTTTGGACATTATCTTATACAGACCTTTGTTGATCCCATTACGATAATTGAGCATGACTTGCGCATAAGTACCCGACAATATTTTTTTATCGACTCGTTGCGCTAAGGATTCATAAGCCAAGTAAGGGTAAATAGCGGTTGCGCCAAAACCTAATAGTACAGCGAAGTGGTGGGGATCACGGGCGCTTGCAGTTTCAACAATAATATTGGCATCACAGCGTAAATTATTATCTACCAAGGCTTTTTGTACCGCACCTACCGCCATAGGCGCAGGAATAGGTAATCGCGCTTGAGTGATATTTCTGTCGGATAAAACCAGTAATACTGCGCCACGATTAACCGCTTGTTGCGCCGTTTCACATAAGATGTGTAGTGCGGTTTCTAAATTATTTTCAGTCGGTTGATAGGTGATATCTAGCGTGATGGATGAATAATAAGGGCTTTCTTGATTGAGTAATTGTTGAAAATCACTATAAAGCAAAATGGGTGATTTAAAACTGAGGCGATGGGCTTGTCCTTCCGCTTCACTAAAGACATTCATTTCGCGACCAATACAGGTTGCTAAAGACATCACATGCGCTTCTCTTAATGGATCAATCGGCGGATTGGTCACTTGCGCAAATTTTTGTCTAAAATAGTCATAAATTAAGCGTGGACGCTGAGAAAGTACGGCAAAGGGCGTGTCATCTCCCATCGAGCCGGTGGCTTCCTGCCCATTTTCAGCCAGTACATGCAAAATCGTTTCCAGCTCTTCTTGGCTATAAGCGAACTGTTTTTGGTATGTCGCCAGTAAGCTATCATCAAAAGCGCGCTCTCCTGTCGCTTGTGGCTCAGGCAATTGCTCAAAAGGGATCAGGCGTTTAACGTTACGCTCCAACCAAAGTTTATACGGGTGTCGCCTTTTTAAATCTTCGTCAGTTTCAGCAGAATGTAAAATGCGACCTTGATAAGTATCTATTACCATTAGTTCGCCAGGGCCGACACGCCCTTTTTCTAGAACTTCATCAGGTTGATAATCCCAAATGCCAATTTCAGAAGCACAGGTAATAATATTATCGGTCGTGATAACATAGCGAGCTGGACGCAGGCCATTTCTATCTAGTGTACAGGCTGCATAGCGACCGTCAGATAACACGATCCCCGCAGGTCCATCCCAAGGCTCCATATGCATAGAGTTAAAATCAAAAAAAGCACGTAGATCATCATCCATTTGTGGATTATTTTGCCATGCGGGCGGCACTAATAGGCGCATAGCGCGGACAATATCCATCCCCCCATTAAGAAAGAGTTCGAGCATATTATCCAGTGAGCTTGAGTCTGAGCCACTCTCATTTACAAAAGGCGCTGCAGTTTGTAAATCGGGGATCAGCGGTGTATGAAATTTATAGGCTCTTGCTCTTGCCCATTGACGATTTCCGGTAATGGTATTGATTTCACCATTATGGGCAAGATAGCGAAAAGGCTGCGCAAGCGGCCATTTTGGGGTGGTATTGGTGGAAAAACGTTGATGAAAAAGACAGATGGACGATTCCATCCGTAAATCCGCTAAGTCAGTAAAAAAGCGAGGCAAATCAATTGCCATGCACAGCCCTTTATAGACAGTCACTAAATTAGAGAGGCTACAAATATAAAAATCATTATCGGTAATACGTTTTTCAATTCGGCGACGAGCGATAAATAAGCGGCGCTCAATATCATTAATACGCCATCCGGCAGGCGCATTGACAAAAATTTGTTCTATTGACGGTAAAGAAGAGAGGGCGATACTGCCTAAAATATCTGTGTTAGTTGGTACTTTACGCCAGCCAACGATAGAGAGTGTTTCTCGTTGCAATTCTTCTTCAACAATTTGACGGCACTGTGCAGCGATAGCATTATCTTGGCTTAGAAACAGCATGCCTACTGCGTAATTGTTCGCTAAATGCCAGCCATTTTCCTCGGCAATTAACTGAAAAAAACGCGTTGGTTTTTGTAATAATAACCCACAACCATCGCCGGTTTTTCCATCAGAAAGGATCGCGCCACGATGCTGCATACGGGCAAGGCCATGGATCGCATTTCTGACAATTTTATGGCTGGCTTTCCCCTCAATATGGGCTATTAACCCAAAACCACAATTCTCTTTTTCCGCTGTTTTTTGATAGAGCATAGTTTGCTTCCTACTCAGTTTATGGGCACCTCAAGAACGAGCGCAAAAGGAACGATTTTGTCTCAAGGGTGTAGGTAAATTTATGGGTGCTCATCGGGTGATGGTGTCTTTAGCTTTGCTATCTCGGTTTTTTATTTTGCTAAGCTACTAGTCAAATTATCGATAAATAAAAAACAGGTCAATCAGCAAGGATATTTGACTATAGCCAGCGTGATGAGCGTTTTTTTTCTTTAATTATTTGATAAATAAAAATATTATTTGAAAATTATTTCATTGGTTATGGGATAGTGAGTGTGAGCTATCTCACTTTTTTTATGGGGTTCTGCTTTATTGCATTCTTTGATGTTAGATAATGCCAGTGAATTTATCTTAATTATTAATCTATTTTAGTATTTTATTGTTTTTATACTTTTTATCTAAAAAAAGACAAATTGCATTTTTTAATTTCTCTCTTTGGTAAAGAATATAACTATTATTTATGTAATACCTCTATAAATTGTTTTTATAAATACCCGCGGGAAAAGGAGGATCACTGATACAAAATAATGCAAAGGCAAGATACAAGGTGAAAAATCGTGTTTTGGCTACAATTTTCTGAATGTTCACCACTTCGTCAATGTATTTTTAAGGTATCATTCTCTAGATTCAATCTATTGGAGTTTTCAATGAAATTGCTCAAAGGGCTTGCCCAATATTATGTAGATTTAATGATGAGGCTAGGGTTAATCCGCTTCTCATTACTGTTAGCATCCGCATTGGTTGTATTAGCGATGGTCGTACAGATGGCCGTGACATTCCTACTTGCCGGTGATGTCACTAGTATCGATCTGGTACGCTCTATCTTCTTTGGTTTGATTATTACCCCTTGGGCTGTCTATTTTCTTTCCGTGGTGGTAGAGCAACTTGAAGAATCACGACGTCGTTTATCGCGGATGGTCGATAAATTAGGCGTAATGCGACAGCGAGACTTAGAGCTGAATTCACAATTAAAAGAGAATATTGAGCAATTAAATTTAGAGATCCAAGAGCGTGAAAAAGTAGAAAAAGCCCATCTTGAACTATTGGAAAAACTCAAAAGTGAAATGAAGCGTCGTGAATTGACGCAAATTGAACTAGAGCAACAATCTTCCTTGTTACGCTCCTTCTTAGATGCCTCGCCAGATCTGGTCTACTATCGCAACGAAGATAATGAGTTTTCTGGTTGTAACCGTGCTACAGAGCTATTGACCGGTAAAAGTGAAAAACAATTAATTGGCTTAACACCACTGGATGTGTATGACGAAGATATCGCCGTCAAAGTGATGGAAACCGATGAGAAAGTCTTTCGCCATAATGTGTCACTCACTTATGAGCAGTGGTTGGTGTATCCGGATGGGCGTAAAGCGTGTTTTGAGTTACGCAAAGTGCCCTTTTATGACCGAATTGGTAAGCGTCACGGCTTAATGGGCTTTGGACGTGACATTACAGAGCGTAAGCGCTATCAAGACGCGTTAGAAAATGCTAGCCGTGATAAGACCACCTTTATTTCTACAATCAGCCATGAGCTACGTACGCCGCTTAATGGGATTGTGGGGTTAAGTCGTATTTTATTGGATACCGAATTATCACCAGAACAGCTCAACTACTTAAAAACTATCCATGTCAGTGCCATAACGTTAGGTAATATTTTTAACGATGTGATTGAAATGGATAAAATTGAGCGCAGAAAGATCCAGCTTGATAACCAACCTATCGACTTTACTGAATTTATCTCTGATTTAGAAAACCTATCGGGATTATTAGTCCAACCTAAAGGGTTAAAATTCACCTTAGAAGCGCAAGAAACGTTACCGCATAAAATTACCACCGATGGGACTCGTTTGCGTCAAATCTTATGGAACTTAATTGGTAATGCGGTGAAATTTACCCAAGAAGGGGAAATTAAAGTACGCATTTGGCAAGAAGCGCCTGATAAGTTGTTCTTTGAGGTAAAAGATAGTGGTATTGGTATCCCTCAAGGTGAACTTGAGAAAATCTTTGCCATGTACTATCAGGTCAACGACAGTCAAGGTGGACGTTCTGCAACGGGAACAGGTATTGGTCTTGCTGTCTCAAAACGCTTAGCACAGCATATGGGAGGCGATATTCATGTGGAGAGTGAGTTAGGACATGGTTCTATCTTTACGCTTTCCATTGTCGCTCCTGCGATTAAAGAGCAAAGTGATTTTGAAGAGGATGATGAATTATTGCTTCCAGCCCTTAATATCTTACTGGTTGAGGATATTGAGCTAAATGTTATCGTAGCATGTTCAGTATTAGAAAAATTAGGCAACACGGTAGATGTGGCGATGACTGGGCAAGAGGCTTTGCAAATGTTTAAGCCGGGTGAATATGACTTAGTGCTGTTAGACATTCAATTACCTGATATGACCGGATTTGATATTTCAAGAAAATTACGTCAAGAGTTTGATAGCAGTGAATTGCCGCCATTGATTGCCTTAACCGCCAATGTCTTAAAAGACAAAAAAGAGTATTTAGACGCTGGAATGAATGATGTGCTTAGTAAACCGCTTTCTGTGGATGCGTTGACAGCCATTATTAATAAATTCTGGGGAGATGAAGCGGTTTCCGTGACATCGAGTGAGTCACCTCAATTGTTGAGTAAAAATGAAGAGTTACTCGATATCGACATGCTGAATCAATACATCGAACTTGTCGGACCTCAATTAATCACGGATGGTTTAGATGTTTTTGAAAAGATGATGCCAAGTTACCTGTCTGTCCTTGAATCTAATCTGACGGCACGTGATCAAAAGGGCATCACTGAGGAAGGACATAAAATCAAAGGCGCGGCAGGCTCTATAGGTTTAAAACATTTACAGCAACTGGCAAAACAGATCCAATCTCCAGAATTACCTGCATGGTGGGATAATGTTCAGGAATGGGTAGACGAGTTAGAAAGAGATTGGAGAAAGGATGTAGAAAGTTTAAGAAACTGGTTGGCAGACGCTAGAAAAAAATAACCCCAACCGAAGGTTGGGGTGCGCGAATACTGCGCCAACACCAGGGAAACTTTTCTACTCGCTTTTTTGATTATCATTACATAGGCGAATAGGATGAAGCTATTCCATACATCATACAAGCAACAAAATAGCAAATATAAGTTTTTTTGTTACAAGAAACATTTAAATATGTGATGGCGATTGGTGTTTACACCTATAAATGGGTAACTAGTAATCTACTACAAATGGAGAAAGATATGAAATCAATTGCGGTAATTTTAAGTGGTTGTGGTGTCTTTGATGGCAGTGAAATTCACGAATCAGTGCTCACAATGCTTGCTTTAAGCCAAAATAAAGCTGAGGTTCATTATTTTTCACCTAATGATTTTCAACCTACTGTAATTAATCATATTACTGGAGAAGAAAAAGCAGAAAAAAGGAATATGATGGAGGAGGCTTCGCGTATTTCTCGTGGGAAAATATCGCCTTTATCAGATGCTAAGGCTGAAAACTTTGATGCAGTAATTATCCCCGGAGGTTTTGGTGCAGCAAAGAACTTATGTAATTTCGCCACGAAAGGTGTTCAGTGTGAAATTAACCAACAGCTCTTAACTTTTGTTCAAAAGATGCATCAACAGAAAAAACCACTAGGTTTAATGTGTATCGCCCCCGTTATGTTACCAAAGATGTTAAATGCCCCAGTAAAACTAACCATTGGTAATGATGCAAAAACGGCAGAAATGATCACCGAAATGGGAGGGATACATATTAATTGTCCTGTCGACGAAATAGTGGTTGATGATGAGTATCGGGTTGTGACCACCCCTGCATATATGCTGGCAGAATCGATAGCACAAGCTCAGGTGGGGATTGAGAAGCTGGTTAAAAAAGTACTAGAAATGGCATAACAATAGAGTGAATACAGCAGATGGTACTAGTGAGAAAGTTAAAGAAACTATTAATTATTCTAATTGCTTTATGGTTAGGGATAGTTGTCCTGTTTTCTTTTTTACCGGTGCCTTTTTCTGCTGTAATGCTACAAAGACAAATTTCTTCGTGGAGTAAGTTTGATTTTTCTTATGTATCCCATTCTACATGGGTTAGTGAAAATGAGATATCCCCACAGATCTATTTAGCGGTAATAGCCTCTGAAGATCAAAATTTTCCAAAACATTGGGGATTTGATTTCGATGCGATTGAAAAAGTTTTCCAAAATAGCCTGCAAAGCTCAAAAACGATACGAGGTGCCTCTACTATTTCACAACAAACGGTCAAAAACTTATTTTTGTGGGATGGGCGTAGTTGGATAAGAAAAGGACTTGAAGCCGGAATGACGCCAGTGGTGGAGCTAATTTGGTCTAAAAAACGTATTTTAACCGTTTATCTGAATATCGTAGAGTTTGGCGACGGTATTTTTGGGGTTGAGCAGGCTTCTCAGCACTATTTTCACAAGCCGGCTAAACAACTCACCGCCCATGAGGCGGCTTTATTAGCCGCTGTTTTACCTAATCCACATATTCTTCATGTTAATAAGCCTTCCGCGTATTTGCTAAAACGACAGCAGTGGATCTTAAATCAAATGCGATTAATGGGAGGAACTTCGTTTTTAAGCAAAAATGCGTTGTTATAACCATTAAAATACTTTTTTTATTGATTCGTCATTTTGTGACGCCATTGTGGCTATTGCATTCGGATCGTTTGCTTGGCGGGATTGAGTGCGAAATTGCGATGGTGTCATACCATATTTACGTTTAAATGCGTCACAAAAATAAGCATTACTACCAAAACCACAGCGATGACTAATTTGAAACACAGAATAGTTAGAAAAGGTGAGGTAATTTAATGCGATCCCCATTCTGACATCCAACAGTAATTGACAAAACGAAACGCCCTCTTTACTTAAATGACGACGTAATGTTGATGGCGTAGTATAGAGCGTTTTTGCTACATCCTCTAAATGCCATTTACGTTGCGGATCTTGTGTTATTAGATGAGTAATCGCCTGATTTTTTGGCTCATCATAATTAAAACGAAAAATATTAAGAATATCGACCCCTTCGTGATAAACCGCCAGCAAAATAAAAAAGAGGCTCTGTTGCATAAACAGGGTCTCTTGAGAGGGGGTGCCATGTTCAAGCGGTAGACATTGCTGAAGTAACGTAAAATTAGTTTTAACCACCTCAGGTGTTGATAGATGATAATCAGGAAGATGACGAGTAATCGGCGCCCCTGATTTTATTAATGGTTTAAGTAAAGAGAACACAGATTGTAATTCAGTTTCAGACAGTACTAAGGTATGTAATTCAATCGGTTTGGTCGGGAAAAAATTTGTCACATCACAAGAAACTTGACTATATTTAGGAATAATCAACGTGAGATTAGTGGTGACTGTGATAGTTTGCCCATTAATACAAATCTCACCTTTTGCACCATATACCATCGCGATCATCGGGTTTTCGATGTAAAACGTTTTTAAGGATATTTGGTTAGAAGAAAGTATGTGTTTGTATTCCATTGTCTTAGATATACCACAGGCAAGTTCAAAATGAACATGGGTTAAAATAAACAAAGCTTAAAGTTAACCACTTAATTTGTGAACTTATAAGCAGTAAGCATGGGTTTTATTATCACAATATTCCTATTGCGAAACCGCGTCGTTATACCGAATAGTATAAGAGTGGCTCAGAATATAATCTTGTTGCTGAGCAATAACAATATCGATATCTGTTCATTTTTTACTTTTATTTTTACCATTGTTATTTTTTCTAAACAAATTGCTGTTTATTTAAAACGCATTTTTTGAAACTCGGTGTAAAATCGCGCGGCATTGATGGAGCGCTTTATCCTGTTTGAGGAAAATGCAATTTATCTTTATTCACACCCTACCCAACATTCATTTCATTATTTTCTCGGTGATTTTGAATGACATAATCTGATGGGTAGTGCGGTATATATTCGTCTATTTCCTGATTTATTTGATCAATTTTGCCAAGTTGGCAGGAGTGGGTATGCCTGACTTTTCTGAGAAGGGTTGGCTTGCTGACATCGCTTTACGATATGAGTTAAAGCGAGGAAAGACATGTCTTACTGAAAAACGTCATCTCGGCCCCTTAATGGTTCAGCGACCTTTTTATCCAGAGCAAGGTGTTGCACATACCTATTTGTTGCATCCTCCTGGTGGGGTGGTCGGTGGTGATACGTTATCCATTAATATTAATGTGCAACCTTACGCACATGCCCTATTAACAACGCCGGGGGCGACAAAATTTTATCGTAGTGCAGGAGGCACTGCATCGCAAACGCAGACATTGACGGTTGCACAAGAGGGCTTTTTAGAGTGGTTACCCCAAGAGAATATCTTTTTTCCTGATGCTCAAGTGTGTTTAACCACACATATTCATTTAGCCTCATCAGCGAAATTTATCGGCTGGGAAATGCAGTGTTTTGGACGCCCAGTTTTAAATGAGTGGTTTGAAACTGGCAAGGTAAAAGGGCGCTTAAATTTTTATGTTGATGAGAGATTAATTTTAACAGAGTCAATGCGGGTTGAAGGCTTACAAAAACAAGCTGCCGCAATGCGTGAATTTCCTATGTTTGGCTCGCTTTATATTTATCCTGCAACCGATGCATTAAAAGAGATTATTCAACACCATTTAGAGAAGGTAAATCCCCTAGTTGAATATGGTTTAACGGATGTTGATGGCATTTTAGTTTTACGTGTATTAGGGACGCAAACCGAGCCGATGATGGCGTGTTTTGCGCAAGTATGGCAAATCGTCAGACAGCACTGGCTAGGTTATTGCCCTGAGCCACCGCGGATCTGGGCGACATAATCGTTTATTTTAGGAGCAGAAATGGAATTAACACCAAGAGAAAAAGATAAATTACTGCTTTTTACTGCAGGCCTTGTTGCAGAAAGACGTTTAGCTAAGGGATTAAAACTTAATTACCCTGAAGCTGTCGCCTTGATTAGTTGCGCCATTATGGAAGGCGCACGAGAGGGGAAAACAGTTGCTCAATTAATGAGTGAAGGACGTACTGTTTTAACCGCAGAGCAAGTAATGGAAGGGGTGCCAGAGATGATAAAAGATGTTCAAGTAGAGTGCACTTTCCCCGATGGCACCAAATTGGTTTCAATTCACTCACCTATTGTGTAGGTAATAACATGATCCCCGGTGAAATTAGAGTTAATGCAGCATTAGGCGATATTGAACTGAATGCTGGTCGCGAGACAAAAACCATACAGGTGGCTAATCATGGCGATAGACCTGTACAAGTCGGCTCTCATTACCACTTTTATGAAGTGAATGAGGCACTCAGGTTTGCACGAGAAGAGACATTAGGTTTTCGTTTAAATATTCCTGCTGGTATGGCTGTGCGCTTCGAGCCAGGTCAAAGTCGCACTGTTGAGTTAGTGGCTTTTGCAGGAAAACGTGAAATTTATGGTTTTCATGGCAAAGTGATGGGTAAATTGGAGAGTGAGAAAAAATGAAAACTATCTCACGTCAAGCTTATGCGGATATGTTTGGCCCAACAACAGGCGATCGTTTGCGATTAGCAGATACCGAGCTGTTTCTTGAAATTGAAAAAGATTTCACCACTTATGGCGAAGAGGTCAAATTTGGTGGTGGTAAAGTTATTCGTGATGGTATGGGGCAAAGCCAAGTTGTTAGTGCTGAGTGTGTCGATGTTCTGATCACCAATGCCATTATTTTAGATTATTGGGGCATTGTAAAAGCAGATATTGGCATTAAAGATGGCCGTATTGTCGGTATTGGCAAGGCAGGTAATCCAGATGTTCAGCCCAATGTGGATATTGTCATTGGCCCCGGAACAGAAGTTGTCGCTGGAGAAGGTAAAATAGTCACTGCTGGTGGTATTGATACCCATATCCACTTTATTTGTCCACAACAAGCCCAAGAAGGTCTCGTTTCTGGCGTAACCACCTTTATTGGTGGAGGAACAGGCCCTGTGGCGGGTACTAATGCAACCACAGTTACCCCCGGTATTTGGAATATGCACCGCATGTTAGAGGCGGTGGATGAATTACCTATTAATGTGGGTTTATTTGGCAAAGGTTGTGTCAGTCAGCCCGAAGCAATCCGCGAACAAATAACAGCGGGTGCTATAGGTCTTAAAATACATGAAGACTGGGGGGCAACGCCAATGGCAATTCACAATTGCCTTAATGTCGCCGATGAAATGGATGTACAGGTGGCTATTCACTCTGACACCTTAAATGAAGGTGGTTTTTATGAAGAGACAGTAAAAGCCATTGCCGGTCGAGTGATCCATGTATTCCATACCGAAGGCGCAGGTGGCGGTCATGCCCCTGATGTGATCAAGTCGGTAGGAGAGCCCAATATTTTACCTGCATCAACCAACCCAACGATGCCTTATACCATTAATACCGTGGACGAGCATCTTGATATGTTGATGGTCTGTCATCATCTCGATCCCTCTATTCCTGAAGATGTGGCATTTGCTGAATCTCGTATTCGTCGCGAAACCATTGCTGCAGAAGATATCTTACATGATATGGGGGCAATTTCGGTGATGTCGTCAGACTCACAAGCCATGGGACGAGTCGGAGAAGTTATCTTACGCACTTGGCAGTGTGCACATAAAATGAAATTGCAACGAGGCACATTAGCGGGTGATAGCGCAGATAATGATAATAATCGTATTAAACGTTATATCGCTAAATACACGATTAACCCGGCACTGGCACATGGTATTGCTCATACGGTGGGATCAATAGAAAAAGGTAAACTTGCGGATATCGTGCTATGGGATCCTGCTTTCTTTGGCGTCAAACCGGCACTTATCATAAAAGGTGGTATGGTCGCTTATGCGCCAATGGGGGATATTAATGCGGCTATTCCAACCCCGCAACCGGTTCATTATCGTCCAATGTATGCCTGTTTAGGAAAAGCCAAATATCAAACGTCGATGATCTTTATGTCAAAAGCGGGTATTGAGGCGGGAGTGCCAGAAAAATTAGGCTTAAAAAGCTTAATTGGTCGTGTGGAGGGCTGTCGTCATATCACAAAAGCTTCGATGATCCACAATAACTATGTTCCTCATATCGAATTAGATCCACAAACTTACATTGTTAAAGCGGATGGTGTACCACTGGTTTGTGAGCCAGCGACTGAATTACCGATGGCTCAACGCTATTTCTTATTTTAACCAGCGTTTTTATTGAGAATTTATTGAATGAAAAAATTTACTCAGATTATTGATCAACAAAAAGCGCTTGAACTAACCTCTACAGAAAAGCCAAAGTTAACCCTTTGTCTTACCATGGATGAGCGCACCAAAAGTCGCTTAAAAGTGGCTTTAAGTGACGGGCAAGAAGCCGGGCTATTTTTGCCTCGAGGCACCGTACTTAAAGAGGGGGATATTCTGCTGTCAGAAGAGGGCGATGTTGTCACCATTGAAGCGGCTAAAGAGCAAGTATCAACGGTTTATAGTGACGATCCATTATTGCTTGCTCGTGTTTGTTATCACTTAGGTAACCGACATGTACCATTGCAAATAGAAGCGGGTTGGTGTCGTTATTTTCACGATCATGTATTAGATGATATGGCTCGCGGCTTAGGGGCTACGGTGGTGGTTGGCTTAGAAAAATACCAACCTGAGCCGGGGGCTTATGGTGGATCATCCGGTGGTCATCACCACCACCATGATCACCACCATTAATGGCACAGCGATCATCAAAGGAGGTGCATGATGCTAGCTGATCTGCGCTTATATCAATTAGTTAGCCCCTCTCTTCCGGTAGGTGCTTTTACTTATTCTCAAGGGTTAGAGTGGGCCATTGAAAAAGGTTGGGTATGCTCAGCAGAAACCTTGTCAGATTGGTTAAGCGCACAAATGACCGGAACATTAGCCACACTCGAGCTTCCTATATTGCGGCAATTACAAACGAGTTTGGCAAAGGGTGATAGCGATACAGTGAAATATTGGTGTGACTTTATGGTCGCAAGTCGCGAAACCAAAGAGTTAAGGCAGGAAGAGCGTCAACGGGGGATCGCTTTTGCCCGTTTACTTCCTCAATTAGGCATTGAATTAGACGATACGTTACAACAGCGGGTTAAACAGACGCAATTAATGGCGTTTGCGTTAGCTGCCGTGCATTGGCATATCGATAGTGAAAAGCTCTGTTGTGCCTATGTTTGGGGCTGGTTAGAAAATACGGTGATGTCTGGGGTAAAACTGGTGCCATTAGGGCAAAGCGCAGGGCAAAAAATGTTGTTTGCTCTAGCTGAGCAGATCCCCGCTATTGTTGAGTTATCGGCACATTGGCCACAAGAGGATATTGGCAGTTTTACGCCAGCTCAAGTGATCGCCAGTAGTCGCCATGAAACTCAATATACTCGACTTTTTCGTTCATGAGATAAAGAGATGCAAGAATATAATCAACCACTGCGTATTGGTGTTGGTGGCCCTGTTGGATCAGGAAAAACAGCACTATTAGAAGTTCTTTGTAAAGCTATGCGCGATAGTTACCAAATCGCCGTTGTTACCAATGATATATATACACAAGAAGATGCAAAAATTTTAACTCGTGCGCAGGCTCTTGATGCGGATCGGATCATTGGTGTTGAAACAGGAGGATGTCCTCATACGGCTATTCGTGAAGATGCTTCAATGAATTTGGCTGCCGTAGAAGAGTTGGCGATGCGCCATAAAAACTTAGATATTGTTTTTGTCGAAAGTGGTGGAGATAACTTAAGTGCGACCTTTAGCCCTGAATTGGCTGATCTTACTATTTATGTTATTGATGTTGCAGAAGGTGAGAAGATCCCTCGCAAGGGGGGGCCGGGGATCACACATTCTGATCTGCTGGTGATCAACAAGATCGATCTTGCGCCTTATGTGGGAGCGTCATTAGAAGTGATGGAAGCGGATACAGCAAAAATGCGTCCTGTGAAACCTTATGTTTTTACTAACTTAAAAGAGAAAGTAGGTTTAGAGACGATTATCGATTTTATTATTGATAAAGGTATGTTGAGACGTTAATCACTATGAGTACCAGTATCGGTTATCGCTGTTACAATGACCGATACTGGTAAAATAATACGCTATCACCACGTGATACCCATCAGCGATACATTTAGTTTAGATAGGTAAATGCCGTTGTTACTTTAACAACACCTTTGGTTTCACTGGCAATTTTAGCGGCTGCTGCCCCTTCTTGACGGGTTAATATCCCTAATAAAAATACTTCGCCATTTTCGGTGATCACTTTTACGGAAGATGATTTGACGGCATCGCTAGCTAAAATTTGTGAACGTACTTTAGTGGTTAACCATGTATCTGAAGAAGCAGTGCCTAATGTCACAGGCTCACCTTGGCGAACTTCATTATAAACATTGTTTACTCCTTCCACTTTGCTGGTAACTTGTTTGGCCGTCTCAGCAACCGACATATCTGGACTTTGCCCAGTTAACAATACATTACCTTGATAAGCGGTGGCGACAATGCGCGCATTACTGTTCTTGATCTGTTGGTTTTTATTTAGAGCACCAGAAACTCGGGCTTCCAATGTGCCATCATCAACTTGTTGTCCTAATGAACGAGGATCGGTTGCGGTTTTGCCAGCAACGGCAGCAGTACCCACAACAGCGGCACCAATACAGCCTTGTAGCAATAGCGCGGAACAAAGTACTGCGGTAATCGGAAGCAATTTCATAGTAACTCCTTAGTCATCCTGATGTGGGAATAATGTATTATCAATTAAGTCGCAGAGACAATTGACCGTTAACATCTGCACTTCCTGTATTCTGACTGTACGTTGAGAGGGGATCCTGATCTCCACATCTTGAGGGCCTAGTAATCCAGCAAGCTCACCGCCATCATAGCCAGTCAGTGCAACAATGGTCATATCTCGAGTAACAGCGGCTTCAACAGCTTTAATAATGCTTCTGCTATTACCATGAGTGGAAATAGCTAACAGTACATCACCTGCTTGCCCTAATGCCCGTACTTGTTTGGCATAAATTTCATCATGTTGCTGATTTCCCATAATGGCGGTCATCACAACACTGTCGGTATTTAAAGATAATGCCGGTAAACTTGGGCGCTCTGTTTCAAAACGATGGATCATACTAGCAGCAAAGCGTTGAGCCGTTGCTGCTGAGCTACCGTTGCCACAGCTTAATATTTTATGTCCGTTTAACAAAGATTGAACCATCATCATGGCAGCTCTGGAAATGGCATCGGGTAACGCTTCTGCTGCTGCAATTTGAGTTTGAATACTCTCTGTAAAGCAGACTTTTATTCTATCAAGCACGTTAAGACCTATATAATCTAATTTAACGAATAAATTCCGTATGATCGAGAATGTTTTTTAGCCATATTAACTGGCGTTGATCAAATGCACAAATATCAAAGCGACAGTTAACCGTCTCGATACTTTGTTGGCGTTGAGCTAACCAACAATTGGCGGCGTACCATAAACGGCGCCGTTTACTGTAGGTCACTGAGCTGATTGCATCACCAAATTGTGCACTACGCCGAAAGCGGACTTCAACAAATATCCATGTTCTATTACCCTGCATAATAAGATCAATTTCTCCACAGGGATATCGGACATTACGCTCAATTAACTTTAACCCTTGTTGGCGCAAGTAATTTAACGCTTTTCTCTCATAATATTGTCCGACTAGATAAGTACTTTTAGGAATAATCATCCATGATTTCCTGATGTTATCTCTTATAAATAAACCGCCTCAAGATAAAGTCAGCTCCTTATCCGGAGACTTCAAAGAGGCGGTTTATGGGGTAAATTGCTTACTTATTGTCCCACAGGTTCAATTTTACCTTGTTTAAATTGCATCCATGGGAGTTGTCGATAAATAGTGCAATTATCTTCCACACGTAAAGAGCCAGAAACACCATTGAACTGTAAGGTTCCTTTGGTGAGTTCATTGTAATTGTTTGCTAATGACCATGCATCAATACCCATAGCGTAAAGGCGCATTAATGAGTAATCGTTCGCAAATTTACTGGATGCTTTTTGCATTAACGGTAAATTTGCTCCCGTCATAAGAGGAATATCACTAAATTGGATACCGTCCATTTCCATACGAAAATCTGGCCCCATTCCCCCTTGATTACTGCGTGAGCTGACATAAATCGGTGGGCGTTTTTTGGTACTGATTGCCATATCAATCATTGGTTTAATCAATGTTAACTCATCGCTAGTGGCAATGATATACACAGAATCAATAGCACCGTTTGTTGTTGGCATTGAGGCGGTATCTAATGGCAGTGGTGCATTGTCTGTTGGCAATACCGGGGTTCCTGTCATTCGAATACCCACGCCGCGATTAATTGAACTTTTTAGACTATCAAGAGAGCCAAAAGTTTGTTGTAAGACGGTTCCACCCCCGCTACGCTGCCACTCATCCGCAAAAGTTTGTGCCATTCTTTGACCGAATTTATTGTCAGGAACGATAATGAGTGGGTTAGATTTTTGTTGCTGGCGTAAGTGTTGAGCCGCATTACGAGTTTCATCTTCTGGGGAAAGTGAAAAGAAACACACTGTAGTAGCAAGAGGAATATTATCAACTTCATTTAGTGCTAAAACAGGTAAACCACTTTTTAATTCAATAGTTTTGATCACTTCGGGTTTTAATAGTGGCCCCACAATTAAATCAGCACCCTCTTGTTGCACTTGTTTCAGTAACAGATCAATGGGTTGGCTATTGGTATCATACATAATCACTTGGCGATTATTTTGGACAATAGGATCTAATTGCACGCGGCTATTACCCGCAAAGGCTTCGGTTTCTTTTGCTGAAGTAGCATCACTATTTTCAGCGCCTTCCGCTGTATTATCATCCGTTGAATTATCGTTTTCCGTTGTTGCTGTGTCTGCATTCGAAGATGAAATACCTAATTCTGCTAAAATGGAAGCTAAACTATCTTGTTGGGGCGCTTCTGGCGCTGCGTTAGCTTGAACTTGAGGTAAACCTTCTTTAGCATCGGTAAAGCCTTGCATAATAGCATTACCAAACACTTTAGCTTGTCCTGTTAACGGTAATAATAATGCGATTTTTCCGCTGTTACTGACGGCAGATTGTGATTGGCGCAATAACAGCGTCGGTAATGTTAGCGCTCCTGGATTGCGTGGATAGCGTGTTTGCCATTCGCGTATTGCTTGGGATAATTTACCCGCATCATCTTGGTTATATTCATAAGTGTTGAGTAAATCTAACCAGCCTTGTAATGTATTTTCATCAGCTTTGATCACCACACTACGACGTTGTTCAGGTGTAAGCTTCGTGAGTGTTAACCAAGTATCATCAATATTTTGCTGATGTAATACAGGATCAGTGATAAGGGGTTCTAGGCCAATATAGGCACGGATCACATCTAAAGAGGCTTGTCCGTTCGCATCATCAATGACTTTCTGAAATTGTTTCATTTCCACTTGCGCTTTTTCAGCAGGTGTCAGTGGCTGTTGTTGTTGCCCCGTCAGGGTACAACCTGACATAATCAAGGCAGAAAGTATTGCAGTATAGGATAAACCTGTTTTAAAACGCACAAAAATTGAGGAAAGCATACTGTACCCAGTGATGTTTTATAATTATGCTCAATTTTAAATCGGTCATTCGGAATAAACAATGAATCAACCTAATCGAGCAGCGGTAACGACATCCACACTGTACATAGTACCCACACCCATTGGTAATCTGGGCGATATCACCCAGCGGGCACTTGATGTGCTGTCTCATGTCGATTTAATAGCTGCAGAAGATACCCGACATACAGGGCTTCTATTACAGCATTTTGCCATTAACGCACGTTTGTTTGCGTTACATGATCATAATGAACAGCAAAAAGCAGATCAATTAATTAGCAAATTACAACAAGGGCTAAGTATCGCATTAGTCTCTGATGCAGGTACACCATTAATTAATGATCCCGGCTATCATTTAGTCAATCAGTGTCGCAAAAACGGTATAAAAGTGGTGCCATTACCTGGGGCATGTGCGGCAATTACCGCGCTATCAGCCGCCGGATTACCTTCTGACCGTTTTTGTTATGAAGGTTTTTTACCAGCAAAAACAAAAAGTCGTCAAGATTGTTTGCGTGATTTAGCACAAGAGCCACGTACTTTAATCTTTTATGAGTCCACCCACCGTTTATTAGATAGTTTAGCGGATATGGTGACGGTTTGGGGGGAAGAGCGCTATGTTGTATTGGCAAGAGAATTAACCAAAACGTGGGAAACCATTCAAGGAATGCCTGTTGGGGAATTACTTAACTGGGTTCGTGAAGATGAAAATCGCCGTAAAGGGGAAATGGTATTAATTGTTGAAGGGTATCAAAAGCCACAAGAAGACCATTTTGCCCCAGAAGTATTACGCACATTGGCGATTTTACAAAAAGAGTTACCTTTGAAAAAGGCGGCAGCAGTTACCGCTGAGATTTATGGCGTGAAGAAAAATGCGTTGTACAAACACGTCATTGCGCAAAATGAAGCGGAACAAGATCAGTAAAACGATTTTTTGTTTCTTTCGCTATACATTAACGCGGAAAATCCTTATAATCCGCCCCCTGAGTTGACTAGACAACCGCTGCTTTATCGTTGTCCCTTCGGGGAGACGGATAGAGGGGAGGAAAGTCCGGGCTCCACAGGGCAGGGTGCCAGATAACGTCTGGGAGGCGCGAGCCTACGACAAGTGCAGCAGAGAGTAAACCGCCGATGGCCTGTTTACAGGATCAGGTAAGGGTGAAAGGGTGCGGTAAGAGCGCACCGCGCAACTGGTAACAGTTTGTGGCATGGTAAACTCCACCCGGAGCAAGACCAAATAGGGGTTCTTATGGTGCGGCCCGCATTGAACCCGGGTAGGTTGCTGGAGCCAGCGCGCAAGTTCTGGCCTAGATGAATGGTTGTCCACGACAGAACCCGGCTTAACGGTCAACTCACCTTATATAAAACCCTCGATTCACTCTGTGGCTCGTGGCTCGAGGGTTTTCTGCTTTATTGCTATTGCTAGTGTGATGATAAATGATTGCTCGCTGATATCGCTAGCTGATTAAGAAACGATATCAATAAAAAGACCACGAAAAGCCTTTTGACATCTTAGCGCTAGCATATTGCTATCTTGAATAAAAGCACCATCACCACAACGGATTTCCCCAAGCTCTTGCTCTGAGGTTTGGAAATGGATACCGCCTTTGATAGATTGCAAATAGCCTTTCTGACCCTGGATCGGCAAGGTTATTTCATCCCCTTGTGCTAAGTTAATATGATAGAGCCAGATATTTTGCCTTAGCATCAAACTGCCATTATCCCCTGAAGGGGAAGCCAATAATTGATATTTTAAATCTTCATTTAAAGCTAATTTTTGTGAAGCGATGCTCTCTTGTTGTGGACACGCGTTTAGCCATAATTGAATACGAGTTAATGGGGTATCTGGACTACTATTTCTTTCAATGTAAGTTTCTGTATTATGAGGCGAAATTAATAAACACTCGTTTTGTTTGGCGGTAAGTGTTCGCCCCATATTATCAAGATAAGTCGCTTCACCTCTTAAGATCAGGTTGACGACATCCACATGAGGATAGGTTTTTGCTTTAAACTCAGAATTTGGTGCGAGCACTTCTTGGTTCAGTACTCTTAATGTGCCATAGTCTAAAAAATGAGGATCGAAATAGTGGCCAAAGGAGAATGTGTAGCGAGCTTGTAGCCAGCCATAGTCCGCTTTGCCACACTGTTGTGCTGTTCTGTATTTTATCATCGCGGTACTTTTCGAGTCGATTAATCAATATATTCATCTTAGAGATATGGACTGTAGATTGTTAGCAAGTTAATCTGGTGCCAATAATCAAATTATTTGATAGAGATAAGTATAATGAGTAAAGATAAAGCCATTACATTGGAATCTCTACGAGTGATGGATGCCATTGATCGTAGAGGAAGTTTTGCTGCCGCCGCTGATGAGCTAAATCGCGTCCCATCAGCACTCAGTTATACCATGCAGAAATTAGAAGAAGATTTGGATGTTGTGCTATTTGACCGTTCAGGACATCGAACTAAATTTACTAATGTGGGAAGAATGTTACTTGAAAGAGGGCGTATTCTTCTTGAAGCTGCAGATAAATTAACTTCTGATGCTGAAGCGCTAGCTCGTGGTTGGGAGCCACATATTACGATTGTGTGTGAAGCATTAACACCCGCATCTCGCTTATTCCCGTTAGTTGAAAAATTAGCTGAAAAATCAAATACACAACTCTCTTTAGTCACCGAAGTGCTTGCTGGAGCATGGGAAAGCTTGGAAAGTGGTAAATGTGATATTGTTATTTCACCGGATATGCATTTTCGTTCTTCATCAGAAATCAATTTCCGCCCTTTATATAATACCACCAGTGTCTATGTTGCCAGCCCTGATCACCCTATCCATAATGAACCTGAACCACTTGCAGAAGAAACTCGCTTAAAATATCGCGGTATTGCTATCGCCGATACCGCAAGAGAACGACCTGTTTTAACTGTACTGTTATTAGATAAACAGCGTCGTTTAACGGTGAGTTCGATTGAAGATAAACGTCGAGCATTAATTGCCGGTTTAGGGGTTGCTACTATGCCTATTGATTTAATTGAAGATGATTTAAAAGAGGGGCGTTTACGTGTGGTTGGCCCTGAATATCATCATGAAAATAATATTATTATGGCGTGGCGCAGAGACAGCATGGGAGAAGCTAAATCCTGGTGTTTACGCGAAATTCCTAAACTTTTTGCCGCAGATAAAAAATAGTTTGTTCGCTAGAGTTTGAGAATACAATTAAAAAAGATCCCCTAGAGGATCTTTTTATTATTAAATCTATTATTACCAATTTTTCTTAAGTAGGCGATCTAAGCTCCATTTACCCGGACCTGTGATAACCAGTAATAAATAGCCACCCGCAATAGTCATATTTTTCATAAACATTAACTGATTTGCACCTTCTGCAAAGTTAGTGTGGAACAGTAGTGCGGTTAACAGCGTAAATACACTGGTAAAGATAGCCGTTGTGCGAGTTAAGAAACCGAATAATATGGCTAATCCACCCCCTAACTCTAATAAAATGGTTAAAGGTAATAAGGCTCCCGGAACACCCATTGATTGCATATATTGTTGAGTACCTTCATAGGCTTCAATTTTTCCATACCCTGCGCTGATAAATAAAATTGGCATGAGAATACGTGCGATTAATAAGGCAATGTTTTCAAAATTCTTCATGATGTTTATTCCTGATAAAATTTTATATTATTTAATATATCTGTATTTTATTTGTTTAATTGCCAGTTTTTAGTGTAAATAACCACTGTTTGGCTTGAGATATACAATAAAGAAAAAATAATATGGAGGATATTAAGAAGAATTAACATTCTTACACAAAAAAATTGATGTTTAGTCAGCGGTTTTTTTGACAGACTTCTGTAATGTGCGTATTAAACCAACAGCGCCTATCGCCCGTCGTCCCCAACGAACCAGTTTTTTAGGGTGCTTAATGCTATAAAGAGATACCACGCTTGCCCCTATTAACAAGATAGGTTTTAACGAGGTTAAGATATTCCATGCTTTATCATAAGGCGCGGTGACCTCTAACCATGTTTGCCCCTCTTGCGCTAATTGAGTGCGCTGTTGTTGAATTTCATCCAACAACAGCTTTTTGCGTCTTGCTAATGCTAGGGTGCGTCTATTTTGTTTGCTCATCGCGATATTGCTCCAAAAGACGCTTATCTAATTCTAGTTGTTGGCGAGTATCACCTAACAGCGTTGAATTGCGGGCTTTTCTCAATGTCATGATAGCACCTATTAAGGCACCAACTAGCAAAATAGCCGTTGTAATCGCTAAAGCATGAATACGATATTCAGGTGGGATCACCCAAAAGAGGAGAATAAGTAGACTCATTAAGCCAAAGGCGGTGAGTAATAAGGTGATCCCCGCCATTAAAATAAGCTGAATAAGTGTAATTTTTTCTTCTTCTAGTTCGATGGCGATTAATTTTAGGCGGGTTTCAACCATGCCAACGATAACAGCGCCAATACGACTAAGAGAATTCAGAACCCCGGATGCGGGGCCCTGTGGTCTTTGAGTATCACTCATTATGGATTAACGTTTCGAAAGTAGAACACCGAGTACGACACCTACTGCCGCGCCAATACCAACACCTGTCCATGGGTTTTCACGCACATAGTTGTCCGCTTTACCCGCCATTTCTTTAGTGTTATCGACGATTTCTCTACCTGCATCACTGAGTTTTGCACGAGAGCCACGTAGCGCATATTCAGCTTTTTCTCGTAAACTTTGTAATTCCTCTTTTGATTTATCTGCCGAGGAGTTCAGAACTTCTTCTAGAGTATCAGCCAGAGATTTTAATTCACTACGCAGATCTTCATTTGAACGTTGGTGTGACATGAGTAACTCCTTTAATCAAGATATGAGGTTATACCTATAACAATAGACTAGATTTACCATATAATAAAATTAAATAATGACTTTATTCCCTAAAAAAGAGAAAAGTCTTATTCTTGCCAAGGGTGATATTAAAAAAATAATCAGTAATAGCTTGAAATAAAAAACAAAAGCCTGTTTTAATCATAAAACAGGCTTTAAGATGCTAAATATTAACGCTATAAAAAATAATAGAAATAGCGATAGATTACGGTTGATTACTCTGTTTACTTTTCTTCTTAATGACGACCCATACACTCCCGATTAGGCCAATCACTAATAAACAAACAGGCAGTAGCATCAGAAAATTCATTAAATGATGCTCATATTGGCGGAATAACGGACTATTTCCTAATAAATAGCCTAATGTGGTTAAAATACCAACCCATAACAGACCACTTAGCCAATTAAAAACTTGAAAACGACCGTTTTGTAAGCCAGCAAGGCCGGCAATAGTCGGCAATAATGTTCTAACAAAAGCGAGAAAACGACCAATAAGTAACGCCGCCAAGCCATGTCGATGGAAAAGTCCATGGGCTCGTTGGTGGTAGTGTTCTGGTAAATGTGATAACCAACTTCGTACAAGTCGGGTGTTACCAAGCCACTTCCCTTGCAGATAACCCAGCCAACAACCTAAGCTAGCACCTGCCGTTAGAATAAGTAAGGTTAATGGAAAATCCATGGTTCCTTTAGCAATTAACACACCCACTAAAATTAATAAGCTGTCTCCTGGTAAGAAAGCTGCGGGTAGTACTCCGTTTTCTAGGAATAGTATGCTGAATAATAAAATGTAAATAATCCAAAGCAGTGAGGGATTCGCTAAGGTTTCGTAATCTTGATGCCAAAGCGCCAAGAACAGCTCTCTTACGATTTCCATATAAAAGGCTTCCTAAAACTGAGTCATTCGGGGGTAAATACAAAAACATTCTCTCTTGTTATCTATTTACCCGTAATACATATCATAGGGTTTATTTTTCATTGTTTAAAACAGCAACACTCTAACAAAATCAATAAAAACTAGACAGAAAATTTTTTCACTTAAATACCCTACAAGCGCTTCATTGAGCAAGAATATTTGAAAAAAGACATTCACTTTTGTTTTCCAGTTTAGGATACGTTGTTTTAAAGAAAAAACCTTAAGAAAACGTAATAATAGAATTACTATGATGATGTTTTACTGAGATAAAAAAGCATTATTTTTCCTTGCTGATTGAAGCTAATGTCATGGTTATTTATTCATCAAAAAAAGTGTTTTAAAGTTGCCAATTGGCTAGTTAAACTGATTGAAATGTTATTAAAAAGTTAAAATTAAACTCATCAAGTGATTAAGAAAAATCAAGGTAAATAGTATAAGAGTTAGTTTTTTATTTAACGATTAAATCTAACCTTATGATAATAATAATTTCTTTCATTTGTGGACTGTACGTTAAAAAGAACAAAATCCTATTATGATCACAATTGTGTTATTTTATTGTTAACAAAAATAGCTAATGATGTATATTTTGCAAAATAAGCTTTTCAGCAAGATTCATTTCCTTATACTGGCAAAAGCAAGCACACAATTGCTTTTTTAAATATTATTTTAAGTAATGGAATAACTATGGATAAACAACAATCCAGAGTACTTAACCTGCTTTTTCAGGGAAGTCTCGTTAAACAAATACTTGCTGGTTTAATTGCGGGTATTTTACTGGCTTGGTTAGCACCAGAAGTGGCTAAAATGATGAGCTTATTAGGTAACTTATTTATTAGTGCCTTAAAAGCCGTTGCGCCTGTTTTAGTCTGGGTATTGGTTATGGCTTCGATTGCCAACCACCGTCAAGGACAAAAAACCAGTATACGTCCCATATTAGTGCTTTATCTGCTCGCGACTTTCTTTGCTGCACTAACAGCAGTAGTGGCAAGCTTTGTGTTTCCCTCAGTATTAACGCTAGTTGTCAATAATTCACAACTATCGCCACCTGAAAATATTGCTGAAGTCTTAAAAGGTGTATTAATTAATGTGGTGGCTAACCCTGTAGATGCACTGATTAACGGCAATTATATGGGGATTTTAGCTTGGGCTATTGGCTTAGGTTTAGCGTTACGCCATGCAAGTGATACGACTAAAGCATTAACACAAGATTTTGCAGATGCGGTAACTAACCTTGTGCGTGTGGTGATCCGTTTAGCGCCAATCGGGATTTTTGGCTTGGTATCATCAACCATTGCTACGACTGGCTTTAAAGCTTTAGCTGGCTACTTGCATGTCTTACTTGTTTTAATTGGTTGTATGCTGTTTGTTGCGCTCGTTGTCAACCCATTGATTGTATTTTGGAAAATTCGCCGTAATCCTTATCCATTAGTATGGGCTTGCTTACGTGAAAGTGGTGTTACTGCCTTCTTTACGCGTAGTTCAGCGGCTAATATTCCGGTGAATATGGCAATGTGTCGTCGTATGAATTTAAATGAAGATACCTATTCTGTCTCGATCCCATTAGGTGCGACCATTAATATGGGGGGAGCGGCAATCACTATTACTATTTTAACACTTGCTGCGGTAAATACCTTGGGTATGCCTGTGGATATTCCAACAGCCTTATTGCTAAGCCTTGTTGCTGCTATTTGTGCTTGTGGTGCATCAGGGGTTGCTGGTGGCTCGCTACTGTTAATTCCGCTTGCTTGTAGCATGTTCGGTATTAGTAATGATTTGGCGATGCAAGTAGTTGCGGTAGGTGTGATGATTGGTGTCTTACAAGATTCAGCAGAGACTGCATTAAACTCATCAACTGATGTGCTATTTACCGCAACGGTCTGCATAGCCGAAGATGAGCGTTTAGTTGCCAATCCATTAACTGAAAAAAATAATGGCTAAAGAGTATAAGTAGTAAATAGATATAAAGAGTAGTAAGACAGGAAGGGTAGTAAGTAACAACAAAAATTAATAATAAAAACAGAACCCCATATAGGAAACTATATGGGGTTTCTGGTTATTGATATGATAAATCGAATGTTAAATAGTAAGTGCTAATTCTGTTCCCTGCTTAATGGCTCGTTTGGCATCTAATGCTTTAGCCTCTTTTGCCCCGCCAATAAGATGGACGGTTTTATTTTCTTGTTGTAACGCTTGCAGTAGCGGACGATAAGGTTGTTGTCCGGTACATAAAATCACGCTATCAGCTGCGAGCAGTTGCTGTTGTTCATTATGTTCAATTATTACTCCTTGTTCGGTAATTTTTTGATAATGGCAGCCCGTTAGCCATTTGACCCCTTTTTTCTGCAATGTTAAGCGATGTATCCAGCCTGTTGTTTTGCCTAAACTTAAGCCAAATTTCCCACTTTTACGTTGCGTCATAACAATCTGTTTGTCTTTTTTAATAAAAGGATCGGCTGAGGTGATCCCTCCGCGATGCGTAAGTGTTGGGTCAATTCCCCACTCTTTATTAAATGCACAAGGGCTTAAACTACTGCATTGGCCTGTTTGGGTAAGATAAAGGCCAGTGTCAAAACCAATACCACCACTGCCAATAATCACCACTTTTTCGCCGGTTGGCTGATGATATTTAAGGACATCAAGATAGGTTTTTACTATCGGATTATCATGGCCATCAATCTCTGGAATATGAGGGATAACACCACTGGCTAAAATAATTTCATCAAAATGTTTCAGATGGGAAAGTGTCGCTTCCGTATTATTTTTTACGATCACCCCCGTGATTTGCAATTGCCGCTTAAAGTAGCGCAATGTCTCTTTAAATTCTTCTTTACCCGGAATTTGACTGGCAATATTGAGTTGTCCACCAATACGGTCTTCTTTTTCAAATAAAGTAATATGATGACCACGTTTAGCTGCTGTAATGGCAAATGCTAATCCTGCGGGGCCTGCGCCAACGACAGCAATTTTTTTAGGGGCTTGAGTCGGGGTTAAAATAAGCTCTGTTTCTCGACAGGCAAAAGGGTTTACAAGACAAGATGCTGGGTGACCACTGAATATCTCATCTAAGCAGGCTTGGTTGCAGGCAATACAGGTGTTTATCTCATCCTCGCGACCAAGTTGCGCTTTCAATACGAATTGCGGATCGGCAAGAAAAGGACGCGCCATAGACACCATATCTGCACAGCCTTCCGCTAAAATAGCTTCAGCCACTTGAGGTGTATTGATACGATTAGAAGTGATAAGAGGAATGTTGATTTTTCCCATCAATTGGCGAGTGACATAAGCAAATTGTCCTCTTGGTACCATAGTGGCAATAGTGGGGATACGGGCTTCATGCCAACCAATACCACTGTTGATTAGGGTTGCTCCGGCCTTTTCTACTGCTTGAGCAAGATAAAATACCTCTGAGGCATTAGCTCCCTCGGTAATTAAATCTAACATTGATAAACGATAGATAATGATAAAGTGTTCACCCACAGCTTCTCTTATGCCAGCTAAAATACGTAATGCAAAACGACAACGATTTTCAATAGAGCCACCCCATTGATCATCGCGTTGATTCGTATGACTTACTAAAAACTGGTTAATTAAATAGCCTTCAGACCCCATGATCTCAACACCATCATAGCCTGCTTTCTGAGCCAACTTAGCGCAATGAATATAATCTTCAATAGTCTGTTCTATCTGCTCATGACTCATTGCTTGGGGCATAAAAGGGGTGATAGGCGATTGGATCGCTGAAGGGGCGACTAAATTAGGCTGATAACTATAACGACCAGTATGTAAAATCTGTAAAGCGATTTTCCCATCCTGTTTATGTACCGCATCAGTGACTAATTGATGAGAAGCGAGTTGATCTTCTGACATTAGCGTTGCTGCATGTGGCAACAATACACCTTGCTTATTAGGGGAGATCCCACCGGTGACAATAAGTGCCACCCCTGCTGCAGCTCTTTGAGCATAAAATTCAGCAAGCTTAGGTGCATCATGTGGATCTTCTTCTAGTCCGGTATGCATCGAGCCCATCAAAATACGATTTTTAAGCGTAGTAAACCCTAAATCAAGGGGAGTAAATAAATAAGAATAGTGTGCCATCAGATACCTTTTTTATACTGGTCAGATGAGATATCTATAGCATAACGAGAAGTTGCTGATTAAGAGTTGATTATGTTAATAAGTTGTGATCTTAATCATGGAAAAGGTGAATAGCTCCTAATTAAACGATAATAATCTAAATGCCTCGTCAACCATAACAAATAATGATAATAAAAATTGCACTCATTCATATTTTTTAATCATATAATAATAAATACCCATTAATACGTATTAAAAATGCCCATCACATTGTTGATTTTGGAGACGTTATGATTAATAAATTTAATCAGCTTACAAACCACCCCGATTTAGGTAAGTTTGTTTTACGTGTTTCGCTAGGTGTCTTAATGTTATTACACGGATTACACAAAATGGAGCCAGGAGGACTTGCCGGTATACAGGGAATGTTGGCAAATATTAACTTACCTGCATTTATTGCTTATGGCACATTACTGGGTGAAGTTCTATGTCCTATCTTACTGATTATCGGTTTATTTACTCGATTTTCAGCATTTGTTGTGGCGGCAACCATGGGGGTTGCGGTGCTGATGGTACATTCCGGTGATCTTTTAGCCTTAGATCCCAAAACGGGGGGATGGGCACCTGAAAGTGCTGGCTTCTATATGTTTGCTGCGATTGCGGTGATGTTTTTGGGTAGTGGTCGTTGGGCGCTCAAAAAAGATTAATAAATTTAATAGACAATAATATTGAATGAAACATTGCTAAGTTATTCAGGTTAGATGAATAAACGCCCAGAATAAAGATATGCTGGGCGTTTATTATTAAAGTGATAAATAGAAATTTATTGCTTTGTTGGTGGTGTTAGTTTGAAGATTTTTTCATTTTCACCCAACCACTGACGAGCAACTTGATTAACATCACTGACACTTATTCCGTTGACAATCGCAGTCTCAGTTAATAGTCGTTGATATTGTTGGTCATCTGTTGCCACTTGAGCAAGTGCATCAGTCCAATAGCTAGCACTCTCTTTGGCTTGCCCATATTCAGTTAACCAAATATTTTTTGCCTCTTGTAATTCTTTATCGGTAATACCCGCTTGTTTTACGTCATTGACCACTTTACGCGCAAGTGCAATTAATTCATCTGCCCGCTGTGGTGATGCGGTAAAGTTTAAACGTCCGGTATAAAAACTACTTGGCAGCTTGGTTAGTGACTCAGAAAAGCCTAGCGAGTAGATCCCGCCGGCTCGTTCACGAAGATTAAGTCTTAAACGTTGGCTGACAACGGTATCAAGCAAGTTAAGTGCTAACAGTTGCTGTTGTGACCATTGGGCTTTGGCTGCGTATTGAATACTGATCATACTCTTATCGCTACTGGCAATAGGGTAGGTTTTATTAAATGAGCTTAATTTGGGATTAATCGCCGGATCAGCCCAAAATAGACGTTGCGATGAACGTGTCGGTAGCGTTGCAATCCAACGTTCGATCATCGGTTTGGCCTGATTTAGGTTAATAGGCCCACTAATCACCAATACCATATCGGCAGGCTGTCCTAGAAGTGATTGATTCGTTTGTTGTAATTGTTGTGCGGTAAACTGTTGCCAAGGGCCTTGTGGCGAAATTACTAAACGCTCACCGTTTTGATAGCTCTCTTTATTAATATGATCTAAGAAAATACGTTCAACCGGTGTTTTGGCGATCCCTAATGCTGTTGCTTGTTTTTGTTGCTCTAATTTTTGCCCATTAAATTGTGGTGCCGTCACTTTTAAATGCAATAAGGTCAACAAGGTGTCTAACTCATCAATAGGCGCTTCGCCACGCAAGCCGTGGAATAACAACTCACTGTATGGACGCAAACTGATTTGATGCTGTTTACTAAATAACGCTAACTCTCTTGCGTTGTAATGCCCATATCCACTCACTTCTGGTAAGTTTAATGCCCACTGTACCAAGCCTAAACTTTGTCCTGTTTCCAGAGAAACACCTCCGGGAATACGCAGTGATACTTGGATATTGTCTTTTAGCCACTGGTCATTTTTAATAATAACTTTTACGTTATTGCTCAGTGTCCATTGCTGTGTTTTTTCAATCGGAAGTGTTTGTGTGGTGACAACAGTACCGGTTTGCTCAGGTTTAATATCTAATACCACCGCATGGGTTTTCAATGTAAACGCACCGGGATCAGATTGTCTAATCTCTTGCCAGCGTTGCGAGGCTTTAGTGGCACTAAATACCTGACTATCACTATCTGGGCCGATAATTGCCACTCGTGGTGAAGCTTGTGTTAGATATTGGGCAAAATAGTGTTTTAAGGTATCAGGTGTAACGTTATTTATTAGTTGATAACTTAAGTTTAACGCCTGCTTTTTGCTTTGGATTGGCATTTCTAATTCAAGTGCCGTAGTAATTTGGTTAGCTAAATAACCATGCTCATAGCGCTCTTCACCAGCAGCTTGTTGGCTAAGACGTTTTAACAGCGCATTGCGGGCATTATCTAACTCTTGCTGAGATACTGGCTGTGAGGCTAAACGCTGTACCTCAGTAAATAGAATATCTAATGTACCTTGATAATCATCCCCTTTAGGATGGGCAATCATCAATTGTTGTGAGCGACGGGCATCTAACATCGCACCTAGTGTATTGGCACTGACGGAAGGCACTAACCCATTATCAACAATGGTTGAAAAGCGCTGGTTTAAGATGGAGAGCCACAACGAGTCCATTAAATCATCATATTGACCTTGGCGACTATTTAATGGTGCAGGCAGTGTACGCTGTAGAGTGAATTGCACAATGCGTGAGCCTTGCTCTTTATCAAAAATCGTCTTTACTAATAAATCTTTATTATCGATAAAGCTGTGCCATGATGGAGAGTCAACGCCTTTGTTTTCACTATTTTTTGCATTGAACATCTGGGTAATATCAGCAATCGCATCACCTTGATTAAAATTACCCACTAACACCAATGCCATTCTTTCAGGCTGATACCAAGTATCGTAATAACGTTTTGCTTCTTTGACATCACCATGCTTAACGATATCTAAGTCCCCTATGGGATCACGATCTAGATAACGACTGCCATAATAACGTAACTCTTCAAGTTGGCGATTAATACGAAAACCAATACCTTGGCGTAATCGCCACTCCTCGACGATCACCGGACGCTCTTTATCAAACTCAACGGGATCAAATGTCATGCCAAAGGCCCAATCGGACAAGATCCTCAACCCTGTTTTTATTTGGGTCGGATTGGCATTAGGCAGGGATAATTTATAGGTTGTTGAGTTTAAGCTAGTTGCCGCATTAACATGACTCCCCAACTTCATTCCTAGGCTTTCAAGTTGTTTAAACCCAGTTGTTCCCGGAAAATGAGTCGTGCCTTTAAAAGCCATATGCTCGGTAAAGTGGGCAAAGCCAAGTTGTTTTTCATCTTCTTGTACCGAGCCACTTTTCACCAGTAAACGCATTTCAACCCCCGTTTGTGGGCGTTGTAGCAAATAGACATTTAAGCCATTATCAAGCGTAAAATGGCGAATATCGGGGCGCAGTGAAAGGGCATTATTGGTATGCTCAGACGAGGTGCCTGTTGCACAACCCAGAAGTGATAAACTGACTGAGATAATCAGTAACTTACGATACATATTCAGTAACTCCAGCTGATTGAGAGGAGGACGCAGTCGGCGCTTGTAATGAAATTACTTGCTCGGCAATAGCGTGAGTGAAACGCTGATGACTGACTAAGACAATGCCCGAGGTTGGTAGATGCTGTTTAAGTAATAACAACATATGTAGGGCATTTTGTTCATCAAGAGCGGATGTGGTTTCATCTAATAAAATAAGATCGGGTTTATTGAGTAATAAACGGGCAAAGATAAGACGTTGTTGTTCACCACCGGATAAGCGTGTTGTCCAATCTGTTTCCAGTGAGAGCTGATTTTTTATTTTATCTAGCCCCACCCAATGAAGCACTTCTTGGTACTCTTGTTGTGAGAACTGAGATGCTTGGCAAGGATAAGCTAATAAGCTATCTAAGCGGGCAACAGGCAGATACATACGTTGTGGGAGCCAACTGATATTGGTTACCCGTTGAATATCTCCTTTAAAATAAGGCCAGTGGCCGCTTAACGCACGTAACAGCGTTGATTTCCCGATACCTGAGCTACCTTCAATTACCGCCAATTCACCCGCTTTGAGAGAAAAGTGAATATTGTTAATTAATAATCTATCGTCTTGCATAAACAACGATAAATTGGCTGTCAGCTTAGTTTGTTTATCATCTAATTCGGTGATCTCAGGTTGGTGATCATGCTCTAACAACACCACAAAATGATAAAGACGGGTAACCGTTGCCTGCCATGCAGCAATCTCTTTATAGGAGAAGATAAACCAGCTTAATGCCCCAGCAACACTGGAGAAGGCTTGTCGTAACTGCATTAATCCCCCTAGCATTAATTCGCCGGCAAGGAATTTTGGCAAAGCAAAAATAATCGGCGCCATTGCCGTGGCTTGCTGATAACCCACAGTAAAGAAAGCAAGGTTTCTTTCATAACGGATAAGGTTATTCCAGTTGCGGATCACCCCTAAAAAGCGTCCCATCAGTTCATGACGATCGCTCATTTCACCCCGTTGACCGGCAATAGCATCACCATGTTGTTTACGTGTGATAAGCGCAGTACGGTAATCCGCCTCTTTACGCTGTTTATCCATATTGATTTTACGTAATGGAGAACCAATGAGCTGGGTGATGGTGATCCCGATAAGGGTATAAATAATACAGGCCCAGAACATATAACCCGGTATATTCCACTCTTTGCCTGCTAAAGAGAAAGAGAGCGCACCAGAGAGTGACCATAAAATAGTGGCAAAAGAGATAAGCGTTAACAGTGAATGTAAAAAGGTCACTGTTAAGCGCATTGTCGATTCAATCAGTAAACGAATATCTTCAGCAATTCGTTGGTCGGGGTTGTCTGGCTCTTGCGAGGTTAACCGCAACATATAGTGTTTACTATTTTTTGATAGCCAGCGCTCAAGCACTTGCTCTGTCATACCTTCACGCCAGCGAATGATCATTTTTTGGCGTAAGAAATCACCCATCACGACTACGGTAATTAATCCGGCAATAATAATCACAAACTGTTGAAGCAGTTTATATAAGGCTTGCCCATCGAGTTGTTGTAGGGCGTTATAGAAGCTGCCATTCCATTCATTCATTTTGACGTTAAACCAAACGGATGAGAGGGTTAACGTTAAAGAGAGAATTAATAGGAACCAGCAGTAAAGGGCGGCACGCCGCCCCCAAAAAGGTGAAACCAAATAGAAAAATTGTTTTATTGTTTTCATTGCTTATTTGTCATGTTTTTATTGTTTATTGACTCGGTTGCTCACATTAACTTCATCAATTTTTAATAGTCATAGCTGACTTGTAACCAGAACTGTCGACCTGGCTCGTAAGATTTGTACTCTTTATCTTGATAGGTAATGTAATCATTGACATTTTTGGTATTGAGTACGTTATTCACTTCAACGGAAATGCCTACACCGTAAGCAAATTCAGGCTGCCAACTGAGCTTGGTATCCCAAGTAAAACGACTACTGTAATGACGTTTTTTATATTCAAATAGCGGGCCGTACTCACTTGGTTTTGGCGCACCATTATTGGCTTTCTCTGCTTGTGAACGAGCTCCATTCCATTGCAAACGGTTAAACCAAGTCACCCCTACATCATCCCAAACACTGGTTAGCTCAGCGGTCACTTTTAACGGCGAGTTAAAGTTGTCAGAAGGTAAGTCTTTGGCATTGATAATTTTTCCGCCATACCACACCTTGTCATAGTTCATCCCTTGAACGCTGGGATCAAAATTGGCATAACCTGAGTCTTTTGGTGTATTGGTTTTGCTTTTTTGCCAGCTAATCGAAGCATTAAAGACGTGGTCGGCTTTAGCAAGCTCCCATGGTTGGCTATTTCTCACGGAGAGCGTTAAGGTATCGTGTGTACTACGACCATTATTATTGAAGTGGCGAATAGCACGTTTCTCATCAATGGTTGAGTCTGGATATTTAGTATCACTACGCACCTCATCACGACCATTGCGATGCACATACTGTAAACGCCAAGTGGTTGAGGCTATCTCTTGTTGTAGACCTAAAGTGAATTCATCGTTATAGGGGGTTTTTAGTGAATCAACACCATCAAAGTCGGTACGATTAGTCCACTTCTCCTCCGATGTTTGACAGTCAAAATAGCAGTGTTGTAAACCGGCATTTTGCGCACCATAAAGGGCGTAAGTGAGCATTGAACGTCCATAGTAACGGTTTACCCCACCAATAATTAAAGTATTACCTGTGCCCCAAATATCGTAAGTAGCACTTAAACGAGGTGAGAGGTTGTTTTTTTGTACAAAATCATCACGATCTAAACGTACACCGGGACGTAAGGTGAGGCGTTTATATTGAATATTATCGTCAATAAAAAATGAATAATTGGTATAAGACGCATTATGGGTACCCGCTAGAAAACGCGTCGTTTGTGATAAGCTTCCCATCCATTCATCATTGACCGTCATGCCACGATAGGTATAGTTGTAATAGGTTTTATCACGAATATAAGCGCCTTTGGTGCGGCTAATTTCAAATCCGATGGTGGGGCGATGAGTGACGGTACCCCACACGATGGGATCAAAACGCATAATACTCTTGGCGCTATAGGTTTCTTGTTTACTACGCAGATCACCTTGGCCACCACTGGAGACTTGATCAGGGTGTTGCCAATCAGTGTAATCTTCTACTTTGATAAAGTAGTCTTGATCATTGGTGCGTTTATCTTCCAGATTTTGATAACCTGCGGTTAACTCTAAGGTTCCTAGCGCAAGTTGATGCTTATAAAGGGCGGTAAAACTGAGTCCATTATGCTCATTATCATAACCGGAGTTATACACAGAGCTGGAGAACAGATAGCTCTTATAGCGGGCAATATTACTTGATAGATCAAAAGATTGTTTATCAGAGATATTCCAAGAATATTTGATAAAGTAGTTATCTGAAGTACGCGTTTGATCACGATAATGTGGGCTTTGTAATACATGCTCTAATTCGCCTTCAGGGGTGTGAACAATTCCCCCTTCAGCACTTATCATCATCGGAATGGTTGATTCCCGACGAGAAGCTGAGAAAATTAATCCTGTATTTTCCGTTAAACCTGTTTCAAACCAACCGCCATAGTTTTGTTTATCATATTTTTTCTGGAAACGGGCTGGATTACTAAAATCATTATTTGCAGTATCAAATTTTAATTTGGGATCGGTGAAAATATTATTCCAGCTTGAACGGGTAGTACGGTAATAGGCATTGGCATGGGTTTCACCAGACCAACGACGACTTTGTACTTCAACTGTGCCTCCAGTAAATCCGCCAAATTCAACGGGAATATTGTTATCGTAAACGGTGACACTATCAATAAGTCGACTATCAAGATACATCCCTTGCTCATCACTGGTAATACGGGTATTGGTTTCACCATTGCCCGAATTTGCCGGATCAAAGTCATTATTAAAACTGACGCCATCAAGTTTATAGGCATTTTGATAGCTACTGGAGCCATGAATAGAAATACGTGAGGGCTTAATTTCACCTTGGTTCATCGAGTTGCTATCGTTATTTGCAAATTGAACCGCAGGGTTACTTTTAAGTAAGTCGGTGACATTGCCATCGCCAGTATTACGTTGCTTTATCTCTTCAGAGGTGATGTATTGTGGTGCTGAAACAACATCTGTAGCAGGATGATAACTGCTTCCCACCCCTGTGACTTTAACTTCAGGGATCACAATCGTACTGCTTGTTGCTAATGGACGAATAACAAAGCCATTTCCCTGTGAAATAATTTCCATACCACTACCGATTAACACCTTTTGTAATGCGGTATGGGTTTCATATTGACCAGAGAGTGCAGGAGCCCGTAAGTTTTTTATTGCGTTGGCATCAAACAGAATTTGTACCTGACCTTGTTTAGCGATAGTGTTTAAAGAATCAGCTAAAGATTGCTCTGGTAAAGAGACTGATAGGGTTGCCGCATAACTATAAGGGGCTGCCACGGTAGCCGTTATTAATAATGTGAGTAGCGACCTTTTTAGAGGCCTTTTTTTATTATTTATTCTCATTTCACCAATCCCATTCATAGACTTAATAATTTTTGTTACTAAGTAAGAGGGTGAAATGAGAATTATCCTCACCTGTAAAAAAGAATATTTTTCATGTTTATTTTTACTTATTGATAATTAACACATTATTTTTATCAGTAAAAATAACATTAACCGGTAAAAGTAGCGGAAGTGCAGTAATAAAGCTTTTCGCGTCATTAATATTTGCCACACCTGATACCTTTATTTTGGCTACATCGGCTGATGAGATATGAACGTTGATATCCAGATAAGGTTTTAATTTAGTGATCACGTCACCAAGTGGTTGTTCAAAGAAATGGAGTTGCCCAAAACGCCAGCTTCCTACAGAATCAGCATTGACTGAGGAAATGACAAATTGATTATCGGTTGATTGGCTAATTGCTTGAGAGCCAGCATATAGGTAAGTCGCAGGGGATTTTTCTGTGGCTTTAACTTCAACAATGCCCTCATGTACGGCGACACTAATTTGATTATTTTGATAACGACTCACTTCAAATTCAGTACCGACAACTTTAATTAATCGCTCATCAGCATGGACATAAAATGGCCGATAAGGATTGGGTTTTACTTTAAAATAAGCCTCACCTTTATCTAACCAAAGGCGTCTTTGGGTTTGGACATACGAGACGCGTACCTGTGTATTTCTATTTAAAAAAACTTTAGAGCCATCTGCGAGGGTCATCTCTTTAGGAAAATTGCTGGTGGCTAAGGTCATATTATCCATTAACAGGGCAGGTAAATGACTATAAGGAAGATATAACACAGCAACTAAACAGAGTGCGGCTGTAGTGTGAATAAAGGGGCGCCAGAGTGAAGATTTCCTTTTTTCTATAGGCACAATAGTAGGGCGTGGTAAGGCTTCACAACTATGCCAAATTTCCGCGATAGCTTGATAAGCTTGTTGATTATCTTTATCTGCTACCCACTGTTTAAAGGCTTGTCGTTGCTGTGAACTCATTTGCTGACTATGTTGACGGGTGAACCAAAGCGCAGCTTGTTCATCAATAGATTGCTGGCTTAATTGATCATGGGTATCTGCCAAAAGCGTTGCAGGCGCCTCATCTGTGTGAGGTTGATTTCCCGACTTACTCGTCATTGGTGCATTTCTCCTGTCCTGCATCGACATATCTTTTACAATGTAATAGTGCTGCGGCAATATGTTTCTCTACCATGCTTATCGAAATTTCCATTTGTTCTGCAATTTCGCTTTGTGATAATCCATCAAAGCGATAAAGAATAAAAGCTTCTCGACGGCGGGGAGGAAGAGTATCAATAGCTTGTGTCAGTAAATCTAAACGCTGTTGATGCTCAAGGACGTGCCCGGGATCAAGCTCTGTCGTATAGGTCTGTACCGCATCTTCTAATTGATAATCTTCTTGATAGATATTTTTTTGTTTTTGGTTTTTCCTCCAATGATCGATCAAAACGTGGTTCGCTATTTTAAATAAAAAAGCACGCTGCTCTTGGACAGGAGTTTGTTCTTTTCGATTTAGCCATAGTGTAAACACATCTTGAGACAAATCATCCGCATCATGGTGATTACCCGTGCGTTTTTGGAAAAAACGTACAAGCTGACCATAGGTTGATTGGTAGGCACAACTGATTTTTTGTGCTAATGATTTATCGCTAGTCATAGTCTCTGGTGTCTAAAAAAGAGTGAAATAATAAGCTCTTACTGCTTCTAATAAGGAATTTTTATAATCAATATTTAGCTAATTTTTTATTGTATTATTAATAATAAGCAATATCATTTGTGTTTGTATTATGCCTATAATTCATTAGAAAGAAAATCAGAGGCAAGAATTATGAGTAGTATGTCGGCGACTTTTCCACGCCGTTGGTCCTTTTCTATTGGTGGATTAACTGCCAGTATTGTGTTTCATGTCACCTTGGTTGTTGTTGCTATAGGTTGGATAACGACGAAAGATGAGCAATATGCGGTTTTACCTCCAGCAATGACGATGCAAGTGGGGCTTTATCAATTGGCAAAAGCAGAACCCAAAGAGGTTCCTGTTGGGCCTGAACAGGTGATGTCAGTTCCAGAAGCTGCCGAGCCAGAGCCGATGAAAGAGCAACTTGATGTGCCTAAAATGCCTGTAGTCGAACAGGGAACTTATGAGCGAGTTGCGGAAAAGCCAAAGGTGAAACCCGTGGTTAAGCCTAAGCCTGTCGTGGTAAAAGTGCCTGATGATCTTCCCGTTTCAGAAGCGCCAGCAGATACCACAACCGCCCCGTTATCGGGTGAGAACGCGACCAGTAGTGCTGATTTTACCAGTACCGCTTCATCATCTCGCAGTGGCCAAATGGGGTGGGAAAGTTTAGTCCATAGCCATATTGATATGTATAAACGTTACCCTCGTGCAGCATTACGTTTTAAAGCGACGGGAGTGACACAAGTTGAAATTTCGCTCAATGCAAAAGGTGAGTTATTAGATGTGAGTATACAAACCTCGTCTGGTAATCGTATCCTTGATAAAGAAGCGATTAACACTATTAAACGGGCATCGCCATTTCCGGCACCTGAAAGCCACCGTTTAGTTAACGGCTCTTTCTCATTTATTGCGCCCTTGAGCTTTGACTATCGGCAAAGTAGTTAATATCGTCATTGAATAGTGTAAACCAATAAAACGTAAAGAGATATAATAAAAAAGCAGAGGGTGAGCTCTGCTTTTTTGCGTTCAGCTAAATAATGATTACTTAGTGATGCGTTTATATTTCATGCGACGAGGTTGGATAGCTTCGTTACCTAATGTCCGTTTTTTATACTCTTCATATTCAGTAAAGTTACCTTCAAAGAATTCGACTTTACCTTCATCTTGATAATCGATGATATGGGTGGCGATACGGTCTAGGAACCAACGGTCATGGGAAATGACCATAGCACAACCTGGGAATTCTAATAGCGCATTTTCTAAGGCGCGTAGCGTTTCAACATCCAGATCATTGGTCGGTTCATCGAGCAGCAACATATTGCCGCCGACTTGGAGAAGTTTCGCAAGGTGTAAACGTCCACGCTCACCTCCGGACAGTTCGCCAACGCGTTTACCTTGGTCAACGCCTTTAAAGTTAAAGCGGCCCACATAAGCGCGACTTGGGATTTCAAAGTTACCAATGCGCATAATATCTTGACCACCAGAAACTTCTTCCCAAACCGTTTTGCTGTCATCCATACTATCGCGGAACTGATCAACAGAGGCCAGTTTCACGGTCTCCCCTAAAGTCACGGTTCCTGAATCGGGTTGTTCTTGACCTGAGATCATACGGAACAGCGTTGATTTACCGGCACCATTTGGACCGATAATACCGACGATAGCGCCTTTAGGAATGGAGAAACTTAAATCATCAATCAGAACGCGATCACCATAAGATTTAGTGAGGTGACTCACTTCTAGCACTTTATCCCCTAAACGAGGTCCAGGTGGAATAAATAGCTCACTGGTTTCATTACGTTTTTGGTAATCAACGCTATTGAGTTCTTCAAAGCGAGCAAGACGAGCTTTACCTTTAGCCTGACGACCTTTAGGATTTTGGCGGATCCACTCAAGTTCTTTTTGAATTGATTTATGGCGAGCGGCTTCAGTGGCTGCTTCTTGTTCAAGACGCGCATCTTTTTGCTCTAACCAAGAGGAGTAGTTACCTTCCCACGGAATACCTTCACCGCGGTCAAGTTCTAAGATCCATCCTGCGACATTATCAAGGAAGTAACGGTCATGGGTGATCGCCACAACAGTACCTTCATAATCATGTAAGAAGCGTTCTAACCAAGCAACAGACTCAGCATCCAAGTGGTTAGTCGGTTCATCTAACAACAGCATATCTGGCTTTTCTAACAGTAAACGGCAGATAGCCACACGGCGACGTTCACCACCAGAAAGATGTTCAATTTTGGCATCCCAATCTGGTAAACGTAGTGCTTCTGCTGCACGCTCTAATTGGTTATCAAGATTATGACCATCGTGAGATTGAATAATCGCTTCTAGCTGACCTTGCTCTTTTGCCAGTTGGTCAAAATCAGCATCAGGATCAGCATAAGCGGCATACACTTCATCAAGACGATTGAGTGCATTTTTGACTTCGCTTACCGCTTCTTCAACGGCTTCACGCACTGTTTGTTGTGGGTTTAATTTTGGCTCTTGTGGCAAGTAGCCAATTTTTAGACCCGGTTGTGGACGTGCTTCACCTTCGATATCGGTATCGATACCGGCCATGATACGCAGTAAGGTTGATTTACCGGCACCATTTAGACCAAGCACACCAATTTTCGCGCCCGGAAAGAAGCTGAGTGAGATGTTTTTAAGGATATGTCGCTTAGGGGGAACAACTTTCCCGACACGCAACATACTATAAACGTATTGAGCCACTATAATTACCCTTTGATTATAAAAGAGATTTTATCTGAAGTGTCAGTTTTTGCGTTAGACACAAAAAAATGTAAATAAGCAATGAATATATGACACCTAAATGAACAATAGTAAAGTCAATGTCAGTATTTTGCCAAAGACCCGAAAACGATGAAAGTCGCCAGTATACCCGATTTATAAAAGAAAACCTTAGGTAAAAGAGAGGTTTTTATCATCCTTGAGTGCTTGTTCGAAAAGTGAGGAAAATTTCATTTAAAGAGGGAACTAACATTGTTAATGATTATCATATTAGCTAATGTATTTATTCTTTGGATGTTTAAATTTGAGGTGGGAGAGGTAACGTGGTTAAGCAAAAGTGGTCCTTCGTCTTGGCAATTAGTACATTGTGTTTCTCTGCGTGGGCACAAGCAGATTCATTAAGTGAACAACGAACACGTTACCAAGAAATTAAAGCAGCTTGGGATGCTAAAGATACAGCACAAGTTGAAAAATTATTACCGACATTACAAGATTATCCTCTTTACCCCTATCTTGAATATCGCCAAATTACCGACAATCTTGATGTGGTCGCTCCGGCTGTGGTGACTGAATTTGTCGAAAAATATCCAACTTTGCCACCCGCGAAAGCACTACCTTCTTTGTTTGTTAATGAGTTAGCAAAACGTCAAGAGTGGCAAAACTTACTGACTTTTAGTCCTAATCCTCCTAAGCCTAAAGCAGCAAGGTGTAACTACTATTATGCTAAATGGGCGACAGGGGATAAACAAACGGCGTGGGTTGGCGCAAAAGAAGCGTGGTTAAACGGTACTTCTATGCCTTCAAGCTGTGATCCGCTATTTGATGAGTGGCAAAAAGCAGGAAATTTAAGCATTGAATTAGTGTTAGAGCGGATTAATTTAGCAATAAAAAGTGGTAATACTGGGTTAGCAACTTATTTAGCTAAGCGATTGCCGATGGATTATCAAACGATTAATGATGCCATTGTTGAACTACAAGATCACCCTAATCTGGTTGCTCGTTATGCCACACAACTTTCACCAACAGATTTTACGCGTAATATTGTACAAGCCGCATTTTCACGTTGGGCGCGAAAAGATGCCGATAGTGCAAGAGCACAGCTTGATAGTATTGCCAGAGCTCAAAAAATGACGACAGCTGAACGCCAATTAATGCGTGATACGGTCGCTTGGCAATATATGCCATATGCCACACCAGAGCAGGCTAAATGGCGTGATAGTGTGATACAAGATACCGCTTCAGATACCCTGCGTGAGCGTCGTGTGCGTTTAGCGTTAAGCCAAAATCAGCCCGCAGAATTAGCTTTATGGTTAGAAAGATTATCACCTGAAAGTAAAAATAAAGAGGAGTGGCGTTATTGGCGAGCGATGGTGTTGCAATCGCAAGGTAAAAACAGTGAAGCACAAGCGCTTTTACAAGAACTAACACAACATCGCGGTTTTTATCCTATGGTGGCGGCTGAAAAGCTAGGTAAACCTTATGTTATGGTAATAGACAAAGCGCCAAGTGTTTCACCCACAATTCCACAGCAACCTGAAGTGCAACGAGTACGCGAATTAATGTATTGGCAAATGGATAATTTAGCGCGTACTGAGTGGGCAAATTATGTTGCCACCCAGCCTGCTACCACACAATCTCAACTAGCGCGTTATGCTTTTGAGCAACAATGGGCTGACTTAGCAGTACAAGCAACGATTACTGGTAAAATGTGGAACCATTTAGAAGAGCGCTTCCCACTTGCATGGCAAAATGAATTTGAACGATATACGAAAGATAAAGCGATAGATCGCAATTATGCGATGGCGATCGCTCGCCAAGAAAGTGCATGGAACCCACAAGCTCGCTCTTCAGCTGGGGCAACGGGTCTTATGCAAGTGATGCCGAAAACCGCAGAGTTCACGGTAAAACAAGCAGGTATTACCGGGTATGCAAGTAGTGCGCAACTGACAGATCCGGTTAAAAATATTGAAATTGGTACCGCTTATCTTGATTCTGTTTATCAGCGTTTTAATCAAAACCGTATTTTATCTAGTGCTGCCTATAATGCAGGTCCTGCACGGGTTGACCGTTGGTTATCTGATGCTAATAGCCAACTAGATGCTATTGCTTTTATTGAGAGCATTCCTTTCGCAGAAACGCGCGGTTATGTTAAAAATGTACTCTCATTTGCGGTGTTTTATAGCTATTTTGCCGGAGAGCAACAACCGGTATTAACTCAAACTGAGTGGAATAGTCGTTATTAATGAGATAATTAAGCGATTTATTAATGGAACCTCTTTGTCACAGGATAAAATATGCTATAGTTTGTACTAGTTTATGAGTGTGGCTAGAAGAGGTTCCCACTATGCTAGATCCTGCATTATCACCAGAAGAGAATGAACACTGGGTACGTTTTGTTGAGTTATTACGCCAGGCGTTTGAACAGGGAGTTGAATTTCCTGTTTTACAACTTTTAATGACGCCAGATGAGCGCAGTGCATTAGCAACAAGAGTGCGTATTGTTCAAGAGTTAATGCGTGGGGAATTAAGTCAGCGAGAGCTAAAAGAGCTATTAGGGGTTGGCATCGCCACTATTACCAGAGGCTCTAATAGTTTAAAAACAGCACCCCATGATGTGAAATTATGGCTTGAAAAAGAGCTTATGATAAAAAAATAATTGCCTATTCGTTAGAAATAAAAATGCCATTTAATCAGTTGGTTAAATGGCATTTTTCTAAAATAGCGACAAGAGGACTATTTAATCACTCATTCATCATCTTTTTTGTTAAGTTGTTTATAAATATCATGAGTGACGGGGACTAAAGCTAATACAATCGCTTGTTGGTAAACAGAAGTGCGACTTAATAAACCATCAGTAAAATAACCAATAGCGCCACCTTTTTGCTTAATATTATCAATCTTGGTTAAAAATGCCATTTCATCGCCAAGTTCACGACCTTCACGAACACCTTTTAAGATCTGTTCCGGTAGCATTAAACTGGCTGAGCGAGATTCACCGCGAATTTGCTCGTGTTCGATAACAATCCAAGCAAAGGTCATATCGTCTTCAATACCCGCTTCAACACCTACCCAAAAGTCAGCTTCTGGACGTACTTGTCTTGCGGCCATCACACGTTGGCGTGCGCCAGTTCTCGTTTCTGTATTTCCAATAGGTTGCTGTGGAACGCGGCTATCGACATTAATATCTTCAATATCAAAGGTATCTTTACCGAACACTTGCTCAAAGGCGAGTTTGATCGCGTTGATTTTTGCTGGATTCGTAGTGGCTGCAATGACATGATACATAATGAGTTAATCATCCTTTGAAAAATTAGAGCAGTATAACGGAAAAAATGTATGTTACAGGTCTATCTTGTTCGCCACGGTGAAACTGAGTGGAACGTGGCGAGACGTATACAAGGGCAATCTGATAGCCCACTAACAGCAATGGGTGTGCGACAGGCACAACAAGTTGCTGAAAGAGTAAAATCAGCAGGTATTACCCACATAATTTCTAGTGATCTTGGCCGGACTTGTCAGACGGCAGAGATTATTGCACAAGCTTGTCGCTGTGACGTAATCACGGATCCCCGTTTGCGTGAACTTGATATGGGCGTTCTTGAACAGCGAGAGATCGCCACATTAAATACACAAGAAGAAGCTTGGCGCAAGAGTTTAATTGATGGTACACCTGATGGACGAATTCCCCAAGGAGAATCCATGGTGGAATTAGCTAATCGTATGCAGGCTGCTTTAAACAGTTGCTTGGCGTTACCAGAGCATAGCCGTCCTTTACTGGTGAGTCACGGTATTGCATTAGGTTGCCTGCTAAGTACTGTGTTAGGCCTACCTGCTTACGCTGAACGACGTTTAAGACTACGTAACTGTTCAATTTCACGAGTGGACTATCAAAACAGTCCTTGGCTCGCTAATGGATGGGTAATCGAAACAGCAGGGGATGTGAGTCATCTTACTGATATCGCTCTTGATGAAGTACAGCGCTAATGACAATAACAGACTCTCTTTGCTGTAAAAGAGAGTCTTATTGTTAGGCCGTTTCGCGTTTAATGGGAATATAATACTCAAAACGCTTAATATGATCTTGTGGCTCGGCGGTCATCACATTGTCATAGTGCACTTCTTTAAGATAATACTTTTCAATATCATGTCCTTTACGGCGAGTAAGCCCCATGGTTGGCAAGCAAACACCATAAATTAAGAATAAAAACTCCTGCATGGCGCCTCGTTTTGCCTCTCCCTCGAAGTCAAAGCGAATATAATCGCCAGCCTCTAATATGACTTCATAAGCAGTATCATCTTCTACAAAACTCGCATAAGCAGGCTCAACGGCGGTGGTGTAGATAACGCGCTGTTCATCTTCATGCTCATCACTGTGTTGCGTATGGTGCAAGCCATAAACCTCATGAGGGATAGTGTTTACCTTAGTAATATAATTTTGCCAAAATGTCTGACGCATATCGGAACAAGCATTGGCCCATTGTTCTAGTGTATGGCTACAAGTTTGTTCAATACCAATCAATTTTATCTCCGGTAATTGCACATATTCCCATTTAGGCAAAGGCTGAGGATCTAATTTTATTGGAGGACAAATACCAACAGCACACCACTCATCAGAACGGCGATATAGGGCTGGAGTTCTATCAAACTGCTTTTTAAAGGCGCGAGTAAATGTTTGTTGAGAATCAAAACGATATTGTAAAGCGATATCTAAGATAGGACGACTTGTTAAACGCAATGCCACAGCCGCGCGAGATAGACGCCTCGAACGAATATAAGAACCAATCGCTTGCCCCGTTACTTCTTTAAACATGCGTTGTAGGTGCCACTTAGAGTAACCCGCTTTAGTTGCGACATTATCGAGGGATAGTGGCTGATCCAGATTATTGTCAAGCCAAGCGAGTAAATCACGTATGATGTTGGTTTGATCCATACATCTCCCTTAGTCATATTCGTTTATTTATGCTGTAGATGGTAAATAGCCTGAACGTCTATAACAAGTTATATTGTTAGATAAAGATGAAATATAGTCTTTTTCAATGAGTCATGTATACAAATTATTCTACCAGTTAACAAAAGTTTGCTTTATCCTAGACAAAATCATTCTTTCTTCTTTTTATGGAATAAATTTAATATGTTTAATTTCAAAAAGATACTCGCACTTTCTATCTTGCTTCCTATGTCAATAATGGTGAAAGCTGAAGAAATTGGTTATGTCGATACGGTTTTTAAGTTTTTTGGTGCCAATCATAAAATTGTTATTGAAGCTTTTGATGATCCTGAAGTCAAAAATGTCACTTGCTATTTAAGCCGTGCTAAAACAGGGGGCATTTCCGGTAGTTTAGGGCTTGCTGAAGATACCGCCGATGCAGCTATTTCTTGCCAACAAGTAGGGCCAATCGAATTAAGCGAAAAAGTCTTAAAAGGTAAAAATCGTGGTGATGTTGTTTTTCAAAAAAGAACGTCACTGGTCTTTAAAAAGCTACAAGTGGTGCGTTTTTACGATAAAAACCGCCATGCACTGATATATCTTACTTACTCTGATAAGGTTATCGATGGCTCACCGAAAAATGCCATTAGTGCAGTACCCATCATGCCATGGAAAGAGTAATTTTTTTAATTAATTAACAAAATTAATAAGATTAAGTGTAAGAAATTTTTTTAGTTGATAAATTAGTTTCTATTTAAAATAGTCGCTAAGATCAATTTTTATCTTTTATGTTTTAATAAAGAAAAACCCCGAAACTGAAATCCGGGGTTTTTAGCATTATTTTTTACTAGGGTAACACTGATATCACTCGTCTAAATCACCACAGAAACGATAACCTTCACCATGGATAGTGGCGATAATCTCAGGTGTATCAGGGGTTGATTCAAAGTGTTTACGAATACGACGAATGGTAACGTCTACAGTACGATCATGAGGTTTTAATTCACGACCCGTCATTTTTTTCAGTAATTCTGCACGAGTTTGGATTTTTCCTGGGTTTTCGCAGAAATGTAACATCGCACGAAACTCACTACGAGGTAATTTATACTGTTCACCTGTAGGGCTAATAAGAGAGCGACTATTAATATCTAGCTCCCAACCATTAAATTTATAGCTTTCAACTAAACGACGCTCTTCTGTGCCATTCGCTAAATTCATAGTGCGTGACAATAAGTTACGAGCACGGATAGTTAATTCACGAGGATTAAATGGTTTAGTGATGTAATCATCGGCACCAATTTCAAGGCCTAAGATTTTATCAACTTCATTATCACGACCTGTTAGGAACATTAATGCAACACTTACCTGTTCACGTAATTCACGGGCTAATAGAAGACCGTTTTTACCAGGAAGATTAATATCCATAATGACCAGATTGATATCATGGTCGGACAGAATATTATGCATCTCGTTGCCATCAGTGGCTTCGTGTACGATATACCCTTCAGCTTCGAATATGCTTTTCAGGGTATTACGAGTAACTACTTCATCTTCAACAATCAGAATGTGCGGGGTTTGCATATTTGCTACCTAAAATTACCAAAAATAGAAAAAGGATATCTGTGTGTAACTTCTGTGTGTGCAAGGTGTGTGGTTATTCATTTTTGTTATTAGCACGCCAAAATTAGACCCAGATGAAAATTCGATAAATAACCATCACGTTATTAATTACAAACATGACCTATTTTACTGACAATGGACGTTAAAATCAGAATGTAAAATGCCCATAGTCTATTAACAGCAATATAACACCTGTTGTATTAAATACCATCTAAAAAGCTAACTTTTGTTGACACATATCAAAATCAAGATAACAGCTTAACCTTGATTTCAATAGTTAACTATATAATTTGATTTATGTAATGCAAAAGAAAAATATATGTTAAATATAGTGAGATTTTATCTTTTTACCAGTTTTGTTACAAAAAAAGAAGTGAAATAAAATACCTTATTATTTGTAAAAGTACAAATGTCTAAGTAACTCTTAAATGGTAGCGTTATTTTCTGTAACTCCCCCTTATTAGTAGTAATATGTATACTACAATATAAGTAATGCTCGAATAAATTTTATTTAAATTGTAGGTAAATTGAGGCAATAGAAAAGAAAAAATTTGACATCTCTCTCGCTTTGCTTTAACCAGTATAGGGTCAAACTAATTTTGAGACAGACAGGATTGTTATGCGTACTTACAGCCCAGTGACTATGAATACAATTATTACCACCACCACCACCGGAATTTTATATTGCGGGGCGGGCTGTCGCATATAAAAAACAAAAAACGAAAAAGCCCGCATTGAGAAATGCGGGCTTTTTTTTGGCGAAAAATCAGGAGAGCTGTATGCGAGTGTTAAAATTTGGGGGAACTTCAGTTGCCAATGCAGAAAGGGTGCTGAATGTTGCTGATATCGCTGAGAAAAAACGAGAGCAGGGACAAGTCGCTCTGGTATTATCAGCACCTGCCAAGATAACGAATTACTTGGTGGCAATGATTGAAAAAACGGCAGAAGGAGAAGAACCTCTCACTCAAGTACGAGAAGCAGAGCAAATCTTCGCTAATCTATTGCAAGGTTTAAGAGAAAATCAACCTGGTTTTGATTACCAAGGTTTAAAAGACAAAGTTGAGCGTGAGTTTGCTGAGATTAAACATATCCTGCATGGTATCTCCCTATTAGGGCAATGTCCTGATAGCATCAATGCTGCGATGATTTGTCGTGGTGAAAAGCTTTCGATTGCCATTATGGAGTCGGTGTTACAAGCTAGAGGATATAACGTTACCGTCATTGATCCGGTTAAAAATCTCCTTGCTCAAGGTCATTATCTCGAATCGACAGTGGATATTCCTGAATCAACTCGCCGTATTTCCGCCCTTAATATTCCGAAAGATCATATGATCTTGATGGCAGGTTTCACTGCCGGTAATGAAAAAAATGAGCTTGTGGTTCTCGGTCGTAATGGTTCAGATTATTCAGCCGCCGTATTAGCCGCGTGTTTACGTGCACAATGTTGTGAAATTTGGACGGATGTTGATGGTGTTTACACCTGTGATCCACGCCTCGTCCCAGATGCACACCTATTAAAAGGCATGTCCTATCAAGAGGCGATGGAACTTTCTTACTTTGGTGCCAAAGTCCTTCATCCACGCACTATTGCACCTATTGCTCAATTTCAAATCCCTTGTTTAATTAAAAATACGGGTAATCCAGAAGCACCGGGTACGTTAATTGGTGATGGTCAAAAAGATGACAGCACGCCGGTAAAAGGGATCACTAACCTGAATAATATGGCAATGATCAATGTATCAGGGCCGGGTATGAAGGGAATGGTGGGTATGGCGGCTCGTGTCTTTTCCGTGATGTCGCGAGCAGGAATATCGGTAGTATTAATTACTCAATCTTCATCTGAATACAGTATTAGTTTTTGTGTACCGCAAAAAGAGCTAATTAGAGCGCAAAAAGCACTGTCAGAAGAATTCTATCTAGAGTTAAAAGATGGCGTACTTGATCCGTTAGATATTATGAACAATGTTGCTATCATCTCGGTTGTCGGTGATGGTATGCGCACCCTTAAAGGGATCTCAGCCCGTTTCTTCTCTGCTTTAACTCGAGGCAATATTAATATTGTTGCTATTGCTCAAGGCTCTTCTGAACGCTCTATCTCTGCAGTTATTGCCAATGATGCAGCGACGAATGCGGTGCGTTTATGTCACCAAATGCTCTTTAACACTAACCAAATCGTAGAAGTCTTTATTGTCGGTGTCGGTGGTGTTGGCAGCGCGCTAATCGAGCAGATCCATCGTCAACAAGCATGGCTAAAAAACAAACATATCGACCTACGTGTTTGTGGGATTGCCAATTCACGTGCGATGCTAACCAATATGCAAGGTATCGATTTAGATAATTGGCAACAAGCGCTACAAGCAGCTAAAGAGCCTTTTAGCTTTAGTCAGCTTATTCGCTTAGAAAAAGAGTACCACTTCCTCAATCCTGTGATTGTTGATTGCACTTCAAACGAAATGATTGCACAGCAATACGCCAATTTCTTACAAAATGGCTTTAACGTTGTTACGCCTAATAAGAAAGCCAATACGATGTCGATGGATTACTATCATCAAATTCGCCAATCAGCGGAAGCATCACGTCGTAAATTCTTATATGACACTAATGTTGGTGCGGGTTTACCTGTTATTGAAAACTTACAGAACTTGCTTAATGCTGGCGATGAGTTGGTGCAATTTAATGGTATTCTTTCTGGCTCACTCTCTTATATTTTTGGTCAGCTAGATGAAGGAAAAAGCTTGTCTGAAGCGACACTTTCTGCGAAAGAAAAAGGCTTTACAGAGCCAGATCCAAGAGATGATCTCTCGGGAATGGATGTTGCTCGTAAACTGCTTATTCTCGCTCGTGAAGCGGGCTATCAATTAGAGTTGAGTGATATTGATGTAGAGCCTGTTTTACCTAGTTCATTTGATAGTACAGGTGATGTCGAGAGTTTTTTAAACCGCTTACCTCAAGTAGATGTTGAGTTTGATGCTAAAGTTGAAGAAGCCCAAAAGTCAGCGAAGGTATTACGTTATGTGGGGATCATCAATGAGGGGAAATGCCAAGTCAAAATAATGGCCGTTGATGCTAACGATCCTCTCTTTAAAGTAAAAAATGGTGAAAATGCGCTAGCCTTCTACACTCGCTACTATCAACCAATTCCTTTAGTTTTACGTGGATATGGTGCAGGAAATGATGTCACTGCTGCTGGGGTATTTGCAGATGTATTACGTACACTATCATGGAAATTAGGAGTTTAAAGGTGGTTAAAGTTTATGCACCGGCGTCAATTGGCAATGTGAGTGTCGGTTTTGATGTGTTAGGAGCCGCAGTTTCGCCTATTGATGGTCAATTATTAGGAGATTGCGTAACCGTTGAAGCGGCGCAAGAATTTCAACTTCACAGCAAAGGGCGCTTTGTTAGTAAATTACCTTCTGATGCTAAGCAAAATATTGTTTATCAATGTTGGGAGCTATTTTGTGAAAAATTAGGTAAACAATTACCTGTCTCGATGACACTTGAAAAAAACATGCCGATAGGCTCAGGATTAGGATCAAGTGCTTGTTCTGTTGTGGCTGCACTCGTTGCATTAAACGAATTTGCTCATAAACCATTTAGTGAAAGCCACTTATTATTAATGATGGGAGAGCTGGAAGGCCGTATTTCCGGTAGTGTGCACTACGATAATGTCGCGCCATGTTATTTAGGTGGTCTACAACTTATTTTGGAACAAAACGACATTATTTGTCAGTCTGTGCCAGCTTTTGACGATTGGTATTGGGTGATGGCTTATCCGGGGATCAAAGTCTCAACGGCACAAGCAAGGGCTATCCTCCCTAAACAATACGATAAAGCTGATATTATTAATCATGGTCGTTATTTATCTGGATTTATTCATGCTTGTCATACACAACAACCAAAACTTGCCGCAAGCTTAATGAAAGATGTGATTGCAGAGCCCTATCGAACACAGTTGCTCCCTGGTTTTGATAAAGCGAGAGAGGCTGCATTACAAAAAGGCGCGCTTGCATGCGGTATTTCAGGCTCAGGGCCAACGCTGTTTTCTATTACTGATTCATTGGCTATTGCCCAAGATGTGGCGCAATGGTTACAACAACATTATGTACAAAACGATGAAGGCTTTGTACACATCTGCCGTTTAGATACTCGTGGCGCAAGAGAGATAGGGTAAGTAATGAAATTATATAATTTAAAAGATAACCAAGAACAAGTCAGCTTTGCTCAAGCGGTTAAACAAGGTTTAGGAAAACAGCAAGGACTCTTCTTTCCCAAAGACTTGCCTTCATTTTCTCAAGCAGAAATTGATGCGCTATTAAAATTAGACTTTGCAACACGCAGTAGCTGTATTTTAAGTGCTTTTATCGGTGATGAAATTCCTGCTGATGTGTTAGCAAAACGTGTGAATACGGCATTTGCTTTTCCTGCGCCAGTGACACAAATAGAAGAGGATATTAGTTGTCTTGAACTCTTCCACGGACCGACACTGGCTTTTAAAGACTTTGGTGGCCGTTTTATGGCTCAAATGTTATCAGAAGTCGCGGGTGACCAGCCTGTTACAATATTAACGGCGACATCGGGTGATACAGGAGCAGCGGTCGCTCATGCTTTCTATAAGCTAGATAATGTCCAGGTCGTGATCCTCTATCCACAAGGAAAAATCAGCCCATTACAAGAAAAGCTATTTTGCACATTAGGGGAGAATATTCATACTGTTGCTATTCAAGATGACTTTGATGCTTGCCAAGCATTAGTCAAACAGGCATTTGATGATGAATATTTAAAGAACACCATGCATTTAAACTCGGCTAACTCGATTAATATTAGCCGCCTACTGGCACAAATCTGCTATTACTTTGAAGCGGTTGCACAAATTCCAGCTGAAAAACGTCAACAATTAGTCATTTCTGTACCAAGTGGTAATTTTGGTGATCTCACTGCAGGATTACTGGCTAAATCTATGGGATTGCCTGTTAAACGCTTTATTGCAGCGACCAATGTGAATGATACCGTTCCTCGTTATTTAGATAGTGGTAAATGGGAACCACATCGGACAATAGCAACACTTTCAAATGCGATGGATGTTAGCCAGCCTAATAATTGGCCTCGTATTGAAGAGTTATATCGTCGCAAAGGTTGGCTGTTGTCTGATCTTTCGCATGGGGCTGTGAGCGATGAAACGACGGAAGAAACTGTACGTGAACTGGCACAAAAAGGCTATATTTCAGAGCCTCATGCGGCGGTTGCTTATCGTCTATTACGTGATGAGCTACAAGAAGGAGAATATGGGGTATTTTTAGGTACAGCTCATCCGGCGAAATTTAAAGAAAATGTCGAACGTATTTTAGGTGATACATTACCTTTACCAAAAGAATTAGCTGAGCGTGCTGATAAAAAATTACTATCGCATCTTTTACCGGCGGATTTTTCTCAATTAAGAGCATTTTTGTTAGAACGAGCACCTAAATAAATATAATTATTTATATTAATTAATTTTATTTTTATTAAAAAGCTCACTATAAGGGTGAGCTTTTTTATTGTTTTAAATAATTTTATATCCAAATAAAAATAAGAAAATAATCATTTAATGCTAAGGAGAATTACACTAGTTTTTATCTCTTAATGTAATTAATAATAAAGAGGTAGGCTATGGATGGATTTAAGAAAATTAATATCAATGATGATATTGAAAGAATTACACTAGAAATAGTGAAATATATTAAAGAGCATAGTGTTGAATTACCTTTTAATATTGAGTCAGTAAGACGTGTTTTAATTGAGAATTATATTTATATTCTTACTTATAAAAATGAATATGCTGCTAATGATTTTTTAATAAAAATAGAAAGTAATTTATCTCTTTATAATCGGGATAAATTTACTAAAGCGATTGATTTTATTGTAAAAGAGATTAATGCAAGTATAGAGAATTTATTTGTTAATAATTCTTATCTTACAAACAAAAATTATCAAAAGTTAAATAAAATACGTGTTAATTCAGTATTTCAGCACTATCCTTCAGGTTTCTTTCACTTAAAAATAGAAGATAAAGACTTATTTATACAGATAGATAATTCCAATCAATTGTTTAAAATCATTGACTTTGAAGGTACGGTAGAATTCTTTTCTAAAAAAGATGACCTTATTCATACTATTAATCAAATGGTTAAAAACAGTATTGCTGATAACTCTATATCTTACCGATTTTACGCTAAGAACGAATATTTTAATTTCTTTACTCTCGATAAATATTGGCAAGTAACACCTAAAGATATTTATGCCGAAGTTATTAATGATATTAAGGCAAAAAAACAGGTACATATTGATAGTCATTTAACTATTGAATTAATAGATAGTTATTCATATAAAAATATTTTTATTGTTAGAGACTCTAATGAAAACTCAGAAAAAATACTCCATATATATCTTAATAATATTGATGAAGCATTCTTGATTGCCGTAGCTAAACATCGTCAGCTAAAAGAAAATGGTGAACATTTGCTTTATAAATTAGATAAGGATTGGTTCTTTACTAAAATGAAAGATAAATCCGTTAAATATTTTTCACAAACTTCTGATTTATTAATACCATTAGAAAAGATAATGGGAAGAATTAATCTTGTCGCTTCAGCTGAGAATAATTATAATTTTAGCCATTTTGATCCACTTTCAGGGGTATGTTATGGAATAAGTTTGAAATATTTATTGGAGGTTAGAAATAATGGTATAGAAGGAGGGAATAAATATTTACATTGGCTAAAGGAAAATATTAACCTTTACAAGGACAAAAAAGAAAAGATATCTGATAAGCTTGAAAAAATTATATTTGATAGTGTACAAGAATATGAAGTATTAAAATTGATTAAAGAGATCAAGGAAATTAAATTCGCACAGATTTTTCAAATGGAGAGAATATATGAAAAAATAAATTATACAATTTTTGATTTAACAAAGGCGACCGAATACCGAAAAATTTTAGCAGAAAATGGCTTGAAAGCATCGAATGCAAATAGGCTAGAAAGTAGTCTCTCACAAATAAATTATCACTTAGAATATATAATGCAATATTATAATGAATATTATGCGATTATTGCATTTAAAACGCATGCCATTGCTCTTGCTTATAAGAGATATTCTAATAATCATTATAAATTTACGCTATTTGATTCTAATTCTGAATTGACGGAATTTTCTAATATAGAATCAATAAAAGACGCTTTGATAAAAACAATGGGCTCTTATACTCTAAATAAAGCTGATGGAAAAGAATATTTTATAATTGATGAATATAAAATAAATCCTACAACAAAATATCGTAGTTTATGGGATCAAAATGAAATCGAGTTACATAAAGGTATTGCTGAAAATATAAAAAAAATTGGTTTTTCATTGCCTTTTAAAGATGGTGTTGTTGGACGAGTTATTCATTACAGTGAACAGCGTGATCTCATTTTAGAACTTAAAATAAATAGTAAATTAGTTGAAGTCGTGGCCAAAAATGTTTTTGTTGATGAGGGAATATTTTTAGTTAAAAATAATTTAGATAAAATTCTTGAGAATAATAAATCCAGTAAAGTAATTATAATGAGCAATAGTGATGGTATTGATATTCAATTTACTGAATTTAATGCACATCAAAAAATGAGTAAGCCAAAAGGATATCTGGAATTTAATGATGTTTATTATCGAGATTTAATTAAGATTAATAGTTATTTATTAAATGGTAAAAAATCATTTTCATTGAATAAAATTGTTTCATTAATTGATACACTAAGGGGGAATATTTATTTTGATAAAATAACAGCCAGTTTTTCTATAATTGATGAAATTATACTATTTAATCAAAACAATGAAAATATTTCTCTTGTTGATATCCTGAATCAAGTGAAACAGAAAATAGAAGATAAATTATTCTATAGCGATCTCCTTTATGGAAAGGAAAAGTTAATTGCATTAGCACAAAAAAATAGCCTAGTAGCAGCAATTTTTTATCGAATGATGGTTAATGAAATCAATGAAGGTTATACTGGAATTAGTAATTTTATTTATGAGAAAATTATTGATAACCCTTTTTTAATATTAGATAAAAATAGAAATGTCGGGGTTGTTGGTTATGATTATACGATTAATTTTAAAAATAATTATAAAGCGTTAAAAGAAATTATTGATGGTATTGATATTTCTGAAATAAAAAATATTTTTCTTTTAGATGATGAAAATAGACTGCACTTAAAAGTAACTTATCAAAGATTATCAGAATATAGAAACAACAAGTATGTTAATAAGCTTCTTCATTTGATTGAAGATGAAATTGATTCTATAAAAAAAACAGATAATACAGGTATTTATCGTGATTTATATCTTGAGTTTTTTAGCAATCATCAGTTTAATAATAGAGTGATTATTCATGAAATAGCACAATTAGAAAGTTATTTTAATAATAATTATCAGGAGCGAAACCATGGCTATCATCCTAGTAATTTTTATATTAATGAAAATGATCCTCTTACCCTACTAGAAAAGTCATTTAATCAGAACAAAAATGAAATAGATGGTAGTTATCTGTTATTTAATGAAAGTAAAGAAAATTTTGATTTTTTATTTGTTGATAATAATTTTATTACTAGAGATTTTGTAGATAATATTATTATTGAAAGCATTAGTGGCGTTTATCAAGATGATATCGTCATTTATTTCTATAATGGTGTAAAAAGTGAACAATTAACACAATACTTAAAAGATAAACCAGAAATAGGCCGTTTTCTTGATTATTGTTTAAAACATGAAATAAGAGTGATTGCTGCTGGAAATGAAGAATACTTTCCTGCCACCAATGCGCTTGTTAAGCAGAAAAGCCGTGTTGAATCACTACAAAATGTTATTTTACAACATCAATTTGTTGGTGAAAGAACAATTGTTTTTGCCAATAAGGAGACTTTATTTAGTTATCAAAGTGGTCATTTATTTATTGAAGGGATTGCTCAGCGGCTAAATATGCCTATTTATACTGTGACGGATAACAGTCTTATACTTGAAAATGAATACATTATGGTAAAACCGACGACTGAAAGTCAGTTTATTGGTCACCCTTTACTTGCTGATACAGGTGCATCTAATACGCTACTTACTGAAACAGTACCTAATGAGCCTAATACAATGTCTAATAGGCAAAGAGTAGATATTGAAAATAAAAACTATGCTGCAGAAATCTATCAATTCGTCTCACACAATTACACTAATTATAGAGATAATCAAGAGTTTAAGTTAGGTTATCAGAATGAGATTAGCACTATTTTTCCTGACTATTCTGACAATATGACCATTGCTGATATTTTAAATTACATTCAGTTAAATCGCTATCAGATCAATTATGCTCAATTAGGTGCAATTATTAGGAAAGTCGATCAAATTAACCTTAAATATCATAAAGAAAAACTTGCAGAGTTCAGTGATAAAATAATAAATCACGATTTACTTATTGATAATGCAATTGAGAAATATTTTGTTGAATTATCGGCAATATTTAATACGTCAGATAATAGTTTAATAAAAAGGAATTTAATTCAATCACTTTATGATCCCTCTGTTAATAAAGAATTTAACCAATTTTTAATGGATGGAACGAACTTTGAACAGTGGCAAGAAATAACTAATAAAGACTATGGGAACTATAGTTTAACGGAAAGAACGTATCAAGTTATTGAAATTATTCATGCAATTTATGATACTCCTCACTTAATAGATAATTTAAGTGAACTATCTAAAAATAGGCTTAATGCTTTTTTTGATGAGGGTAATAAAGGTATTTTATCACGAGTATTATTGAGCAAAATTTCAAGCTTTGAACTCTATAAAGAGACCATAAATAATTTAAAAAAACTCGCTGTTATCAGTCAGTCTGATGAAGAGATTAGCGCTTTATCACCAGTAGAAGCATTAAATAAACTCAATGAGTTTAAAGGTGAAGTTAACTTAGCCACAAGTGAAGATAGCTCTACCATTTCTTCTAAAGTGGAAATTAATAATCTTGTCATTGACAAAAGATTACTCTGTTATTTAGGTGCAAAGATAAATGGTGAAAGTATCGATGCGATAGATCTTAATCAGATAGAGAACTGGGATAAAAAAATTACTTTTGATCCTCAGCATCTTAATGATTATTTTTTATCTGTGACGGGCAATGAAAAAGATAAAGAAGTTATTGCATTATTACGTTATCTATTAAATAACAAACAAGATAAAATTAAATATTTTCTTTCTCATATGTCCAGTAGAGCTGATTATGTCGCGGCTCATGAAAGATTAATGAAAATAATAGCATTAGGTAGTAAACAGTATAATCAGCAAGATTGGGAAAATTTAAGAATACCTTCATTAAAAATTCCCAGACATATGAGAGTTATCAGTAAAATTGGTTACGCTAATATTAGCTTCGGTATATGGCAATCAATTAATTCAACCTTTATGCTTGCTGAGCAACTTAATAATCCGCTATTAACCCCTCAAGAGCATAGAGAGACCATCAATAATCTTGCCATAACATGGTCAGAAATGGCCTATAATGGCTTATCTGAATTCATTGAAATCGCTTTAGCTAAAGGATTATTAAAGTACCGTAATAATCCTTTGGAGTATATTAGTAAAACCAGCACTCGAATAGGTATCGGGCTTAATATCCTGTCTATTGGATTTGATATCTATAATATCTACGATAACTTTAGCCGTATCTCAGTAGAAAAAAATGAAAAACGACGGATTGACTATATTGTAAATGGCTCTTTAGCTATAGTCTCCGGATTGGTCACTTTGGGGGTTTCTATCGCAATGCTTGCTGGCTCTACGGTCGCGGGGCCTATTGGTATTGTCGCGGGAGCTGTTATCGCCTTAGCCATTTCAATTTATAATGCCGCAAGACTGATAGAAGAAGCGAAAGAAAAAATAGGATTTACACCACTAGAAGAACTTAATAATGGTTTTTATGCATTTTTAATGGGGGATATCTTACCAAGCAAAAAGAATGAAATCGTCTATTTAGAGACAAAATCACAGTTAGAAACCATGATTGACCAAAATGCGCAAGAACATCTTAAAGAAATAAAAAAACAGGAGCCTCACAGTTATTATTTTTATTCGAATGAGAAACAATTTTATGAAGAACATCATTATTATAAAGTGATCCCTCGTATATTGGGGAAAACATTAGATAATATACTTAATCCGTTTGGAGAAATTGTTGTACAACGAGTGGCGAAAAATTTAAGTAAAGAAGAAGCAGAAAAGATAGCTGCGCTTTCTCATTATCTTAGTGTCGAAAGAACGGAATATAAATACTATGTTCCTAAAGAAGCCATCGCAACAGATGAAATTCTCATTTTTGATATGGATTTTTATGTTAATCAATTAAATCGTTATACGATTAATTTTGCATTTGAAGATGATAATCCTGTTTTTGAGGATGAGGTGGATATCTCTTTTTTTGATAAAATAAGAACAACAAAAGAAAAAACATGGCAAAATTTATCATCAGGAGAATTAACAGATGATTTAATTAAATCAACAGCTGAAAAACAATATTTTGAGCCAAGTTGGCGTGAGAATGAGCTATTTTATTTTAATACTTATAATGGGGATGATATTATTGCTGCACCATTAATAACACAAAATATATTTGATGTTCATAATGGGACTAAACGATTAAGTGGAGGAGAAAAAGATGACACCTTTAATGTGTTCACTTCTGAATCTCCTCGTTATGCCAGCCGTTTTTATGGTAGAGAAGGTAATGATACATTACGTATTATTCAGACAGAAAAAAAATATATAGGGTATGAAGTTAACCTATCTAAAAATTATATTAAATTTATCGGGGGAGAAAATAAATCCAATAGCCAGAGTTTTCATGCCAGACTTTTTATCTTTCAAGAGCAAGGACAAATCTATACCCATAAATTAGCGGATACAATGCCTAATATAACACTACAAAAACAACCCGTTATTGCCTATTTAGAGAGTATTGAAAATGTAGTAGGCAGTGAAATAGGTAATGATATTATTTATGGTGACCAAAAAAATAACTATTTAAATGGCATGGGAGGGGTAGATTCATTATATGGATTAGCTGGAGATGATACGCTGGTATTACGGGAAGGTTATGCACAAGGAGGGGCGGGGAATGATAGTTATACGATTCTAAGAGCATCAAATACGGATAATAATGTTAAACAACTTGAAACTATTATTGATGAAGAGACGCATACAGAAGCTAGTCTTATCCAGTTAAATTATACTTTTGATGAAATTACCGCTATTTCTCGTCGTGAAACAGATATTGTTTTTACGCTTAAAGTTAGTAATGATAAAGATCCTGATCAATTTATCGAGCATTTAATTGCATTAAGTCATGTATACCAAGATAAAAATAGTCAATTATTAGCCCATCGATATACCATTGTGACTATGGATGGTTTTATACTTACTATTAATGAAAATAATAATCAACCAAGAGAGGTATCATATAACTTTAGTTATTTAGAAAAGTATAATCAGCAAGAGAAGCTTCAACAGCTTTCTATTAATGACGATAAACACACATTGTCTATTCAATCTGAAAATAAAACTAAACTTATTCAATTATTACCTGAGCTACAATACAGTGGTTTCTCTTCTGGAGAACATTTAAAGCTTAATCTACAGGGTAATAGCGAGAATAATCATTATGCTGGAATTGCGGCTCATTCATCAATTAAACTGAGTCGCGGTTATGACAATTATCAAATAAGCTCATTGCTAGCTAAAAATAGAAATGAAAAGATCATTATTTCTCTGAGTGATAATGATAAACAATTAACATCTGATTGTACTAGTCATTTCTTTTTATCCGATGTGAGTGGATTTGATTTGATGTTTAGTGATGGCGTTTTATCTCATCGCTATAATCCTGATGCTCATATTAAACTTGTTTTCGATACGGAAAGTGTTAGTGCTATTTTTAACTCAGGAATGACACTTCAATTTATTGATAAAGATAATCGAGTTTTTCATTTGCCTAAGCCAGACAGCGGTCAGCGTTTACTGAGCCCCACTATCACTTTGGATGTTAGGTTGAGTCATCAAAGTGATGTTCTGATGATCCCACCCTCCCTACGTTTAAATAAAGAGGCATTATCATTGTATCCTCAGTATTTTCATAGAGAAGAACCATCATCACGTTCAACGCAATTACAGCGTATTATATCCACTCAAACACTAGAGCCTTATCCATTAAAGGTAACAGAATTACTGAGAGATGATATTGCTGTTAATGATAATCAACCTGTTAATTCTATTTTGTCTCTCAATAAACTATTTTCAAACAGATCACAAGATATATTCTCTCAAGCTATAGATTTATTACCAATGATAGAATTAATGGATGGTGATGATATTGTTGTTAATCATAATCAAAGTAGCTCAGTGATTGATGGGGGTAAAGGTGATGATCATATTGTTGTCAATGAAGGGCACCATATTTTAATTGCTGGAGAAGGTAATGATAATCTTAATGGCGGAAGTGGACATGATCTGTTTATTTCAACCTCAGGAAATGATTATCTAGGTGGAGGAAGTGGTAATAATGTTTATGTGGTACAAAAACGTCATGGTGAAGTGACGGTGTATGATGAAGGTGAAATGAGCCATATTTTTGTATCAGGATTATCTGAGCATGAAAAATTAATATCCTCTCAAGCAGGTAAAGATAAACAGTATCGAACGGCTGATAATCAATTTGTCTTGACTGTTAAAACAAACCGAGTAGAGAAAATAGAAACTGATCCTGTGAAGGTTATCGAAAAAGAACAGACATTATCAATGGGATCCCTTGCGACAATTATTCAACAAATGGCTCAATTTAATCAGCAACAACTATCGACGATACAAGGCAGTGACGTTATTCCCTCATCAAACTGGTCGCCTTTAGCTGTGGTCGTTAAGCATTTATAATTTCCCTTGTGACCCAATAAAAATAGCCCTATTTTCAGGGCTATTTTTATGAATTACTATCATTTGATAGCAAAAAATGAGGCTTATTTTGCTAGATGTTCTGCACGTTTAAAGACAAGGGTATTGCCTTCAGACTCGGCGGCATTAAATTGATAACCCTCTAGATTAAATTCTTTAAGTTGTGCCTTATCACTTAATCTTTCTTGAATAATAAAACGGCTCATTAAACCTCTTGCTTTTTTAGCATAAAAACTAATCACTTTATATTTGCCATTTTTCTCATCAAGAAAAACAGGTTTAATAATTTCCGCATTGAGTTTTTTTGGGTTGACTGATTTAAAATATTCATCAGAGGCTAAATTAACCAAGATATTATCCCCTTGAGCTTCAAGGGCGTTATTTAACGTTTCAGTAATTATGTTACCCCAAAACTGGTATAGATCACTGCCTTTTTTATTGTTCAGTTTTATGCCCATCTCTAAGCGGTAAGGTTGCATTAAATCGAGTGGGCGCAATACGCCATATAAACCGGAAAGGATACGTAAATGCTGTTGTGCAAATTGAAAGTCGTCATCTGTGAAAAGTTCAGCGGCTTGCATTCCGGTATAAACATCACCTTTGAACGCTAAAATGGCTTGTCGCGCATTATCGGGTGTAAAGTCAGGTTGCCATTCACCAAAGCGAGCCGCATTTAGTCCTGCCAATTTATCACTAATTTTCATTAAGCTTGCGATATCACTGGACGACAGTTTTCGACATTCTGTAATAAGTTGTTGGGAATATTTTAGCAATTCAGGCTGGGTGAACTGCGTTGTTGCTAAAGGCGATTCGAAATCCAGTGTTTTAGCTGGTGAAATAGTAATTAGCATAATTCCCTCAATAGTTATTTTGATTTAGTTCTACTATAGCAAATTGTTTGGTAGATAAGTTAAATCATAATAATAGGAAAAAACAATACTTTCACCAATGTGCCATAAAATAGACATATTAAACGATTCAGCCTGAGTTGTTATTCTGTTTTTTGCTACTTTTGTTTTGCGAAATCGTTTGGCATTCAAATAATTGCTTTCGATGAATCTAAGCATCTTGTAGTGTGAGCAGTCCATGTTATTATCAATAGATATCCGCAGGTGACTGCAAACAGATTTACCTAGTAGATGAGATAAACAAAATGACCAACAAATTAACTTCTTTGCGTAAACTGACTACAGTTGTAGCTGATACAGGTGACATTGCAGCAATGAAACTGTATCAACCTCAAGACGCAACTACCAACCCTTCTTTAATTTTAAATGCAGCCCAAATTCCTGAATATCGTAAATTAATCGATGAAGCGATTGAATGGGCGCGTTCACAAAGCGATTCTCGCGAGCAACAAATCGTTGATGCGTGTGATAAACTTGCTGTCAATATCGGTTTAGAAATCTTAAAACTGATCCCAGGTCGTATTTCAACAGAAGTTGACGCACGTCTTTCTTATGATACCGAAGCCTGTATCGTCAAAGCGCGTCGTTTAATTAAACTGTATAACGAAGCGGGTATTAGTAACGATCGTATCCTGATTAAACTTGCTTCTACATGGCAGGGTATTCGTGCAGCTGAGCAATTAGAAAAAGAAGGTATCAACTGTAACCTAACTTTACTGTTCTCTTTTGCTCAAGCTCGTGCATGTGCAGAAGCTGGTGTATACCTGATCTCTCCATTCGTTGGCCGTATTATGGATTGGTATAAAGCCAATACAGATAAAAAAGAGTTTGCACCAGCAGAAGATCCAGGTGTTATTTCTGTAACTGAAATTTATAACTACTATAAAGAGCATGGTTATAACACCGTCGTTATGGGAGCTAGCTTCCGTAATATTGGTGAAATTTTAGAATTAGCAGGTTGTGATCGCCTAACTATTTCTCCTGCGTTATTAAAAGAGTTATCAGAAGCACAAGGTGAAGTAGAGCATAAACTATCCTTTAATGGTGAAGTTAAATCACGTCCTGCGCCAATCACTGAAGCTGAATTTTATTGGCAACATAATGCTGATCCAATGGCCGTTGATAAATTATCTGATGGCATTCGTAAGTTTGCAGTTGATCAGGAAAAATTAGAAAAAATGATTGCAGATTTATTATAATCTGGCGTTTAATTCTTATAAAAACTGACAACACCCACTTTAAATAGGGGGGTGTTGTCTTTTTTTTTATTGCAAAATAATATTTAAAATAATTTTAAGATTAAATTGATTTGAATAAATAATTTATCCGGTAATAATTATAAAAATTAATTATTAAAAACATCCTATTTATTATTGGTGAATTATGAAAAAGATGGTTTTGGCAACAGTACTGGCATCGCTCTTTTTTAGTAGTGTTGCTATGTCAGAAGATAAAACAGCCTTCTCTTTACCTGCGATTGAAAAAAGTGCGGAAGAAGGGAATGCCGCTTCTCAGTATCAACTTGGTGTTAAATATGAAGGTGGCGAAGGTGTAGAACAAAATACACAAAAAGCATTGGAGTGGTACACAAAAGCGGCTGAACAAGGTCATGCAGAAGCGCAATTAAATTTAGCGTTAATGTATGATATGAATGATGATATTGAGCGTGATGCTGAAAAAGCGGTTTATTGGTATAACAAAGCGGCTGTTCAGGGACTCTCTTTAGCACAATACAATTTGGCCGTCTCTTTTGATGAAGGAGATGGAGTAGAGCAAGATCATGAAAAAGCAGTGTATTGGTATACAAAAGCCGGTGAACAAGGTGATAGCGATGCGCAGTATAATTTAGCGATTTCATATGATGAAGGTATTGGTATCGAACAAGATCATGAAAAAGCGGTGACTTGGTACACTAAAGCCGCAGAGCAAGGTCATGCTGATGCACAATACAACTTAGCTGTCTCTTACGATGAAGGCGAAGGGGTCGAGCGTGATGGTAGCAAAGCGGTATTCTGGTATACCAAAGCGGCAAATCAAGGTAATCGAGATGCGCAAAATAACCTTGGTGTGATGTATGACGAAGGTGATGGTGTAGCAAAAGATCAACGTAAAGCGAACGAATGGTATAAAAAAGCTGCGCTACAAGGTAATGGCTTGGCACAAAATAACCTTGCAATAAACTATTATTATGGCAAAGGGGTTAAACGTAACTTGAAAGAAGCCTATGCATGGTTTGCTGTTGCTGTAGAAAATGGTGAAGGTGATGAGGCTATGCTAAAACGAACCGCCCGTGCCCTCAATGCTGCCCAATTAGCAGAAGCTAAACTTTTAGCTGCTTCTTATATTGCTAAATATCTTGATGACTAAGATTAAATCATCAATGTGATAAAAAACGGGAGTATAAAACTCCCGTTTTTTTATAGCTAAAATAACATAATAGCTTTTACTGAGATTGTTTTTAATTCACCCGTGTTCTCGTGTTAATATCAGCACGCTAATTGGCAGTTATTGATTAATTTGAGGTTGATATGAATGAATTACGTATAGGACTGGTTTCTGTTTCTGATCGTGCATCCAGTGGTGTTTATGAAGATAAAGGCCTGCCCGCTTTAGAAGCTTGGCTAAAAAAAGCAATCACAACCCCTTTTCATATCGAATCACGTTTGATCCCCGATGAGCAACTGATGATTGAACAAACATTATGTGAACTGGTTGATGAAGCAGGATGTCACTTGGTTTTAACAACGGGAGGCACAGGGCCTGCTCGTCGTGATGTTACGCCTGATGCAACATTGGCGATTGCTGATAGAGAGATGCCAGGCTTCGGTGAGCAAATGCGCCAAATCAGTTTGAAATTTGTTCCTACGGCGATTTTATCTCGTCAAGTGGGAGTTATTCGTAATCAAGCCTTAATTTTAAATTTACCGGGACAGCCTAAAGCGATCGCAGAGACATTAGAGGGATTAAAAGACAGTGAGGGACAGGTGATTGTCAGTGGTATTTTTGCCAGTGTTCCTTATTGTATTCAATTATTGGATGGCCCTTATATCGAAACTAACGAAGAAATTGTGGTTGCCTTTAGACCTAAATCAGCACGCCGTTCTACATCTGCTTAATACATTGCATCGGTTGTTTTTGTTATTAATATTGAATGTGAGTACGTTTTGCCCTAATAAGATTAAATAAGAACAACCTGCTACTTTTACCTATGAGTGATGATTTATTGATCATTGAGATAACCCGCTTTGTGTAATAATTGATTGAAACTGTTATATTTCAATTGGTTATTTTTTATATTAATGGATTATCGCTGTTGTTTTACATCATCATAATGGGTTAAAGACAATGCTTGCTATAACCTATTGATATATAATATTTATTTTTTATATTGTTATTTTACTAGATCTTTTTTTTATCTTTTTACTATTTTTTTTTATTTTTCCCCTTGATGAATGTATTTATGACCCCATCTATTTTTCAACTGCAATTACCACTATTGAGTTGCGTTGATGTTTATCCGCTTTGTGATGATATTGAGTCCATTAATTTTTTGACTTGAAAAATGAATATTCATCCTCATATAGATTGGTAATCAAATTGATAAAGAATTCTCTTTGGAGGCGTTTAAATGGGTAAAATTATTGGTATTGACCTGGGTACAACTAACTCTTGTGTTGCTGTAATGGACGGTAAGAATGCCCGGGTTATTGAAAACGGTGAAGGCGATCGTACCACTCCTTCGATTGTTGCATATGCACAAGATGGTGAAATTCTAGTTGGTCAACCGGCAAAACGTCAGGCTGTGACTAACCCACAAAATACATTATTTGCCATCAAACGTTTAATCGGTCGTCGTTTCGAAGACGCGGAAGTACAACGTGATGTTTCTATCATGCCTTACAAAATTATTAAAGCTGATAATGGTGATGCATGGGTTGAAGCACGTAACGAAAAAATGGCTCCACCACAAGTTTCTGCTGAAGTATTGAAAAAAATGAAAAAAACAGCGGAAGATTACTTAGGTGAACCAGTTACAGAAGCTGTTATTACAGTTCCTGCTTACTTTAATGATGCGCAACGTCAAGCAACTAAAGATGCGGGTCGTATCGCGGGTTTAGATGTTAAACGTATTATTAACGAACCAACAGCTGCGGCATTGGCTTATGGTTTAGATCGTGAAGTGGGTAACCGCACTATCGCTGTTTATGACTTAGGTGGTGGTACATTCGATATCTCTATCATCGAAATTGATGAAGTTGATGGCGAAAAAACCTATGAAGTTCTGTCAACCAATGGTGATACTCACTTAGGTGGTGAAGACTTCGATAGCCGTTTAATTAACTACTTAGTTGATGAGTTTAAGAAAGAACAAGGTATTGACCTGCGTAATGATCCATTGGCAATGCAACGTCTGAAAGAAGCTGCAGAAAAAGCAAAAATTGAATTATCTTCAGCTCAACAAACAGATGTGAACTTACCTTATGTTACTGCTGATGCGACAGGGCCTAAACACTTAAATATCAAAGTGACTCGTGCAAAACTGGAATCTTTAGTTGAAGACTTAGTAAAACGTTCAATGGATCCAGTAAAAGTTGCATTAGAAGATGCGGGCTTGAAAGTTAGTGAAGTAAACGACGTTATTCTGGTTGGTGGTCAAACTCGTATGCCTATGGTACAAAAAACTGTGGCTGAGTTCTTCGGTAAAGAACCACGTAAAGACGTTAACCCAGATGAAGCTGTTGCTATGGGTGCTGCTGTTCAAGGTGGTGTATTAGCTGGTGATGTTAAAGATGTTCTGTTACTTGACGTGACTCCACTGTCTTTAGGTATTGAAACTATGGGTGGCGTGATGACTTCGCTGATTGCGAAGAATACCACTATCCCAACTAAACATAGCCAAGTATTCTCTACCGCTGAAGATAATCAATCAGCTGTAACTATTCACGTATTACAAGGTGAGCGTAAACGTGCGAGTGATAACAAATCACTGGGTCAATTTAACTTAGATGGTATTCAACCTGCACCACGTGGTATGCCACAAATTGAAGTGACTTTTGATATCGATGCTGATGGTATCTTGCATGTATCTGCAAAAGATAAAAACAGTGGTCGTGAACAAAATATCACCATTAAAGCTTCTTCAGGTTTAAATGAAGAAGAAATCCAAAAAATGGTACGTGATGCAGAAGCTAATGCAGAAGCAGACCGTAAATTTGAAGAGTTAGTGCAAACACGTAACCAAGCAGATCAATTAGTTCACGGTACACGTAAACAAATTGAAGAAGCGGGTGACAAATTAGCGGCTAACGATAAAGAAGCTATCGAAAAAGCGTTAAGCGAATTAGAAATTGCTTCTAAAGGTGAAGATAAAGCTGCTATTGAAGCAAAACTGCAAGCGTTAGTTGAAGCTTCAAAACCTCTGTTAGAAATTGCACAACAACAAGCTCAAGCGGGTGCAGGTAATACTGCCGATGCAACTGATGCAGGTGCGAAGAAAGATGACGATGTTGTCGATGCAGAGTTTGAAGAAGTAGACGGCAAAGATAAAAAATAATGCCCTTAACGGGCCGCGGTAACTCAATGATGAACAGTTACTGATACCGAAACACGGGCGTCGAGGCAACTCTACGCCCGTGTGCTTATGTCAAGGGTAATCCAGAATGGCGAAAAGAGATTTTTACGAAGTACTCGGGTTAAGTAAAACAGCCGATGAAAAAGAGATCAAACGTGCTTATAAGCGTTTAGCGATGAAATATCACCCAGATCGTAATCAAGGTGATAAAGATTCGGAATCTAAATTTAAAGAAATTAAAGAAGCTTACGAAGTTCTTAGCGATCCACAAAAACGTGCGGCCTATGATCAATATGGTCATGCTGCCTTTGAACAAGGTGGTTTTGGTGGTCAAGGCGGTGGCGGCTTTGGTGGCGCTGACTTTAGCGATATCTTTGGTGATGTATTTGGCGATATTTTTGGTGGTGGTCGTCGTCAACAACGTGCTGCACGCGGCTCAGATTTGCAATACAACATGGACTTAACGCTAGAAGAAGCTGTTCGTGGTATTACCAAAGAGATCCGCATTCCAACCTTAGAAACCTGTGATAAATGCCACGGTAGTGGGGCAAAAGAAGGCACATCAGCGGAAACTTGCTCAACATGTCATGGGGCAGGTCAGGTTCATTTACGTCAAGGTTTCTTCACCGTTCAACAACCATGCCCTACTTGTCATGGTCGCGGTAAAGTAATTAAAGAGCCTTGCTCTAAATGTCATGGTGATGGCCGTGTTGAGCGTTATAAAACCTTATCAGTTAAAATCCCGGCGGGAGTGGATACCGGTGATCGTATTCGTTTAAGTGGTGAAGGTGAAGCGGGTGAGCAAGGCGCACCGGCGGGCGATCTGTATGTACAGGTTCATGTTCGTCAGCACCATATATTTGAACGAGATGGTAATAACCTCTATTGCGAAGTACCTATTAACTTTGCGGTTGCAGCATTAGGGGGAGAAATTGAGGTGCCAACTCTCGATGGTCGTGTGAAACTAAAAATTCCAGCAGAAACACAAACTGGCAAAATGTTCCGCATGAAAGGCAAAGGTGTTAAATCTGTACGTAGCCATGGTGTCGGTGATTTAATGTGCCGTGTTGTTGTTGAAACGCCAGTGAAACTGAATGAAAAACAAAAGCAGCTTATGGAACAGCTAGGTGAATCATTTGGTGGTAAAGGTGGTGAAAAAAATACACCGCGCTCTAAGAGTTTCTTAGATGGAGTAAAAAAATTCTTTGATGATTTAACCAAATAATTTTTGCGTTATCTTCATTCCCAAAAAGCCTGATAATGTATTGCCTATCAGGCTTTTTCTTATTAATTTCATAAAAATACCTAGAAACTTATTCTCTGTTATCTTCAATACTCATTCCTCTCTTATTTCATTAGGTATCCTCTGGTAACAAAAAAGGTTGAACAATATTATCTTCACCTCTTATTATTCTTGTGAGTAAATTATCAACTATTCTTAATAAAAAGCACACTATAGTCACAATAATATGGATAAAAAATAGAATGTTTACCTATTTTCTATCAATTCTTGTTTTAAATGTGAATTATTACTTATATTTATCATAAAAAATAATTGTATCAATAGGTTGTATTTTATTTTTTTTATTTTTGTTTTTTATCTTTCGTGATATTACTTATTGATTATTTTTTACATAATCCCTTCTTTACTCTTGATATAAGCGATTGAGATCGAAAAAGCCGAATTATTTTTGCTAAATAATCTGTTTTTTACGAATTCATAATTAGCATATTATTAACACAAATAGACATTTTTAGGTTAACAATATGACAGCAATTATTAGACAATTTTTAAGATTAGAGGCATCAGGCGGTATTCTTCTGATTGTTGCTGCTATTATCGCATTAATAATGGCGAATACACCTCTTAGTGCTTTGTATAATGAGTTTTTATCTATCCCAATAATGATTAAATTTGGGGCATTAGAGCTAGATAAGCCGTTGATCTTATGGGTTAACGATGCACTCATGGCCATCTTTTTCTTAGTGGTAGGATTAGAAGTCAAACGGGAGCTAAAAGAAGGTTCATTAGCGCAACGTGATCGCGCTATTTTTCCTGCAATTGCAGCAGTAGGAGGAATGTTAGCACCTGCTTTGATTTATCTATTTTTTAATCATGGCGATGCGATTGGTCAACAAGGATGGGCTATTCCGGCAGCAACAGATATTGCTTTTGCTCTAGGTGTAATGGCGTTACTAGGGCGTCGCGTTCCTGTGGAATTGAAAGTCTTTTTATTAGCGCTAGCCATTATTGATGATCTTGGTGTCATTGTGATTATTGCTCTCTTTTACTCTAAGAGTGTGGCATTAGTCCCGTTATTATTGGCAGCGCTAATCACCATCATGTTGTTTATTCTTAATTGGCGTAAAGTGAGTAATACAGCAGTTTACTTAGTCCTAGGCTTTATTTTGTGGGTGTGTATTTTGAAATCAGGTATACATGCCACAATAGCGGGAGTGATTGTTGGATTCCTGATCCCATTAAGAGATAAAGAGGGGGCTTCACCGTCGGAAGAGTTAGAGCATGTTTTACACCCGTGGGTTGCCTACTTAATATTACCGCTATTTGCTTTTAGTAATGCGGGGGTTTCTTTAAATGGCGTTACCCTTGATGGCATGTTATCGACCTTACCCGTTGGTATTGCGTTAGGGCTTTTCTTAGGTAAGCCGATTGGGATTTTTCTCTTTAGTTGGGTTTCGGTAAAACTAGGGATTGCAAAATTGCCAGATGCGATTAATCTTAAGCAAATATTTGCCGTTTCTGTTTTATGTGGTATCGGTTTTACTATGTCTATCTTTATCGCAGGTCTTGCGTTTGAAGGTGCTATAGAAGCCTATAATACATACTCTAAACTGGGTATTTTAGTTGGCTCCACCATGGCTGCTGTTGTGGGATATTTATTGCTTAACTCTGTTTTACCGAAGTTGAAGCAGAAGCAAAAATAGCGAAATTGAGTAGGGAACTCGTTTTCTAAACACAATAAAAACCGAGCTATAAACATAAACCTACGGCGCAATACCTTGTATTGTGCCGTAGGTGTTTTTATGAGGATTGGAGAAAGGAACACCAATCGCTAATGCGTTGTTAACGAAGTCTGTGTGATGAGATCACAGAAGTTGAAAGGAAAATCACTATGCGTGTGTCACATCTCAATTTTAATCATCTTTATTATTTTTGGCATGTGTGTAAAGAAGGCTCTGTTGTAGGGGCTGCGGAAGCGCTGTATCTGACACCTCAGACAATTACAGGGCAAATTAAAGCATTAGAAGAAAGATTAGGGGGGAAATTATTCAAGCGTCAAGGGCGCGGATTAGTTCCCTCTGAATTAGGTCAGCTTATTTTTCGCTATGCCGATAAAATGTTTATGCTGAGCCAAGAGATGCTAGATATTGTCAACTATAGTCGAGAATCTAACCTGTTATTTGATGTTGGGGTTGCCGATGCGCTATCCAAACAACTTGTTAGTCGTGTATTAGAAACGGCGGTTATTGATCATGAACAAATACATTTACGCTGTTTTGAATCGACTCACGAATTGTTGTTAGAGCAATTAAGTCAGCATAAGTTAGATATGATTTTATCTGATTGTCCCGTAGATTCCTCACAACAAGAGGGGCTGTTCTCTGTTAAATTGGGTGAGTGTAGTGTCAGTTTTTTCTGCAGTCAGCCAATACCAGAAAAGCCATTTCCAGAATGTTTAGAAGATAGAAAATTGCTTATCCCTGGTCGACGCTCTATGTTAGGTCGTCATTTGTTAACTTGGATACGCAATAAAAATCTTCAAGTAGAAATTTTAGGTGAATTTGATGATGCCGCATTAATGAAAGCATTTGGTTTAAATCATAATGCTATCTTTGTTGCACCTTCTATTTATACCAATGAGACATTTGTCCAAAGTAATATTGAGGAAATAGGCACATTAGACTCGGTAAAAGAAGAGTATTACGTTATTTTTGCTGAACGTATGATCCAGCATCCGGCAGTACAACGTGTATGTAATACCGATTTTTCAGCTTTGTTTAGTGGTGAAAAGAAAGCCAATAACGAATGAAATACGTAGAGTTTGCATAGACAGAATGTAAAAAAACCGGCCTAAGCCGGTTTTTTAAACACAAAAAACAATAATTACATTGCTTTGATTTGTGCTTGCAGATTAGCTTTATGACGTGCTGCTTTATTCTTATGAATTAAGCCTTTAGTTGCCTGACGGTCAACAATTGGTTGCATGTCATTAAATGCTTTTTGTGCTGCTTCTTTATCACCAGAAGCAACTGCTGCGTATACTTTTTTGATGTAAGTACGCATCATTGAACGACGGCTTGCGTTGTGCTGACGACGCTTTTCAGACTGAACCGCACGTTTCTTAGCTGATTTGATATTAGCCAAGTTCCAACTCCCAAATATATTCTAGCGAGGACAATACAAAGGTGAAGGAATATGCCTTTTCAACCTAAGTTTGTCAATGGATTTATACAAAATTAGCGTCGTTGTACGCGACACTGGTTTCGTTGTGATGGCGCAAGATTTTATCAGTTAAGACGGGTAGAATACAGTCTTTTGAGTGAAAAAATCATCAAAATCGTGTATATGAGTAATAAATAATAGATTCTAAGCGGATCTACGGTTGATTTTGTGCGATTTTATAACCAACAAGTGAGTAATCGTTTATTTTTTGTTAGCAGTGAGCATGTTAATTTAACAATCATAGTGAATTGACAAAGCAAGATATTACTCACCAATAAACATTGATATATTGGGTTACTCTCGAGCCTTTGACAAGGTATAATCCAATTATTTCCACGGTATTGAGCCAGTTATGGAGCTAATTCGCGGTATACAGAATATTCGAGCACAACATCATGGTTGTGTTCTAACAATTGGCAATTTTGATGGTGTCCATCGCGGTCATCAGGCATTATTAAAACACTTGAAGCAAGAAGCATCACGTCGTGGCCTACCTACTGTTGTGATGACATTTGAACCTCAACCTCTGGAGTTTTTTTTGCCAGAGAAAGCACCTGCTCGTCTAACGCGCCTACGCGATAAGATAAAATATTTGGCAGAGTGTGGTATTGATTACCTGTTATGTGTCAAATTTGATAAGCAATTTGCGGCACAAACACCGGAAGAGTTTGTTTCATCACTCTTAGTTGATAAATTAGGTGTGAAGTTTTTAGCCATTGGCGATGATTTTCGTTTTGGTAAAAATAGAGCAGGTGATTTTCATTTTTTACAACAAGCCGGTGCTCGATACGGATTTGAGGTGGCAAATACCGAAAGTTATTGTGACAAAGGATTACGTATTAGCAGTACGGCGGTACGAGAAGCCTTATTCAATGACGATTTAGCATTAGCTGAATCATTGCTTGGGCACCCTTATAGCGTTTGTGGACGCGTGGTACATGGTAATCAATTAGGCAGAACTATTGGTTTTCCAACCGCCAATATTCCCATGAAACGCTTAGTGGCACCTGTTGCTGGTGTTTATGCGGTTGATGTTTATTTAGCCGACCATCAATCGCCTTTAGCGGGGGTGGCTAATATTGGCAGTCGTCCTACCGTAAAAGGTAAGGGTGTACAATTAGAAGTTCATTTAATCGACGTTAATATGGATTTATATGGACGTCGTATTGATGTTGTGTTACGAAAGAAATTACGTAATGAACAGCGATTTGCATCATTGGATGCGTTGAAACAGCAAATCGCAAATGATGTGGCTGCTGCTAGGGATTTTTTATTGCAGCGGTCGGAGTCATAAACTAGCGGAAACTTGGAACTGAGAATCGAATGAGTGACTATAAAAATACCCTGAACTTACCAGAAACAGGGTTCCCTATGCGCGGGGATTTAGCAAAGCGCGAACCAGAAATGTTATCACGTTGGTACAAAGAAGGTTTGTATCAAGCTATTCGTCAAGCTAAAAGTGGTAAGAAAACATTTATTTTGCATGATGGCCCTCCTTATGCCAACGGCAATATTCATATTGGTCACTCAGTAAACAAAATTCTCAAAGATATTATTATTAAATCCAAAGGGCTGTCAGGCTTTGATTCTCCGTACATTCCAGGATGGGATTGTCACGGATTACCTATTGAATTAAAAGTTGAACAAATTGTAGGTAAACCAGGAGAAAAAGTCTCTGCAGCTCAATTCCGCGAGGAGTGCCGTAAATATGCTTATGAGCAAATAGAGGCGCAGAAAAAAGATTTTATTCGTTTAGGTGTGCTAGGAGATTGGGACAAACCTTATCTCACTATGGACTACAAAACGGAAGCCAATACTATTCGTGCATTAGCGCGTATTATCGCTAATGGTCACCTATTAAAAGGGGCAAAACCTGTTCACTGGTGTACGGCTTGTGGTTCATCGCTAGCTGAAGCGGAAGTGGAATATTACGATAAAACCTCTCCTTCTATCGATGTGCGTTTCCGTGCGGTTGATTCAAACGCTGTAGCGGCTAAATTTGGTGTCGTCACTGATAAACCTATTTCTTTAGTTATTTGGACTACCACACCATGGACATTACCTGCTAACCGTGCAATTGCATTAAATGGCGAATTTAATTACGCATTAGTTTCATTTAATGATGAGTGCGTCATTTTAGCGGCAGACTTAGTTGAACACGTTATGAAACGTATCGGTGTCACAGACTGGGCTGTTTTAGGTGAATGTAAAGGTAGTGATTTAGAATTATTGCGCTTCAATCACCCATTTATGGGCTTTGATGTGCCAGCCATTTTAGGCGATCACGTTACATTAGATGCCGGTACAGGGGCTGTTCATACCGCGCCGGGTCATGGTCCTGATGACTTTGTTATTGGTCAAAAATATGGTTTAGAAGTGGCTAATCCGGTTGGACCTAATGGTTGTTATCTTCCTAATACGTATCCGACCTTAGATGGTGTGTTTGTTTTTAAAGCTAATGATGTGATTGTTGAGTTACTAAAAGAAAAGGGTGCTCTATTACATCATGAAGCAATGCAACATAGTTATCCTTGCTGTTGGCGACATAAAACACCGGTTATCTTCCGTGCCACTCCACAATGGTTTATCGGTATGGATAAAAATGGATTACGTCAACAATCCTTAAAAGAGATCAAAGGTGTTAAATGGATCCCTGATTGGGGCCAAGCACGTATTGAGTCAATGGTGGAAAACCGTCCTGACTGGTGTATTTCTCGTCAGCGTACTTGGGGAACACCAATGTCGCTGTTTGTGCATAAAGAAACACAAGAGCCTCATCCTCGTACTCTAGAGTTAATGGAAGAAGTCGCTAAGCGTGTAGAAGTGAGTGGTATTCAAGCTTGGTGGGACTTAGATATCCGCGAACTGTTGGGTGATGAAGCTGATGACTACATGAAAACACCTGACACACTTGATGTTTGGTTTGATTCAGGATCAACGCACTCAACCGTAGTTGATGCTCGTCCTGAATTCCATGGTAATTCAGCTGATCTCTATTTAGAAGGTTCAGACCAACATCGTGGTTGGTTTATGTCTTCTCTTATGATTTCAACGGCAATTAAAGGCAAAGCGCCTTATCGTGAAGTATTAACACACGGTTTTACCGTAGATGGACAAGGCCGTAAAATGTCGAAATCCATTGGTAATACTGTTAGCCCTCAAGATGTAATGAACAAACTGGGTGCGGATATTTTACGTTTATGGGTTGCCTCCACCGATTATACGGGTGAAATTGCGGTTTCCGATGAGATCTTAAAACGTTCTGCTGATACTTATCGTCGTATTCGTAATACAGCGCGTTTCTTCTTAGCGAACTTAAATGGCTTTGATCCAGCTAAACATCAAGTTAAACCTGAAGAGATGGTAATACTTGATCGTTGGGCGGTCGGTCGTGCGAAAGCGGCACAGGAAGATATCCTCAAGCATTATGAAAACTACGATTTCCATAATGTTATTCAGCGTCTAATGCAGTTCTGCTCAGTAGAAATGGGATCTTTCTATCTAGATATCATTAAAGACAGACAATACACTGCGAAAAGCGACAGTGTTGCTCGCCGTAGTTGTCAAACTGCGCTATACCATATTATCGAAGCATTAGTACGTTGGATGGCACCAATTATGTCGTTCACTGCGGATGAGATTTGGGCACAGTTACCGGGTGAGCGTGCGAAATTTGTGTTCACTCAAGAATGGTACACAGATTTATTTGGTTTAGAGGCATCTGAAACCTTAAATGATGAGTACTGGGCGGAATTATTAGCCGTTCGTAGTGAAGTCAATAAGGTGTTAGAGCAAGCTCGTACCGATAAGCAACTACGTGGCTCTTTAGAAGCGGCAGTAACACTGTATGCGGATAAAGCCTTAGCGGAAAAACTGAATGCATTAGGAAACGAATTGCGTTTTGTTTTACTTACCTCTCAAGCGACCGTTGCTGATATTCATGATGCGCCAGAAAACGCGTTAGCATCTGATATGGCGGGGCTGAAAATTGTCTTGAGTAAAGCGCAAGGTGAAAAATGTCCACGTTGCTGGCACTATGCAACTGACATTGGTCAAGTGGCGGAACACGCTGATTTATGTGGTCGCTGTGTTACTAACGTAGCCGGTAACGGTGAAGAACGTAAGTTTGCTTAATTGATGAAGAAAACACTTTGCTCTACAGGTTTACGCTGGCTCTGGTTGGCTATTGCTGTAGTGGTGTTGGACTTAGGTACAAAACAGTATTTCATGCAGACATTCCGTCTGTATGAATCTGTGGCTGTCATGCCTTTTTTCAACTTCACTTATGCTCATAACTATGGCGCAGCTTTTAGCTTTTTAGCCGATAAAGGCGGATGGCAACGTTGGTTTTTTGCATTAATCGCACTGGCAATCTGCATTGTCTTAGTGGTGATGATGTATAAAAATAAAGCGAGTGCCAAGCTAAGTAATATTGCTTATGCGCTTATTATAGGCGGAGCATTGGGTAATCTTTCTGATCGTCTGATCCATGGATTTGTCATCGATTTTCTGGACTTTTATGTCGGTGATTGGCATTGGCCTACTTTTAATATTGCTGATGTGTCTATTTGTCTTGGTGCAGGTTTAATTATCATTGAGAGCTTTTTCCCTGATAAGAATGCTAGCCCACAAGAAGCCAACAAGCAGAAGTAATCTGACAGATCAGTTAACTAAAATAACCCCTGCCTAATGGCGGGGGTTACGCTTAATAGAAGGTATTAGTATGAGTATGCAGATCCTCAATAATAGTGCGGTATTGCTGAATTTCACCTTAAAATTGGCAGACGGCTCTGTTGCTGAATCTACACAAGCACATGGAAAACCGGCGTTATTTCGTCTTGGTGATGAAAGCTTATCGCCTGCTTTAGAAGCAGAGTTGGTAGGACTTAAAGAAGGGGAAAAGAAAACCTTCACGCTTGCGGGGGAGCATATTTTTGGTAAATATAATCCTGATCTTATTCAATACTTTATGCCTTCTGATTTTGCGCAATCCGGTATTCCTGAAACAGGTACCATTATGCTGTTTACGGCAATGAATGGTAATGAAATGCCAGGAATTGTGCAGGAAGTGACGGAAGATTCTGTTACTGTCGATTTTAATCATCCATTAGCGTTACAAGATGTCACATTTGATATTGAAGTCGTCAGTATTGATCCACAGGAGGAAACAACAAATGCAAATATTGCTGGCTAACCCACGAGGCTTTTGTGCGGGTGTTGACCGAGCTATCAGCATTGTTGAACGTGCATTAGAAATCTATGGCGCGCCAATTTATGTACGCCACGAAGTGGTTCATAATCGCTATGTAGTCAATGATTTACGCGAACGTGGTGCTATTTTTATTGAAGAAATCTCCGAAGTGCCGGATAACGCTATTTTGATCTTCTCAGCACACGGTGTTTCTCAAGCTATTCGCCAAGAGGCACGCTCTCGTAATTTAACGATGCTTTTTGATGCCACTTGTCCTTTAGTGACCAAAGTACATATGGAAGTCGCAAGGGCGAGCCGTAAAGGTAAAGAGGCCATTTTAATTGGCCATGCCGGACACCCAGAAGTTGAAGGGACGATGGGGCAATACAATAACCCAGAAGGGGGAATGTATTTGGTTGAATCGCCAGATGATGTATGGAAACTAAAAGTGAAAGATGAATATAATCTTTGCTTTATGACACAAACCACATTATCAGTCGATGATACTTCCGAAGTGATTGATGCCTTAAATAAGCGATTCCCTAAAATCATCGGGCCTCGTAAAGATGATATCTGCTATGCGACAACCAATCGTCAAGAAGCTGCTCGAGAGCTTGCAGAGCGTGCCGATGTCGTGTTTGTTGTTGGCTCTAAAAACTCATCTAACTCAAATCGATTAGCAGAGCTTGCACAACGTGCAGGCAAACCCTCTTATTTAATCGATAGTGCTGAAGATATTGATGAAATATGGGTAAGCCATGCCAATATTGTTGGGGTGACAGCAGGAGCATCAGCACCAGATATTTTAGTTCAACAAGTCTTAGCACGATTAAAGGCCTTTGGTGCAGAAGAAGTGATTGAGCTATCTGGCAGAGAAGAAAACATTGTTTTTGAAGTGCCAAAAGAGTTACGTCTTGACTATAAAGTAGTCGAATAATAACAATAGCTATAAACATTTAATTTACCAAGCAGAGCCAAGGCTCTGCTTTTTTTATCTCCTTTTTTATAAATCGTAAAATTTAATGAATAATCATGCGGTTCATCGCTTTTGCTGATGATCTCTATCCTTTTGTTCGTTTTTCTTATTATCGTCGTTAAATGCTGGCATCAAACGAATGACATCGTTAATCTGTAAAGTATTAATAAAGATCATAAGTGTTACTAAGGAGAACATAGATTATGTCTGCAACAGAACTTCGTCTTGCGGTAGTGGGGGCTGGAGGGCGTATGGGGCGCCAGCTGATCCAAGCGATTAATCAGCAACAAGGTGTGGTATTAGGTGCTGCTTTTGAACGTACTAATTCTTCATTGATAGGGGCTGATGCAGGAGAGTTAGCGGGAATTGGTCATATCGGTATCACTGTTACTGATAATTTATTAGCTCAAGTCGGGCAATTTGATATTTTAATCGATTTTACGCGTCCAGAGGGTACGTTGTCCCATCTGGCATTTTGTGTTGAGCATCATAAAGGCATGATTATTGGAACTACCGGTTTTGATGAAGAAGGTAAAAAAGCCATTAATTGTGCTGCACAAACTATTCCTATTGTCTTTGCTGCTAACTTTAGTGTTGGCGTTAATTTAGTGCTTAAATTATTAGAAAAGGCAGCTAAAGTGATGGGATCTTATAGTGATATTGAAATTGTAGAAGCTCACCATCGTCATAAGGTTGATGCACCATCTGGTACGGCCTTAGCGATGGGCGAGTCGATTGCAGAGACTTTAGGTCGTGATCTGAAAGATTGTGCGGTTTATCAACGAGTTGGACATACAGGAGAACGTGATCCTCGCAGTATTGGCTTTGCGACTATTCGTGCAGGGGATATTGTGGGTGAACACACTGCTATTTTTGCAGATATTGGTGAGCGAGTAGAGATTAGCCATAAGGCATCGAGTCGAATGACCTTCGCAAATGGCGCAGTTAAGTCAGCTATTTGGCTAAGTGAAAAAAAATCTGGTCTTTATAATATGAAAGATGTGCTTTCTTTAGAAGAATTATGATTTTGTTTTATATTTAATTCCTTGAAAACCCATGATTATTTATATTATTTATGGGTTTTTATTGTTGTTTGTATAGTTTTTGTTTGTTGTTTTTATTTTTTAATAATTTCCTTTGTTTTCTTCCGTTTTTATAGTTAAAATTTCGCTTAAGTCTCTTTTTTTCTTTTTTTTATCATCTTTTTAAAATATCTTGGTAAGCAAACGGTTAAATTTGTAAGATGGGTGATGGAAATTGTCACTTAGCTGATTAAATTGCTAATGATTGATATTTTTTTAATTAAAAGAGTGTTTTTTCTAGACATCTGCTCATGGGATCTTTAGAATGCGCCCAATTTGCCAAAAATTTGCCCAAATTTATGTTTTTGGCATTGATTTAGAGTCTTAAATCTGAATTAATATGCATGAAATGTGATTTATTATTCTCTGGAGGGCGTTTTGATTAAATCAGCTATACTGGTTCTAGAAGATGGGACCGAATTCCACGGCAGGTCGATAGGCGCAGAAGGCGCTGCTATCGGTGAAGTCGTTTTTAATACTTCCATGACCGGTTACCAAGAAATATTAACCGACCCTTCTTACTCCCAACAAATTGTTACTCTCACCTATCCTCATATTGGCAATACCGGCGTTAATTCCTCAGATGAAGAATCAGCAACTATCCATGCTCAAGGGTTAATTATTCGCGATTTACCCCTAGTGATGAGTAATTATCGTGCCGAAGAGAGCTTAGCCGATTACCTTAAACGTCATCAGATTGTGGCGATAGCTGATATTGATACACGTAAATTGACGCGATTATTGAGAGAAAAAGGCGCACAAAACGGTTGTATTATCGCAGGCACTCATCTTGATGCTAAACAAGCGCTTGAAAAAGCGAAAGCGTTTCCAGGATTAAAAGGAATGGATTTGGCGAAAACGGTGACAGTGAAACAACCTTATCAATGGACACAAGGCAGTTGGACATTAAAAGGGGAGTTGCCCGCCACTAAATCACCACAAGATCTCCCTTTACATGTGGTGGCCTATGATTTTGGTGTGAAACGTAATATTTTACGTATGCTGGTGGATAGAGGCTGTCGAGTAACAGTGGTTCCAGCACAAACCTTAGCCCAAGAAGTGTTAGCGCTCTCACCTGATGGCATTTTTCTCTCTAATGGTCCGGGGGATCCAGAGCCCTGTGATTATGCAATTGACGCCATCCAAACTTTCTTAACTACCGATATTCCAGTATTTGGTATCTGCTTAGGGCACCAATTATTAGCCTTGGCGAGTGGTGCAAAAACCGTAAAAATGAAATTTGGTCATCATGGTGGCAATCATCCCGTTAAAGATTTAGATAATAACAGTGTGATGATCACCGCCCAAAACCACGGCTTTGCTGTTGATGAAGTATCGTTACCTGATTGTTTAAGGGTGACACATAAATCACTATTTGATGGTTCGCTACAAGGTATTCATCGCACAGATAAAGCTGCATTTAGTTTCCAAGGTCACCCAGAAGCGAGCCCAGGGCCTCATGATGCGGCACCGCTTTTTGATCACTTTATTGAACTTATTGAGCAATATCGTCAAAACCTGCAATCAGTGACAAACAAATAAATCAGGAGTGAAAAAATGGCTAAAAGAACAGATATTAAAACAATCCTGATTTTAGGTGCAGGCCCGATTGTGATTGGTCAAGCGTGTGAATTTGACTATTCAGGCGCACAAGCGTGTAAGGCACTGCGCGAAGAGGGATATCGTGTTGTTTTGGTAAATTCAAATCCTGCTACCATTATGACAGATCCTGAAATGGCAGATGCCACTTATATTGAGCCTATTCATTGGCAAGTGGTCAGAAAGATTATTGAGAAAGAGCGCCCTGATGCCATATTACCGACAATGGGCGGACAAACGGCATTAAACTGTGCCTTAGAATTAGAGCGTCAAGGGGTGTTAGCTGAATTTGGCGTAACAATGATAGGTGCAACGGCTGATGCTATTGATAAAGCGGAAGATAGACAACGCTTTGATAAAGCGATGAAAAAAATTGGTCTGGATACGGCTCGTTCAGGCATCGCTCATACTATGGACGAAGCATTTGCAGTGGCTGACCAAGTGGGTTTCCCTTGTATTATTCGCCCTTCATTTACTATGGGGGGAACAGGGGGCGGGATCGCCTATAATCGTGAAGAATTTGAAGAAATTTGTACTCGAGGTTTAGATTTATCACCGACCAATGAACTATTAATTGATGAATCATTAATTGGCTGGAAAGAGTATGAAATGGAAGTGGTGCGCGATAAAAATGATAACTGTATTATCGTTTGCTCCATTGAAAACTTTGATGCGATGGGTATTCATACTGGTGACTCTATCACGGTTGCTCCAGCGCAAACGCTAACAGACAAAGAATATCAAATTATGCGTAATGCCTCGATGGCCGTATTACGCGAGATTGGGGTTGAAACCGGTGGCTCCAATGTGCAATTTGCCGTTGATCCTAAAACAGGGCGTTTAATAGTTATTGAAATGAACCCTCGTGTTTCTCGCTCATCAGCATTAGCGTCAAAAGCAACAGGTTTCCCAATTGCAAAAGTCGCGGCAAAACTTGCAGTAGGTTATACCCTCGATGAGTTGATGAATGATATCACTGGAGGAAGAACCCCAGCCTCTTTTGAACCTTCTATTGATTATGTAGTGACTAAAATCCCTCGCTTTAACTTTGAAAAATTTGCCGGTACCAATGACCGTTTAACCACGCAAATGAAATCTGTTGGTGAGGTGATGGCTATTGGGCGCACTCAACAAGAGTCAATGCAAAAAGCATTACGCGGACTAGAGGTTGGTGCAACTGGGTTTGATCCTAAAGTAAACCTCGACGATCCTGAAGCGCTCACCAAAATTCGTCGTGAATTAAAAGAAGCCGGATCGGATCGCATTTGGTATATCGCGGATGCTTTCCGCGCTGGAATGTCGGTTGATGGGGTGTTTAATCTCACCAATATCGATCGTTGGTTCTTAGTGCAAATAGAAGAGATTGTTCGCCTAGAAGAGCAAGTGGCACAACTTGGTTTAGCTGGTCTAAATGCTGATTTCTTGCGTCAATTAAAACGTAAAGGTTTTGCTGATGCGCGCCTAGCTAATATCTTGAATGTGAAAGAGCAAACCATTCGCCAATTAAGAGAACAATATCAATTACACCCAGTTTATAAACGGGTTGATACTTGTGCGGCAGAATTTGCTACGGATACCGCTTATATGTACTCCACTTATGAAGAAGAGTGTGAGTCGGATCCAAATCAAGACAAACCTAAAGTGATGGTCTTAGGTGGTGGTCCAAATCGTATTGGTCAGGGGATAGAGTTTGATTATTGTTGTGTTCATGCCGCTCTAGCATTACGGGAAGATGGGTATGAAACCATTATGGTCAATTGTAATCCAGAAACGGTTTCAACGGATTATGATACCTCCGATAGACTTTATTTTGAGCCAGTCACCCTTGAAGATGTATTAGAAATTGTACGGATCGAAAAACCACAAGGCGTGATTGTGCAATATGGTGGTCAAACGCCATTAAAATTAGCAAGAGCTTTAGAAGCTGAAGGGGTGCCTGTTATCGGCACCAGTCCTGATGCAATCGATAAGGCAGAAGACAGAGAACGTTTCCAAAAAGCCGTGGATAAGTTAGGGTTAAAACAACCAGAAAATGCCACAGTGACGACATTAGAAGAAGCGGTAGAGAAGGCAAAATCTATTGGTTACCCGCTGGTGGTACGTCCATCTTATGTCCTTGGTGGACGAGCAATGGAAATTGTTTACGATGAAATTGATTTACGTCGTTATTTCCAAACGGCGGTCAGTGTTTCTAATGATGCTCCCGTACTGTTAGACCGATTCCTAGATGATGCCATTGAAGTAGATGTTGATGCGATTTGTGACGGTCAGCAAGTGGTGATAGGCGGTATTATGGAGCATATCGAACAAGCGGGTGTTCACTCTGGAGACTCTGCTTGCTCTCTACCTGCTTATACTTTAAGCCAAGATATTCAAGATATAATGCGCAAGCAAGTACGTGAACTCGCTTTTGAATTAGGCGTTAAAGGGTTGATGAACGTACAGTTTGCGGTGAAAGGTAATGATGTTTATCTTATCGAAGTGAATCCTCGTGCCGCACGTACAGTGCCTTTTGTCTCTAAAGCAACCGGTGTGCCATTAGCAAAAGTTGCTGCTCGAGTGATGATAGGACAAAGTCTTGAACAGCAAGGCGTTACCAAAGAGGTGATCCCTCCTTACTACTCGGTTAAAGAGGTGGTACTTCCCTTTAATAAATTCTCAGGTGTCGATCCTATTTTAGGGCCTGAAATGCGATCTACCGGTGAAGTGATGGGGGTTGGTGCTACTTTTGCACAAGCTTTTGCTAAAGCGATGTTAGGTAGCAATTCCACCATGAAGAAAAAAGGAAGAGCGCTACTTTCGGTTCGCGAAGGTGATAAAAAGCGTGTCGTTGATTTAGCAACTAAGCTATTGAAAAATGGTTTTGAGTTAGATGCAACACATGGTACTGCCATTGTCTTGGGGGAAGCCGGTATCAATCCTCGCCTAGTGAATAAAGTGCATGAAGGGCGACCTCATATTCAAGATAGAATTAAAAATGGTGAGTATGACTATATTGTCAATACGACTGCCGGTCGCCAAGCTATTGAGGATTCAAAACTGATCCGCCGTAGTGCATTACAATATAAAGTTCACTATGACACTACATTAAATGGCGGATTTGCGACAACACTGTCATTGAGTGCTGATCCTACTATTGATGTTATTTCAGTCCAAGAGATGCATGCAAAGATAAAAAAATCTTAATTTTTTAGTTGTTGTTATAACAATCCCGAATAGGTATTAATTACCTATTCGGGATTTTTCTTTTTTTCTATGTAATAGAAAAAAGAAAGCCCCACATAACGACATGTAGGGCGAGTGCAAAACAAAGAGGTGGGTGCAGATCTTTTTTCAAGAATGGAGGCAAGAAAATAAAATAAGTAAATTTCTTTGTTTTAGCGGATTGATTTTGTCTTTTTTAGATGTCAGTGTCAACAAGAATATTTATTAGTTATTCATGTAACATGTTGTTTTAATTTGATTAATTTTAAAAAAATACTACCAGTAAGGTATAGAGGTGAGGGAAAATTCTGCTACTATAGCGGTGGGTGCTTGGATCGTTTTGGTTCAAGCATTGCGCTAGAGCCAAAAAGACAAAAGCCCCGAATTTTATTTTCATAAAATCCGAGGCAGTCTCAAAGCTCAACAACTTGATTCTGCCTCCTTTATTAAAAGGAGTCAATCAAATTGACGAAAATAACCTTATTTGGCATTACGGTTGTCTGTGTGACGGTACTTATGTTTGCTTTAATTGTCGGTGAACGATTATGTTCGCTTAACATTAGTAACGGAAACATGGTCGTTCAAGCTATTTTGATGTGTCATCAATAGCTTGATGGGGGAGGTTTCCTCCCCCCAATTTTTGTTCAAGTTGTGAGATATGTGGTACAAGCACCCGGTCTTTAAAAATATCCCCCTATTTGGCCATCCCAATGAAATTCTTTTTTAAGATAACTGGATCTGTTACCTATGGTTATATTTGCTTTTAACGTACCATGACCAGAATCATTAATTCTACATTCTTCGTCTAATGCGTAGTGTGCTGATGTCGGCGATATTTCAGCTATTTTTTTAGAATGCTCGCTAAATATAATCTTATCTGGATAAGTTAATTTCTCATTAATATGTCCGATGAGTTTATCCGATGGATTTAATGTTACATCATATAATTCCGTAGTAATATAAATGGGATAAAGTAACTTTTTCGGCTCACCTTTAAATACTAATCTTGGCGTTAAAATAAGATGTGTTGTAGTGGTTGACCAACCATTTTGACAAGATGAAGCAAGGGTACCTGTATCTGTATAGATAAATTTAGAATTATAATCAAGAGAGATTATTTTATATGCGTTATTGGCAGGAAAATAGTCAATATTAATTTTATACTTTTTAGGATCGACATAAGGCTGATTATTACTATCAAAGGTTGTGACTTCTAGTGTTAATTGTTTTGGACTGGTTAGATATTGTTTCGGTACCTGAATTTTTACTGGGTCATGTATATTATATTTAGGTGCATAGTTTTGTCTTTCTTCTAAGGCGATAGAAGTGCCGTTTTCATCAAATAACTCGAAGTTAATCGCTTTAGGTGTGTCTGATGAAGACCATTTAACAATAAACTGATCGTCTGAAGTGTATAAAGGTTGCCAAGTTAAATCATCCAAATGTGTATTTGATTTGCTCTCTCCCGCAGATAGAAACTCAAATGAGTTAATTTTGATGCGAGGCGATGCTTGTATAATGACGTTATAGCTTTGCTCATGATCTTGAAAATAATTATTATTTTTCACCTCAAGTGTTAATGTTGTTTGCCCAATATTAAGGTTTTTGATAATCCCATCTGGGGTGATTTCAACTATGTTAGGTTGACTACTATACCAAGTTGCATTCGCTTCAACGGGGACATCTGGCGTAGGGCTTTGAGCCATCAATAATTTATCTGCAGCAGAATCAGGTGTTAATACAATATAATTCTTTTTAAAATAATAACTTAGTGCAGCTTTTTCTTGCTGATAGTCTACAGTTTGTCTATCAGCTAGGAATTTATCTGTAGCATCACTTTGTATTACTATTTTTGTTTTTCCTGGTTTAATGGCGGTTAAGTTACCTTTACTATCAATGGTGGCTACCAAGGTATCGCTACTAGAGAAATGAATGGGGGTATTTTTAACCTCTGGATTATCAAATTCCGCTGTTATTTGATGGGTAATGCCATCATTCCAGATCGATTGTATGGTGTGAGGAGAGGTTACTTTCAGTTTGGGTGGCGCTTTTTCTATCACTAAAGGATAGCTATTTTTAGCTGATGGATATTGCTCATTACCTAAGGTTTGTAAGGTAATAATTGTAGTACCAGCCTTTTTCATGGAGATTTGCCCACTTGTTGTATCAATGGAAGCAACAGTAGGATCAGAGCTTGACCATATTACCTGCATATTTTGTGGTACACCTTTATAACTTAACGCATCAATCACAGTTGATTTGTAGATTTCCTGTTGGATAGGTTTCTCAAAGGTAATTTCAGATTTAGGGATAGCCACTTTAATCGTCAATGGCTCTGCGATAGTTATTGTTTCAGCTTGAGCGGTTAAGATAATATCGGACATCGTATTTGCTGTAACATTTGTTTGATATTCACCATTGCCCACTGACTTTAATGGATTGTCACTAAAATTAGGCTTACCACTGATAGTTTTAATCTCAACATTCTTACCATCAATGGTATTACCGTATTTATCCATTAATTTTACGCTTAATAACGTACTATCTTTATTATCAGCATTTATAGAACGACGATGACTATTAAAGGTTGATTTATGAATATCTATTTCAGCCGGTATTACAGTAATATCTTGTGTTGATTTATAATTATTAGAATCAAGATAAGCGCTCATCTTCAAGCGTCCCGAGACATGACTAGTCACTCGATTCGTTGCTATCCCCTTATCATTAGTATAAGTGCTGTAATGATAATCATCTGCTGATCCGAGTAATTTCCATGACACAATAACATTAGGTAATACATTATTATTGGCATCAACGACAGTTGCTTGGTAGTTAACACCTTTATCTCCTGCGGTTATGGTTGTTCTATCAACCTCAACAGCGCGTATTTTCCATGTCGTCACATCGGCATTAAGTTGTAATATTTTTTGTTTTTTGAAATGGGTGCCATTTACCATAACACCAATCTGTGCTGTGCCCGATTGAGTTCCTGTTATTTCAATCTCATAGCGTCCCGGTGATATTTGTTGTGCTTGACTAAATTTGATGGTTGGATTTTTAGAAAATCCGCTTACTTGTTGGTTGGGGATGATATTTCCATTTTTATCTTTAATAACAAATGTCAATAATGCCTTATCTTTGCCATTAGCAATGATTTGACTCGGGTTCAACGACAGTTCTGACATCGTTTCATCAATGTGACCCGTTAAAAAGTGAACATCATCTGCTATATAAGTACCTGTTGCTAATATTGCGCTGACTTTGGCAACACCGACAGAGCGTCGAGATAATCCAACTATTGCTACACCATTATCATCTGTAAAAGTTAATGGTGTTTCGAGTTGACTACCTTCATTCGTTGACCAAGCGACAGGTACACCCATACCGACAGGATTATCATGGTTATCAACTAAATAGGCTTTATAAGTAATAGACTCCCCAGCATGTGGTTGCATATTGCTAATAGTAAAGTTTTTCACCTTTGCTGTTGTGTTATTAGGGAGCACCGTTAAAGAAACGGATTGTTTTATTGCTAATGGAGCAACGTGAGCCGATAACGAGGTTTTTCCGGTTTTTAATGCGCTCACTTGGGCTTGATAAATGCCTTTTTGTTTCTCTTTAAAGGGCGTAATCGTTGTTTGTAAATTAGTCTGCGGCGTTAAGGTGATTTTATTGGCTAAGTTGGGCAATAAATTACCTTCTTTATCCTTTAAGGTTATTGTTACGGTCGCTTTATTTGCCCCTGCTACAATAGTGTCAGGGAATATGGCAACAGTAGAAAGAGAGGCCGAAATATCACCTTCCGTAAAGGTGACAATGTGATCAGCATTGACAGATTGTTGGTTATTGAGCACTGCCGTTACTTTCGCTTTTCCTGCCTGAGTACTTGAGAGGGTAATTTCAGCTATTCCTTGCTTATTGGTCATGCTTAATGGTGCTGCAAGCTTACCGAGATCACTTATCCAACCGACAGTAACGCCTTTTGATACTGGATTGTTATGTTTATCGGTGATTTGTGCTTGAATAATGACTTTGTCTTTACCATTCGCTGTTACGGTATAAGGTGCCATAACCTTAACGGAGTGGATCTTGACTGTTTTATTATCTGTTAAAAATCCTAAAGATTGCGTTACCGTAATACTATCAATAGTGGCGGTAATTTGACTGAGTCCCGCTTTTGTACCTCTAATATGAGCTTGATAATTGCCGTTAGCCGTTTCTGTGATTTTACTGAATTGGATGGTGCTGTTATCCCCAATTAACGCAATATCGTTACTACGACCTATTACCGGATTATCAAATTTATCACGCAGGTCTATTTTACCCACAGCAAAGGCATTACCATCGGCAATGATAGATTGTGGTTCAATCGTCAAATAACTATTTTGTTGCACTGGCGCTCCCGCAACAAAGGTTACCTGAATGCTTTTTTTCTCTTTATTTGATAAATAGGCGGTAATTGTTGTTGGCTGTGCTTTGGTTCCTGAAATGACAACTTGCGTTCTGCCTTTTTCATCTGTTTGAGTAGTAGTTTCATCAATATGATTAATACTTGATTGCCAATAGACAGGGATATTTTTCAATGGGTTATGATAAGCATCAGTTAAGTTTGCTACTACGGTAATGCTATCTTGGTTATCTGCTATGGCAGATTGCTTATTATTTAATGTCGTTAATGTGAGAGTGGCACTTTTGAGATCTGCAACGGCAACTAAGTTAGTTTGTGCATGTTGACCATTATTTAATCGCGCGGTGATGGTTGTGATACCTGATTGTGATGTTGTTAGCGTATTTTTGGCGATACCTTGAGCATCGGTCTTAGTTTGTTGCTGAGCAAATTGAGTACCAGCACTCCCTTGCCAATTAACAATAGTATCAGGAAGTTGATTACCCAGTTTATCTGTTACTATTGCAGTAAGTTCTGCGGGATCTTGCTTATCTGCAACAATCTGATTTTTATTAACCAATAATTCACTAATCAAAGCTTGTTGCCCATTAGCAATAAAAGTAATTGGCTCAGCAGTAAAGGCATTGTTATTTATACGCGCAGTTACCCGCACACTGAGTGCTTGTGTACTGGTTAACTTGTTGGTGGTGATCCCTTGCTCATTAGTCATTGTGGTATGTTCAATGTTAACAATACTTTTATCGTGCTCAGTTTCCCAGCTAATTTGTGCATGAGGGAGCGGCTTACCAAACTGATCTTGTACTAATGCAGTAAGGAAGACAGGGGTTTGACCATCTGCGACATGAGTTGTAGAGGATGCGGTTATGGAGACAATAACCCCCTTAGCTTGGTTGGCGATAAATTGGGTTGTCGCGTGAGTCATCTTGTCGTTTATTTTGGCCCTCACGGTGACCGTACCGGCGACTTTACTTATCATAGTGGTGGTCGCCTTACCTTGCTCGTCTGTGGTTAATATGGTTTGTTTTAATTGTGCTTGGTTATCTGCCGATAATGTCACATGAGTAGCGGGTATCGGATTATTTTGCTTATCAACAACTTGTAATGAAATGGTTTTTTCTGTTTTACCATCGGCTAGAGAAAGTGGTGGTGTGATCGTGAAGTTTTGTTGTGGAATATAGGCGCTATCATTATCCACACTAAAATGGACTTCAGTCGAATAGGTTATCCCTTTTACTTGTACACCAATCTGCGAACTCCCTACTTGAGTATTAGTCACTGAAGCAATAATCTCACCTTGTTCATCCGTTTTTCTTGAGCTAATGACATTAGCACCATTACTGGCAGTAAAGTTGACTGGATAATGAGCCAATGGATTGTGGTTGCTATCAGTGACTCGTACTTTGATTTTATTTTGACTTTTACCGTCGGCTGGCGCGTTATCTTTTGTAACCGTTAGGTTGCCTTTTGCAATATGGGCAGTTTGATTATCGGCAATAAGTGTCACGGTTGCTGAGTTGAAGGTATTATCACGGAATACGGGGGTTAGGGTTAATTTTTCCGGTATGCTTCCTGCTGTAACCGTTAATTGATATTTCCCAGCAGCTAAACGAGAGAAAGTAGAAATACGGCTATTGCCTTTTTCTGTATCAGACTGTTGCTGTAAAGTAATTTCTTTACTATCAATATCAACGGGTAAATTATCATTATCAACGATGGATAATATTAACTTTTGGGTTGCTTCACCGTTAGCGAATAGTTGGCTCTGTTTAGGTGAAAATAGGCTATTACGCGTATTGATTAACGATTTATCTACAATAACCGTTGTTTGAACAGGCGCTGAACGATTGCCATGGGTATCAATGGCAACAGCACTAATGATATAGCTATTTTTCTCAATTGCACCAATTTGATATTGAGGCAAAATCACGGTGTAGTGAGTTCCACCATGATGTTTTATTTGCCCGCCTTGGGCATTTAACTTACTTGCGGACCATTCAATATTGGCTAACGGATATTTTGTTTTTACTTGAACTTGTAAATCGCGCTCCTCTTTAGCATAACCATTTATTGAATCAACCATAGAAAGGAAAACTAAAGTTTCCTTTTTATATTCTAAAATCATATCGTTATTACGATTAACAAAGTCATAACGACTTCCTGCTAATGTACGTATTGCTTTGACATTATCAGGATTAAGTTGTGAAGCGAGTGATTCTCCTATGCGGTAGGACAAGTTGATATTCAAGTTATTATCAGCACGATCATGTAAGCCAATACGACGCTCGGCATTTAATGTGACTAATGGTATCGGAGTATAATTAATCCCTAATGTGTAGGTATGTGGATTTTTGTCCCGTTTATCTTTGCCAAATAGACCAACTTCTTTACCGTAGTATTGTTCAAAGATTAATTTAGTGCCTAATTGTGGATAAGCTGGAAAATAGCCTTCTGTTCGAATGTCCCAACCATTCGCAGGGCGTTCACTATAATCTAAGATATTATTAGAGGCTCGCCAACTTGATAGACGGTGATAATGGTTAGAACTTAATTTGAAATAGTCTCGCCAAATTTCGGCGCCAATTCCCAAACGATTATGATGATGCGTTAAATCATGATCATAAAAGCCATTAATGCCGACCATAAATTTTTCAGTAAAATAGCGATAACCAATACCATAATTAAATTGGCTACGAAGATCTTTGCGATGATAGTTAGTTTGAGCAAAGATCAGCTTCTCTTTTTGTTCATATAATGGAATTAACAATTCCGCTGAGCTATTTTTTAAGGTGAGATTTTTATCTGCTGAAAGTGAAACTCGCGCATGCCCAAATTGATTAAGCCATTGTTCTATTTTCTGATTGGATTTACTGGAGATTTGGCTAATTGCATATTGTGTTACATCGATATTTTTATTGAGTAAAAATGAATTATCAACAATAATTTTAGCGAGCTCTTCGCCCTCTGTAGAGGGGATTGCTTCATCTTGATTATTGAGCCACTTTTTTTTTAATAAATATTCATTAGGAATATTAAGAATAGTTCCATCATTTATTTTTAGCTCACCCGTTAACGATACATGTTGTGGATTAGCTTCAATCAATTTAAATAATTTTATATTAAATTTTTTTGCAATAGATTCTGGGGTGTCACCCGCTTTGACTTGATAAGTATTTTTTTGATTTATATCGCTAATATTATGTTTTTTAAAATTATTCTCATTGGCAAAAGTCTGCGTAGGCATGGTTGGCACAATAGGAAATGCTAATTGTATAAAAATATTAAGCCAAGCGACTTTTCTCGTAATAGAACTGGGGCGTGGGGAAGGTACATTATTTAACGTCGTCATTTTTAAACTCATCGCAACAAATAATGATGAGATTTTCGTATTTATAGTTTTTTTAGATATCAGAAACTGAACTTTAAGTAATTAACTTAATAATATATAAAAAATAGCAGATGAAAATTTTAAATGTAAATAAAGATTTAATTTGACTTAGTTAGACATGCGCTAATCATGTATTAAAAAACAATGAATTCACTTTGTCTTATTTTAAAGTGTAATGATATAAAATATATTCATTGATATAGTTAATAAAAAGCCAATAGCAAGAGTACTATTGGCTTACTTATAGAGCGTGAAATACTAGATATCAACAAAAATATCAGGATCAGGCCCCAACCGCTTTCCTTTATCTAGTTGTTTTATTTCAGCAACTTCTTCTTTTTCTAATTTGAAATCAAAGATATGGAAGTTTTCTTCAATACGAGAAGGGGTAACTGATTTAGGAATAACAACCAAGCCACTATCTAAATGCCAACGTAACACAATTTGTGCCGGTGTTTTTTGGTATTTTTCTGCCAGTTTCTGAATAATAGGTTGGTCAAACACGCCTTCACCACCTTGTGCTAAAGGACTCCATGATTCTGTCACAATATTATGGGTGGTATTCCAAGCTCTTAATGAAGCTTGTTGCATCAATGGGTGAATTTCAATCTGATTAATGACAGGGGAAACGCCCGTTTCTGTAATAATGCGCTCAAGGTGCTCTTCTTTAAAATTACATACCCCAATACTTTTAACCAGTCCCTCTTTTTGTAACACAATCATCTGCTTCCAAGCGTCAAGGTATAGCTCGCGAGATGGCACTGGCCAATGCATTAAATAGAGATCAACATAATCAAGTTGTAATCGCTCAAGGCTTTCAAGTAATGCACCACGAGCATGGGATTGATCGTTGTTCCATAATTTGGTGGTAATAAATAATTCGTCTCGAGGAATAGTGCTTTGCTTTAATGCCTTACCAACACCTTCTTCGTTATGATAAATAGCGGCGGTATCAATCAGACGATAACCTGTGTCGAAAGCATGATGTACCGCTTTAATAACTTGATCATTATCTGCTTGCCAAACCCCAAGTCCAAGTTGTGGAATAGTGTTGCCATCAGATAGTTGGATCAATTTAGGATTACTCATTATATACCTCCAGTTGCCTTTAAGTACTTAGAGTGCTGCCATATAGATACGCTGGCTGACTTCCAAGGTGATATCCTGATGTTCACCGAGTGCGGTTTGTCCATGTTGTTGCAGTTTTTGCACTAAGGCTGGAATATCCGCTTCACTGATATTAAAGTCAGACAGCCGTGTTTTTAGTCCCATGCGTTCAAAGAATTTACGAGTCTCATTGATGGCGCTATCGATTTTAAATGCATCAGAGCCTTGATGGATCCCCCACACTTTTTGTGCATATTGGATCAACTTAGCGTATTTCTCCTGACGTTTTTCGTTTAATAGCGCGGGTAAGACAATCGCGAGGGTTTGTGCGTGATCAAGCCCGTGTAATGCAGTAATTTCATGGCCTAATGCATGGGTTGCCCAATCTTGCGGTACTCCAACACCAAGAATACCATTAAGTGCTTGGGATGCTGTCCACATTATATTAGCACGGATATCGTAGTCTTGTGGTGAGGTGAGGGCTTTCGGTCCTTCTTCGATTAAGATCCTTAATAGGCCTTCTGCATATTCATCTTGTACAAGCGCATTTACCGGATAAGTAAGATATTGCTCTAAAATATGAATAAATGCGTCAACAACGCCATTAGCGGTTTGTCTTGGTGGTAAAGAAAACGTTGCAGTTGGATCTAAAATAGCGCAATGAGGATAAACATGTGGGCTAGCAAAACTTTGTTTATCCATCGTTTGTTTTTTACTGATCACGGAAAAACAATTGGTTTCAGAGCCAGTTGCTGGAAGGGTTAGTACACAGCTTAATGGCAGTGCTTTTTCAATTGCCTGACCTCGGCTAGAGACAATCTCCCAAGGCTCTCCTTGATAAGGTATTGCAGCCGCAATAAATTTGGTTCCATCAACAACAGAGCCTCCTCCTACAGCCAGTAAATGAGTAATACCGTGATAACGAGCGTAAGCAACAGCTTTCATTAGCGTTTCATACGAAGGATTGGGTTCAATACCGCCAAACTCATGAATTTGATACCCTGGTAAGGCCGCATGCACTTGATCAAGTATCCCATTGCGCTTAATACTTCCACCGCCATAAGTTAATAAAATTCTTTCATTTTTCCCAATTTCAGAACGTAATTTTGCAATTTGTCCTTGACCAAAATGAATTCGAGTGGGGGAGTAATAAGTGAAATTTTGCATGGTTGTTTCCACCTTAATTTTATGTTCTTGATATGCTGTAGCATGACAAATCATTAGGAAAAATTATTTCACTGTATATAGACGGGATAATATGACATGACTATAACAGCGGGGTTATGAATGCGGGTGTTAAACCCTTTTTTTCATAACTATAGTTATTAATTGTAGTTAATTTATAAGGAGTAGTATGAAAAGTCATTATTTAACATTAAACCAAGCTCATTGGGATAAACAAGCCGCAATGCAAAATCAATGGTCTAAACCCGTGGACGATAAAGAAATTATCGAGGCAAAAAAAGGAAACTGGAAAGTACATTTAACGCCGAATCCCGTTAAAAAGGAGTGGTTAGCAGATATTAAAGGTAAAAACATACTCTGCTTAGCTTCAGCAGGTGGGCAACAAGCACCTATTTTAGCTGCTGCTGGTGGCATTGTGACCGTTTTTGATTTATCTGAAGGGCAACTGAGTAAAGATAGTCAATTGGCACAAAAACATCAGTTAGCTTTAACTACTCAACAAGGGGATATGGCTGATTTATCGGTATTTTCTGATGAAAGTTTTGATATTGTTTTTCATCCAATTTCAAATCTTTATGTACCTGATGTTAATCCTGTTTGGCAAGAATGTTATCGTGTATTGAGAAAAAACGGAGTTCTTATGGCGAGTTTTTATAACCCTGTAGTTTTTGTTGATGACAGAAATCAGGCATTGCGTGCACAAGGATTAATGAGACCGACTTATCGTTTGCCTTATAGTGATCAAAATTCATTACCTTCAGATATTTTGCAAGAAAAAATTGCAAAGGGAGACGGACTTGTATTTGGTCATTCGTTGACAGATTTGATTGGTGGGCAATTAAGAGCAGGTTTTTTATTACAAGATTTTGTTGAAGATTTTGCTCCTCAGGCTCGTTTTTTAATTGATAGTTATATTCCAACATTTCTTGCTTCGAAAGCCATTAAAATATAATAAATCAATTAGTTGAAATATTACCATTACAATAATAAATCTGTTTTATAAATATCTTAATAGGATAGGAGATAAGAAAATGAACAACTGAACGTGTGTCACAGCATCGAATAATACATAAAAAACGCCATTATTTTTACTTTAAATAATGGCGTTTTTGGTGTTACTCGAAATGGCTTATTTGGCGCTGTTATTGCTACTTTTACGATGACGAATATACATCACAATAGAGCCAATTAAACCGGCAGTTAATAGTAATACTGGTAATGTCATAAGAATATTCATCACCAATGTTTCATGTTTTTGAATAAAAGGGATCAGGTTCAGTATATAACCTAATGAGACAATAAGACCGACCCATAAGAAGCCACTAATCCAGTTAAATAGTTGGAAGCGACGTTGTTGTAATTCAGATAAACCTGCCAAAGTTGGTAGTAATGTACGTACAAAACCGATAAAACGGCCAATTAATAGTGCGTACAGGCCTCGACGATGGAAAAGATCATTGGCTTTATGGTGATATTGTTCGGGTAATTGAGCCATCCAACGTTTGACCACTTTAGTATCACTTAGCCAGCGGCCTTGCAGAAAGCCAAGCCAGCTACCAATACTCGCGGCGGTACCTAACACAATAATGGTTGGCAAGAAATGTAAAACATCTTTGGCAATTAATGCACCACAGAGAATTAATAATGTATCGCCGGGTAGAAATGCGGCAGGTAGAACCCCATTTTCCAGCATAATAATAACAAAAAGAACAATATAAATAATCCACAAAATATTTGGATCAGCTAGCACCATATAATCATGTTGCAGTAGCGCGTGAATTATCTCTTTTAATGTACCCATTCGGCGAACTCGCATCACAAAAAAACTATATGAGAGCTATTCTAACGTAAAAAGAAGATGATCGTTTGATTTAATCCCTGTGAAACCACAGGGATAGCTTTTTTTTAATAAAAAAAGAGATGAATTAGTTAGAAATACGTAAAAATGCTTGCTCTAGATCTTCAATTAAATCATCAATATTTTCTAAGCCGATATGTACTCTAAATAAGGTTCCTGCGAGAGTGGGCTGAGTGTCATATTGTCGCATCGCTTTAATATCATTGGGATGATAGCCTAAAATAAGAGATTCAAATCCACCCCATGAAAAGGCCATTTTAAACAGGGATAAGTTATCCAGAAAACGTGAAAATTCCTCAGTGGTGAGGATCTTTTTTAGACTAAAAGAGAACAACCCATTACTTCCAGTAAAATCACGTTGAAAATAGGTGTGCCCCGGACAAGAAGAGAGTGCTGGATGGTAGACATTATCCACTAGCGGGTGCTGTTTTAACCAACGCGCAATTTCTAATCCACTTTGCTCATGTTGTTTCATTCTAACTGCTAAGGTTCTTAAACCACGAGCTGCCATATAAGCTGTATCCGGATCTGCGCACTGGCCTAATAAATACGTGTTTTCACGTAATTGTGGCCAACAACGTTGATTAGCAACAGCAAAACCTAACATACCATCTGAGTGACCAATAATATATTTGGTCGCTGATTGGATAGAAATATCAGCACCTAAAGTAAGAGGTTTAAGTAATAAACCTGCTGCCCACGTATTATCAATCATTATAATAATATTTGGGTTATAGTGTCTTACCGCAGTGATAATACCTTGTAAATCTTGCACTTCCATCGTAATAGAGCCGGGTGATTCTAGAAAAACAATTTTTGTTTCAGGGCGTAATAATTGACTAATTTCAGTGCCGATTAAGGGATCAAAATAGGTTGTGGTGACAGAAAATTTACTTAATATCTGATCACAAAAATTTTGCGTGGGATCGTAAGCGGAACCAGTCACAAGGATATGACAACCTTGTTCAATAAACGCAAGAATAGATTGAGTAATAGCCGCCGCACCTGATGGAAATAATGCGCAACCGGTCCCTTGTTCTAGTTCGGTTAGTGCCTCTTGTAGTGCAAAATGCGTGGTAGTACCTCTTCGCCCATAAAATAGAGCGCCTTCAGCTCGTTTTTGGGTGGCTTCACGTTTTTGGGCAACCGTATCAAAAATAACCGATGAAGTTCGCTGTATAATAGGGTTTACTGCGCCTTGTGAATATTTTTTTGATCGACCACTTAATAGCAGTGAGGTTTCTGGTTTTTTTTGCGTCATCCTTTATACCTACTTGTTATGTAATGATGTGTTTACCCCAAGTTAATGCATTTTTTACTGAAGTACAAAAGAGGATCGCGACAGTTGATAAAATTTCACGTTATATGAAATAACGAAAAATTGTCTTAAAAATCGACAAATGAAAAAAAAATGGCTAAATAGTAATGATAATTACTATCAAAATGCTTCATGTTTGATATCATCTGAGCGTTTCTCTTTTTCCTGATGGCAACAGGATGATTGTAAATAAACGATTTTGGGTAAGTAGTGAAATAGAAACTTCATTACTGAATAGATAATTAGATAAGAAAGAGAGTAAAAGGCCAACTGATGCGTAATTTGACAGCTTCTATTATATTGGCAATCGGTCTGACAGGCTCTGCTTTTGCGGATACGACACCGGCTAAGCAAACTGAGCAACCTGCGACTACGGCCACTTCTTCAACCGCTTCTACACAGGGAACGGCGACTACAACGATTGCACCAACAGCAGAAAATACGGCAACGCCAACGGGGGAAGCAGCCAAAACTGCAACTTCTGAAACACCAGTGGCAGAAGAGAATACATCGACGAGTACAGGAGATGCTGCACAGACAGCTCTAGAGCCAGAAAATGCCACGCAAGGTGCGACACCTGAAATCGTCACTGGAGGGGGATTTGCTGAAGATCTCTCTGTTATGGGAATGTATCGCAATGCAGATCTCGTGGTAAAAAGTGTCATGATCGGTTTGCTACTCGCCTCTATTGTCACTTGGGCGCTGTTCTTTGCTAAAGGTAGCTACTTATTAGCATTACGTCGTCGTTTAAGAAATGAAAGTGCGCAATTAGTAGAAGCGAAATCCCTCAAAGAGGCATTAGCGATTAGCAAAAAATTTGGCAATAAAAGTGCGACAGCCGACTTTTTTAATGATGCTGAATTAGAGCGTACTTACTCTCAAGAGAGTCACGTTGCATCCGGTATTAAAGAGCGTGTTGAGATGCGCATGGAGCGTCGTGTCGCCGCTATTATTCGTGAATTAGGACGTGGTAATGGTTATTTAGCGACCATTGGGGCAATTTCTCCTTTTATCGGTTTGTTTGGTACGGTTTGGGGGATCATGAATAGTTTTATTGGTATTGCGCATTCTCAAACTACCAACTTAGCGGTGGTTGCCCCCGGTATCGCAGAAGCATTATTAGCAACCGCCATCGGCTTGATTGCCGCTATCCCTGCGGTCATTATTTACAATATTTTTGCACGTATGATTTCCGGTTATCGTGGTGAAATTGGCGATATTGCAACAGGTGTAGTGACCTTAGTCAGTCGTGACTTAGATATTGAAAACAGCAAATCAAGGTAATGAATTATGGCAATGAATCTTGGTAATGATTCAGGTGAAGATAATGAATTGCATGATATTAACGTCACACCTTTTATTGATGTGATGTTAGTACTGCTGATTATCTTCATGGTAGCAGCCCCCTTAGCGACGGTTGATATTAAAGTCAATTTACCTGCTTCGAGTGCCAAGCCTCAACCTCGGCCAGAAAAACCTGTTTATTTGACGATTAAATCAGATAAACAGATTTTTATCGGTGAAGAGATGGTAACTCATGAGACGATGGCCAGTGTCTTGGATTCTATGACGCAGTCGAATAAAGAAACGACTATCTTTTTCCAAGCCGATAAAACGGTCGATTATGAAACTTTAATGGGGGCAATGGACTCATTAAGGAAAGCGGGATACCTCAAAGTAGGGCTAGTGGGGATGGAAACCGTATCATCGGGTAACTAATTTTTTACTCATATTATACTTAAAAATATCAGCACTCTATCAGTCATATTGCAATGATTAATAGAGTGCTTTTTTATTCACCAAAGATATAAATATGGTTATCTTTTTGTACTATTTATTTTTCTAGTATATTAATAGTTGCGCTAAAATAAAATTTAGCTTTAGTGTTAAATGTTATTAATCGTCTTTAGATTAAATTTTGTATAGCAGTATTAATTAAATTACTTAAGTGATTATGTGCTGAATCAATTAATAATAAGTAGATACTATTATTAAAGTTCCAATAGTATCAATATTCGTTAACTATTCATATTTTTTCACTTTTTATTTGATAAATATTTTTGTTCTTATGGTAAATATGACTATAACCACATGATTAATAATGTTTTTATTTCTATTTGGTTTAAGTGTAAAAAAACTTGCGCAAAAAATTCTATTGGATATAATGCATTCCAGTTACAAATTGAAACATGTTGTAACCTGTAACAACGCCTAATTTATTTATTATCTAAGTTTCCGTTTTGGTTACTTACTTTTTTTATTACACCAGGTAGATCGTTGTTTTCAGTCATTCAATTACTGATAAGTTGATTTTATTTACTTATCTATACTGCAACGGATATTTTTGTCGGTTGTGAGTAAAATATAAAGAGAAAGGCAGAGAACTACACATAGCATTTTTATTATTTTAATAAATTTAAAAGCCATAGTACTTCGCGGTACTATGGCTTTTTGTTTTATTACGCAGCAAATGTGTGTTTCATCTTGTCGAGAGCCCGCTTATACCATCGGTTGTTTTCTATCTATCTATCTATGCAAGTCCTGCTACACCAACAAATTGTTAACACTCTTCGCGAGGCGTTTTTAGATTTTGTGGCACATTTTTCTGCTATTGTGCCAAAAACACATTATTACTTTGTCTTTGTCAGTATCAAGCATCAATTTGCTACCAATATTTAACATCAAAATTGAGTTAGCGTTATCCAACTAGCAAAATCGCAATGTTATAAAATAACCATTAGTAATAATTTCAAAATAATATTAATTAGCTATTGTGGAGTATTTCTGGGAGATAACCACCGGTTGTTATAATGGATTACTTATCTAACAAGTCGTTTTTACGACACTAAATTGTTATTCCAAAAACGAATATACTTATAACTATATGAAAAATTATGAGAAAAACAGGTTGATTACTGGTTAAAATATAGACGGTTTAAGTATTGATTACGATAAAGTCATCAATAAAGATCGTAATGAAGATAACTTTGTTGATTAATCAATCTAGTAATGAAATTAGAGATATTAATGTAATTATTTATTATTTATAAAATCCAGTTTTTAACAATTTATATAATGTAATACAAAGGTTGATAATATGAAAATAACCATCATATTTATAATTAAAAAAATATATTAAGTTATTTCTAATAATGTGGGTTGAAAATTAGAAATAATAAATTATTATTTTTGTATTATTTTAAATATATTGTCTTATAAATTGATTGTTTTTTGTGTTTTCTGTATCTGTTTGATTTTAAATGATTTGTATTATTTTTAATTAGCTCATTTTTTGATAATAAGAATTATTACTACTTATTTTATCATTACTATATAAAGAATAATTAATTTTAAATTGACCATATATATTAAAAATCCATCTTAAACATTAAATAGCTGAAACGTTTTTTCTCGCATAAAAGAATAATTTATTTTTTAATGAATTATCGCTTGATAATGATCAAGTCATTATTGTGTCGGAGTGTTAAAAAGGCGGTGTTTTAAAATTATTCCAATTAAAAATCATCATATCAGGAGAGATATATGGCCTTGGGGAATAATGTTTTTTCCCAACATGGTATTAACCGACGCGATTTTATGAAATTGTGCGCAGCGTTATCAGCTACCATGGGATTAAGCGGCAAAGCAGCCGCGCAAATGTCACAAGCAATGACATCACCTGAACGTCCACCTGTTATTTGGATTGGTGCTCAAGAGTGTACAGGTTGTACGGAATCTTTATTACGTGCGACTCACCCAACACTTGAAAACCTTGTTCTGGATGTTATCGCACTTGAATATCACGAAGTGCTCTCTTCCGCTTTTGGTTATCAAGCAGAAGAAAACAAACATAATGCGATGGAGAAATACAAAGGTAAATACGTCCTTGTTGTCGACGGTTCTATCCCTGACAAAGATGGCGGTATTTACTGTATGGTGGCAGGCAAACCTATTCTTGAGCATATCAAAGAAGCCGCTGAAGGTGCGGCGGCAATTATTGCTATCGGTTCTTGTTCTGCATGGGGTGGTGTACCAGCTTCTGGAGGTAACCCTACTGGCGCTAAATCACTGGAAGCTATTTTACCGGGTAAAACAGTTATCAATATTCCAGGGTGTCCACCAAACCCACATAACTTCTTAGCTACAGTTGCACATATTATTACCTTTAATTCATTACCTAAGTTAGATAGCAAAAACAGACCGCTATTTGCATATGAGCGTCTAATACATGAAAACTGTGAACGCCGTCCTCATTTTGATGCGGGTCGTTTTGCTAAAGAATTTGGTGATGAAGGACACCGCCAAGGCTGGTGTTTATACCATTTAGGTTGTAAAGGACCTGAAACTTACGGTAACTGCCCAACATTAGAATTTTGCGATATTGGTGGAGGAATTTGGCCTGTTGGTATTGGTCACCCTTGCTATGGCTGTAATGAAGAGGGTGTCGGGTTTACGAAAGGTATTTTCCAACTTGCGAATGTTTATCAGCCAACACCAAAAGCACAAGTACCCGATGTTAACGCCAAAGAAGGTGGTGGTGTTTCTTATGGTGCAGCAGGCTTATTAGGTGCAGTTGTTGGTGCTGTTGCTGGGGTAAGTGTGATGGCTGTGCGTCAATTAGGCCGTGACAAAAATACCACAGGAGCCTCACAGGAGGATAAACGGTGAATAGGCGTCATTTCTTTAAGCTGGCATCAGGTGGGGTTCTCCTTGCGGGAATGGCACCCACTGCGAGTCATGCTGCGGCGCAGAACCGTCCTCCAATTCCTGGGGCTCTCGGTATGCTCTATGACTCTACACTCTGTGTAGGCTGTCAAGCATGTGTGACAAAATGTCAGGAAATTAATCATCCGGAACCCATGGAGCGTGGTGATACTTATGCTAATGGTGATCCGATCTGGTCAAACAATGACAAACTAAGTCCTTACACAAATAACATTATTCAAATTTGGCGTGATGGAACAGGTGAAAATAAAGATCAACTGGAAAACGGTTATGCCTTTATTAAGAAACAATGTATGCATTGCGTTGATGCTAACTGTGTTTCTGTGTGTCCTGTTTCAGCGTTAACCAAAGATCCGAAAACCGGTATTGTGCATTATCATGCAGATATCTGTACAGGTTGTCGTTACTGTATGGTGGGTTGTCCTTATAACATTCCTAAATACGATTATGATGATCCCTTCGGTAAGCTTTATAAATGTGAACTATGTAACCAAAAAGGGGTGGAGCGCTTAGATAAAGGCTTATTACCCGGCTGTGTTGAGGTTTGTCCAACAGGTGCTGTGATTTTTGGTACTCGTGAAGAGTTGCTTGAAGAAGCAAAACGCCGGTTAGCGAAAAAAGCGGGTGAAGAATATCACTATCCACGCCAAACCATTAATGGTGGCGATACTTATCTACATAAGATCCCAGAATATCAAGATCATATCTATGGTGAGTTTGAAGGTGGTGGTACGCAGGTGATGGTACTTTCCGCGGTGCCTTTTGAAAACCTAGGTATGCCAGAAGTAGCTCCATTATCAACGGGTGCGCGTTCTGAACATATTCAACATACGCTGTATAAAGGTATGGTTTTACCAATAGCAGCGCTTGCGGGCATTACTTATTTGGTTAACCGTAATAGTAAAAAACAAGAGCAGGAACACCATAAGGAGGATAACGATGTCGAGTCATGATCCTCGTCCACTTGGCGGTAAGTTATTTACTTTAGCTGTTAGAGTGTTTTTACCGCTTGCTGTGCTTGGTTTTATTCTTATTGGTAAGCGTTTGGTATTGGGTCTTGGGGATGTTTCCGATCTAAATGGCGGTTATCCTTGGGGTATTTGGATAGCCTTTGACTTACTTATCGGAACAGGCTTTGCGTGTGGTGGTTGGGCACTGGCATGGGCTGTTTATGTTTGTAATAAAGGTGAATTTCATCCCTTAGTACGTCCTGCATTATTAGCGAGCTTGTTCGGCTATTCGTTAGGTGGATTATCCATTGCAATCGATATTGGTCGTTACTGGAACATGCCTCACTTCTTTATGCCTCAATACTTTAACGTTAACTCCGTGTTGTTTGAAACAGCAACTTGTATGACCATCTACATTATGGTGATGGCATTAGAGTTTTTACCTGCACTACTGGAACGTTTAGGTTGGAAAGTTTCGTTAAGACGCCTTAATAAAGCGATGTTCTTTATTATTGGTCTAGGCGCCTTATTGCCAACCATGCACCAATCCTCCATGGGATCATTAATGATTTCGGCAGGTTGGAAGGTGCATCCTCTGTGGCAATCTTATGAAATGCTACCGCTATTCTCTTTATTAACCGCCTTTATCCTCGGTTTCACTATTGTTATTTTTGAAGGTTCTTTATTAAAAGCGAGCCGTACTATTAATGACGATGAAACACCGCTATTTACCAAGTTAACTAAAATCATAGAAGTACTTCTGATCACCTTCTTGGTATTACGTTGGGGTGAAGTGATCTGGAACGGTAAGCTGAGTTATATCGCTAAAGGGGATATGTTCTCTTGGTTATTCCTTGCAGAAAGTGCCTTGTTGTTTATTCCTCTGGTATTGATGCACCTGAAAAATAATCGTCGTAGCCCAAGAATGTTATTTGTCTGCGCATTATTTATGTTAGTGGGTGCGGCAATGTGGCGTATGAACTATTCATTAGTCGCTTATAACCCAGGCAACGGTTATCACTATTTCCCAACTGCAAGTGAGTTGTTGATTTCTATTGGCTTCGTTGCATTCGAAGTTACTGCTTACATTCTTATTATCCGTTTACTGCCGGTACTACCAGCACAAACAGAGTCAAATATACAATTAAAAAAGGCTGAGGTTAAATCATGAGCCAACGCATTACTATTGATCCTATTACCCGTATTGAAGGGCATTTACGCGTCGACTGTGAAATCGATAACGGAAAAGTCGTTAAAGCTTGGTCTTCCGGTACTATGTGGCGTGGAATGGAGGAGATCCTAAAAGGAAGCGATCCTCGTGATGCATGGATTATTGTGCAACGCATTTGTGGTGTTTGTACAACGGTTCACGCAATAGCCTCAGTACGTGCTGTAGAAGATGCCTTAGGGATGGATATTCCGGTTAATGCTCAGTATATCCGTAACTTAATTTTGGCTTCTCACATTATTCATGACCATATCGTCCATTTCTATCAGTTGTCTGCGATGGATTGGGTTGATATTACGGCAGCATTACAGGCAGATCCTGAAAAAGCCTCAGCGATGCTTAAAGGGGTTTCTCAATGGCAATTGAACTCTGCTGAAGAGTTCAGAAAAGTGCAGAAGAAAATTCAAGATTTGGTTGATAGCGGTCAGTTAGGTATTTTCGCTAATGGTTACTGGGGTCACTCAGCCATGAAATTACCTCCTGAAGTGAACTTGATTGCGGTAGCCCACTATCTACAAGCATTGGAATGCCAGCGCGATGCAAACCGCATTGTGGCCGTGTTAGGGGGTAAAACACCGCATATTCAAAACTTAGCAGTGGGCGGTGTTGCTAACCCAATTAACCTTGATGCACCGAATGTTCTCAATTTAGAACGTTTAATGTATGTAAAACACTTTATTGATAACTTGGGTGATTTTATTGAACAGGTTTATAAAGTGGATACTGCTATTTTTGCTGCTTATTATCCAGAGTGGTTAAAAATCGGTAAAGGGGCTAATTACTACTTATCTGTGCCTGAATTGCCTATTAATGGCAATAATACTGAGTTTTTACTCTCAGGTGGCTATATGGAAGGCGTTGATTTTTCTACTTATCGTCCAATTAAAGATTGGAAAGATCAAAACCTGAAAGACGGCATCGAAGAGAGTGGTAAACACGCATGGTATGAAGATGATGAACCATTAAAACCATGGGAAGGTTTAACTCGTCCTAAATACACCGGTTGGGATGAAAATAATAAATACTCATGGGTTAAGTCACCCACATTTTACGGCAAACCTGTAGAAGTAGGTACTTTAGCATGGTTAGTGTGTGGTTTAGCGGGTAAACATGAAGGCACAGTAAAACACTATAACGAAGTTAATCAGATCTACACCAAATTAACCGGTCAAACCTTGGTGACAGAGCAGTTAGAGTCAACTTGGGGACGCATTATTGGTCGTACTGTTCATGCTTGTGTATTACAAGATTCGCTTAACTTCTTATGGCAATCACTGGTTGATAATATTGGCCGTGGAGATACTGCTTCCTTTATTAAACCTGAGTTTGAGCCGGGTAAAGAGTATCGTGGCGTCGGTTTTGAAGAGGCTTCGCGCGGTATGCTATCTCACTGGATAGTCTTTAAAGATGGCAAAATCACAAACTATCAGGCGGTTGTTCCTTCAACATGGAATGCGGGTCCTCGTAACTTTAATGATGAACCGGGTCCTTATGAGTTATCACTAGTGGGAACGCCGGTGGCTGATCCTAACAAACCTCTGGAAGTGGTAAGAACCATTCACTCTTTCGACCCATGTATGGCTTGTGCTGTGCATATGGTTGATTTAACAGGTAAAGAATTAAGTAAGGTGAAGGTATTGTAATGCGTACACTTGTCTTAGGTATTGGTAATTTATTACTAAGCGATGAAGGCATTGGTGTTCGTATCGTAGAAGCGCTCGAAGAGCGCTTCTCTTTACCGGAGAACGTCGATGTTATTGATGGTGGCACATCAGGCATGGAAATTTTGCAAGATATTGCTGCAAGAGATTTATTGATTGTTGCTGATGCAGTAAGAAGCCAGCACGAGCCGGGCAGTATCTTTGTATTACATGATGATGATGTACCTGCATTATTTACCCAGAAAATTTCACCGCATCAACTCGGGCTATCGGATGTATTAATGGCTTTACGTATGACCGATGAATTTCCTCGCAAACTGATTTTAGTGGGTATTGAACCTGCTTCATTAGCGCCAAGTATGTCATTGTCAGATATTGGTCAGCGATCGATGGAAATAGCACTTGAACAAGTGGTTAATATTTTGCGTGAACATGGGATCACCGTAACCCCTAAAGAGGTAACAGCATGAGTGAATTAAATTGGGATATCACGGGATACGATGAACCACCTATTGAATTACTTGAAAGCAGTTTTCGAGAGATTGCCAAAAAAGAGATGCAAGCATTGCCTTTTTATAGAGAAAATATTCCCGTAAAAGCAGGGGGATTTACTTTATTTGAAAAGCAATGGATTGGAACAATTTTAACGCCTTGGATGCTAGAGCTTATTGTGTTGCCCGGGCCATCACAAGAGTGGCCAAGACGTAAAATTGGTGAGCGTATCGCCTTAGCGCTTCCTTGTGGTCAGGTTAAATTTGTCGTTGGTGAACTTGCTAATGGTGCTCAATATCTGGCTTGTTCATTAATGTCGCCACTTGATCGCCATTTACAAGGTGAGCAAGCGGTTGAGTTAGCAGAAAACAGTGCAAAAATGGCTCTTTCTCTTCCTGTTCAGACACAATCCGTCACAGAAGTTGATTTAAGTCGGCGTTCCCTTTTTCGTGGTCAGTTAAGATCATAATGTAGAACGTTTACGCGACACCGAGTCAAATTCTTCTTATTGAATAGTCAGGAGTCAGAATATGTGTAGCACTTGCGGTTGTGGTGAAGGTAATGTCAGCATTGAAGGCGTAGCGCCTCATTCACACGATCACCACCATCACTCTCACGACCATGATCATCACGACCATGGCCATCACCATCACGGTCATCACCATCATCATGGGCATGATCATCATCATGAACACAATGCTACTCCAGCGAATACTGTTCATAAATATATTGATAAGTCTGAGCAAAAGCATAAGCACAATTACGAAACTCATGGTCAGCCTATCATTATTCATCATCACCATTACCATAATAGTGGCGATGTTCATCTCCATTTTTATCATGATGCACAGCAAAATGAAGCCCAAGTGTTCCATGAGCATCATCATGGGCATGATGACGATCATCATGCACATTCTCATGAACATACTCATAGCCATGAACATGAACATAGCCATGATCACGAACATAGCCATGATCACGAACATAGCCATGATCACGAACATAGCCATGAACACGAAGAACAATTTAGTCCAGTTATTGATAATGACAACATGCATTATGGGCAAGGGGAAGCCGGTACTCATGCTCCCGGAATTAGCCAAAAACGAATGTTAAAAATTGAGATGGATGTACTGGATAAAAATAATCGAATTGCCGTTCATAATCGTGAACATTTTGCCCAGCAAAATGTATTGGCGCTGAATTTAGTTTCAAGTCCCGGCTCCGGTAAAACAACGTTGCTAACTCAAACGTTAAAACAGCTAACGCAACGTGTACCTTGTGCGGTGATTGAAGGTGATCAGCAAACGACGAATGATGCTGATCGTATTCGTGAAACCGGGGTTGCTGCTATTCAAGTCAATACGGGTAAAGGTTGTCACCTTGATGCACAAATGGTGCATGATGCTACCCATCAATTAGGTTTAAAAGACAACAGTATTCTCTTTATTGAAAATGTTGGCAATCTGGTTTGCCCTGCCAGTTTTGATCTGGGTGAAAAACATAAAGTGGCTATCCTTTCGGTAACGGAAGGGGAAGATAAACCATTAAAATATCCACATATGTTTGCCGCTGCAGATCTGATGATTATCAATAAAATTGATTTAGTGCCACATCTTAATATTGATGTGCAAGCGTGCATTGAATCAGCGCGTCGCGTCAATCCTAATATTGAGATCATTGCATTATCTGCGACAACTGGCGAAGGTATGGAAGAGTGGTTAGCTTGGTTGGAGAGCCGTTTATGTGCTTAGGTGTTCCTGCCAAGATAGTTGAGGTGGGCGATGACGTCCACCAACTCGCTTATGCTGAAGTCAGTGGCGTAAAACGTGCCGTTAATATCTCTATGGTTTGTGAGGGTGACCCGTCAGAGTTATTAGATAAGTGGGTGCTTATTCATGTTGGATTTGCCATGAGTATTCTTGATGAACAAGAAGCTCAAGATACTCTGGATGCATTACAACATGTATATGGTGTTACCCTTGAAGAGGCTGATGATGCAATACGTTGATGAATTTCGTGATCCCGAATTAGCCAAAGCATTATTAGCTCAAATACGTGAAACTATTTCACAATGGCCCCATCCCATCACTCGCCCATTACAGATTATGGAAGTGTGTGGCGGACATACGCATGCCATTTTTAAATTTGGTCTCGACCGCTTATTACCACAAGAGATTGAGTTTGTTCATGGTCCCGGTTGCCCGGTATGTGTGTTACCTATGGGGCGCATTGATGCTTGCTTAGAAATTGCAGCCCGTCCAGAAGTCATTTTCTGTACTTTCGGTGATGCGATGCGGGTGCCCGGTCGTCATGGTTCAATGCTTGATGCCCGCCGTCGTGGTAGTGATATCCGTATTGTTTACTCACCGCTTGATTCATTAAAAATTGCGCAAGATAACCCTGATAAACAAGTGGTATTTTTTGGCTTAGGTTTTGAAACTACCATGCCAAGTACGGCGATGACACTGCAACAAGCGAAATTACGTGGACTGAAAAATTTTTCGCTATTTTGTCAGCACATTACTATCGTACCGACTTTACGTTGCTTATTAGAGCAAGAAGATGTACGTATTGATGGTTTTATTGCCCCCGGTCATGTCAGTATGGTGATTGGCTGCACGCCTTATCAACCTTTATGTGATGAATTTGAAAAACCCTTTGTGGTGACAGGTTTTGAACCGTTGGATTTATTACAAGCTATACTGATGGTAGTAAAACAGCTTAAAGCAAAAGCTGAGAATGCAGATTATGTTTTAAGTATTGAAAATCAATATAGCCGTATTGTCCCTAATGAAGGCAATAAACTTGCGCAAAAAGCATTGAAAGATGTTTTTATGCTAAAAGAGAGCAGTGAATGGCGTGGACTTGGGGAGATCCCTATGTCTGGTATTCAACTAACACCCGCTTATGCTGAGTTTGACGCTGAACGACGTTTTACACCAGCACCACAACAAGTGGCTGATAATCCACAATCACGCTGTGGCGATGTATTAACCGGACGATGCAAACCTTCTGATTGCCCATTATTTGGTAAAAGTTGTACACCAGAAACGGCATTAGGTGCCTTAATGGTGTCATCAGAAGGTGCATGTGCGGCTTATTATCAGTATCGCCGTGAAGGTAATATATGAAACAACCTGATGAAATCACCTTAGCTCAAGGAAATGGTGGGCAAGGTATGCAACAACTTATCGAAGGGCTATTTTTGAAAGCATTCGATAATCCATTATTGAATGAAAAAGAAGATCAGGCTCGTATTGCATTAGCCGATCTCACAGCACAGGGCGATCGTCTGGCATTTAGTACCGACAGTTATGTGATTGATCCGATCATTTTCCCTGGTGGAAATATTGGTAAATTATCTGTTTGCGGAACCGCGAACGATCTTTCTGTAGGTGGAGCTGTACCTCGCTATCTCTCTTGTGGTTTTATTTTAGAAGAGGGACTTGCTTTTGAAACGCTAGAAACATTGGTGATGGCGATGGCAAAAGCCGCACAACAAGCAGGTATTCAGATTGTAACGGGGGATACCAAAGTGGTTCCTCGTGGTGCTGCGGATAAGATCTTCATTAATACTGCGGGTATTGGGGTGATCCCAAGTAAAATTGATTGGGCAGCGAGTCACATTAAAGCTGGTGATAAGATCATCGTCAGCGGTACAATAGGCGATCATGGTGCCACTATCTTAAATTTACGTGAAAATTTAGGATTGGAAGCTGATCTGCAAAGTGACTGTGCCGTGCTTGAACCAATGATCGCGCCTTTACGTCAAATTGACGGTATTCGTGCATTACGTGATGCAACTCGTGGTGGCGTGACCGCTATTTTACATGAGTTTTCTCAAGCCTGTGGCTGTGGCATGAATGTATATGAAAACAAACTGCCAATGAAACAGTCTGTACGTGGTGTGTGTGAATTATTAGGGCTGGAAGCACTCAATTTTGCTAACGAAGGTAAAATTGTATTAGTCGTGTCACCGCAAGCAGAAAAACAAGTTCTTGAGGCTTTGCATCAACATACTTTAGGTCAAGATGCTTGTACCATTGGTGAAGTAACTGAAGAGCGTTATATTCGTTTAACGGGAATTTTTGGCACAAGTCGTATTTTAGATCTCCCTTATAACGAGCCATTACCCCGTATTTGTTAATTAAATCAAATCACTCAACTGATCTTTTAAATACTCATAAGTTATTTCTCTGTTACAGAAGTTTGTTATAACGCAAACTTCTGTCATTTATCTTAATTCTGATCCTTTGATAAAAATATTTTTGGAGTAACATGTTCGACCAATCCTACTGCGTGGAGAGGGTCTCTCGTGGGGGTAAGTTCTAGGGAAAAACATGTCTTGGTCAGAATTTAAATCTCAATACCTGATCCGTTTCTGGAAGCCTCTTCCGGCGGTTATTGCAGCAGGTATCTTATCTACTTACTACTTTGGTTTAACCGGCACTTTCTGGGCAGTTACTGGTGAGTTTACTCGCTGGGGCGGTCATGTGATGCAATGGTTTGGTGCGCATCCAGAAGAATGGGGTTACTTTAAAATCATTGGTCTTGAAGGGACACCTCTCACTCGTATTGATGGGGTAATGATTATTGGGATGTTTGGTGGTTGTATTATGGCAGCACTTTGGGCCAATAATGTCAAACTTCGTCATCCTCAACATAAAGTGCGTATTCTTCAGGCCGTTTTGGGCGGTATTATTGCCGGATTTGGTGCACGTTTAGCCATGGGGTGTAACCTCGCGGCATTCTTTACCGGTATTCCTCAATTTTCATTGCATGCTTGGTTCTTTGCTGTTGCTACTGCTATTGGCTCTTATTTTGGTGCCAAACTTTCATTAATGCCACTATTTCGTATACCGGTAAAACTGCAAAAAGTCAGTAAAGCATCACCTATTACGCAAGATAAACAACGTGCAAAACGTCGCTTTCGATTGGGGATGGTTATCTTTTTTGCCATGATCGCATGGTCATTAATCATTCTATTTGATTCACCCAAACTCGGCTTTGCTATGCTGGGGGGAATTGGCTTTGGGATCTTAATTGAACGTGCGCAAATCTGTTTTACTTCCGCATTTCGTGACTTATGGATAACCGGTAGAACGCATATGGCGAAAGCGATTATTATCGGTATGGCAGTAAGTGCGGTGGGTATTTTTAGCTATGTACAATTAGGTGCTGCACCGAAAATTATGTGGGCCGGTCCTAATGCAGTTATTGGTGGTTTGTTGTTTGGTTTTGGTATCGTGCTTGCTGGTGGTTGTGAAACAGGCTGGATGTATCGTGCAGTTGAAGGGCAAATCCACTTTTGGTGGGTAGGTTTAGGTAACGTGATTGGTTCAACAATACTGGCGTACTATTGGGATGATTTTTCTGCGGTACTGGCTACCGACTACGATAAAATCAACCTATTAGATACCTTTGGTCCAGTTGGTGGATTAGCCATCACCTACCTGCTACTTGGTCTCTCTTTTATATTACTACTTTGGTGGGAAAAACATTTCTTCCGCAAAAGAGCGCAACAAGCGCAAGCGCTTTCAACACAAATTAATAAGGAAATCGCATGAACGAGAAAAAAACCATAGTGCCAGATTATCGTCTTGATATGGTCGGTGAGCCTTGTCCTTATCCTGCGGTGGCAACATTAGAAGCGATGCCGTCACTGAAAAAAGGTGAGATCCTTGAAGTGGTAAGCGATTGTCCTCAGTCTATTAATAATATTCCCTTAGATGCGAAAAACTACGGTTATACCGTATTAGATATTCAGCAAGATGGGCCGACAATACGCTATTTAATTCAAAAATAGCGGCGGAATAATTGATAAAAAAACAGCCTGATCATAGCGTGAGATAGGCTGTTTTTTTGTACTATGATATCGGGTGATAAAATTACTCGGCTTCACCACCAAGTACTTCGATAACCCTTTCAATTAGCGCGCTTAGTTCACCTGTCATTAAGACAAAATCGGCATCAAAACGCTGGGCAAAATCGGCTTTATCAATATCATCGTTTTGCTCACGCAAGGTATCACTAAATTTAATGCGCTTGATAGAGCCATCATCACAAAGCATGAATTGCAGGCGATCTTCCCAATCAAGAGAAAGCTTGGTGACAAACTTACCGGCTTCAATATGAGTGGCAATTTCATCAGAGACAAGCTCTTGTTTCTTACAACGTATCACGCCACCTTCTTCTAATACCGCTTTAAGCTCGGCTTCATCCATTAATGTAAAACCAGCAGGGAGTTCACCGGAACGAACCCATTGTGTCATTTTTGATTCGACAGACTCATTAAAATTGAGTGGAACCACGGGTAGCGAACCTAATGTTTTACGCAATAAGGCTAAATTATCTTCGGCACGTTTTGCACTACCTGAATCAACAATCACTAATTGTTTATCTAAATCTAACCAAATAAAGGTTTGTGAGAATTTGCTAAATGCGCGAGGAAGTAACGTGTGGACAACTTCATCTTTTAATGTCGCTTTTTCGGTTTTCTTTAATTTACGACCTTGTTCACCCTCTAACTTTTCAACTTTATCTTGTAGCGCTTGCTTAATGACGGTGGCGGGGAGGATCTTATCTTCTTTCCGTGCGCACATCATGACTTGTTTACCTGCAACATGGATAAGTGCTTCGCCACGATCACCCATAGGTGAAACCCAACCCGTTTTGGTCATATCTTGGCTACTACAAGGGGTGAATGCTAATGAAGCCAGCTGTTGTTCTAACTCATCCATTGACAGCGCTATCTCTTTATTTAAGCGATAGACCAAAATATTTTTAAACCACAGCATCTGACATTCCCCTTAATCATGATTAACAGCAATATGATACTGAATGTTAGCAGTATCTAAAAGGTAATATCCTTTAAAAGAAATTTATTATCGGCTCACAGTATAAAAACAGTGCTCAAGCTGAATCGAATAATTAGTAAAATTACTTTATGAAAATGAGTTTTATTCTTATTTGCTGCTAATTAACTTATCGTTTTACGGGAGAGATAATCTAAATCTCAAGAATTGTCGTAATGTGATAATTATCACGTAGTTGGGTTTTTATCCTATTTTTGAACGCTTTCTTTGCAACACTTTCAGATTTATCTCTGCATTAATTTACAAAAGAAAATTTATCTTGACGATTGGATGTGATTTTTATCACAGTTTTAAGAAAAAGTAACAGGTTGTTTTTCATGGTAACGATGGTGATCTAAATCACAAATATAAATATTTTTTTGCGGAAAATTGACAAAAACGCATAAATAGCCTTTTTATGTTAACTATGGTTATAGTTTAGCTTTAGTTATGATTAATAGAATCCGTCGTTCATAAACAAACATTGATTAGAGATTGTAATTAAACCTTACTCTTGTCCTATCTTGGTTGATATTTTTAGTTAATTATCCTTATAAAGTGTGTAGGTCATTCATTACTGCGAGTTAAATTGTAGTTAAATTTATTTTTAAGCTTATTTAAATAACAAGTAAATATAAAAATAGAAAATTATAGAATTGAGATAATAATATTTAAATCTTTAGGGTTATTTATTTAGTGGTTAAAAATAATACGTCCTTTTAAATATATTAAATAGCAAGGTAAATTTTTTTATTAGCAAAAACATTAGCTATGTAACAAAATGAAATATAAAAGAAAAATTAAAAAATGGTATTTTGAAAAAGTTGATTAAGTTCAAAAAATACGTATCTTTAAGCTTAATTGTGAAGCTCATCACTTAGGTATGTAACCATGAAAATATACTTTGATGTAATTGTGGGCTATATCACGAAAGTTAGGCTTTTTTTTGAGTAACATGCCAGCGAAAATTCAATGCTCTACTCGATTTGTGGATAGAAATAAAAGCAATGCCCTTATTTAAATAGTAATGAGGACATTATTTTTGTGTCTTATTGGTGAATATCTCTGTGTCAAGGAAATTAAAGCCTGTAAGAAAATTAAGTAGAGTAATAATAGCAGTTATAAAAATGAACGGTTGTAAAAGCGATTTTCTTGTTTGAGATCCGTGGCGGCGGCTCTTTGAACTGAAATCAGGGTTAATCATAGACGGCGGTATTATTTTTAACCTTAGAAAGAAAATCATAAAACTATAGAAAATAGATGGGTATTTTAATCATGAAAAGCTTAAAGCCTTTAGCAGCGCTGGTAGGTTTATTGGTTCTGTCGGGATCTGCAAACGCAGTAAATGTGTACAACGATAAAGGTACACGTTTTGATGTTAACGGTCAGTTCCGTTTAAAAACGCAAGTGACAAGTAAAGATCATGAAATGCGTATGCGTGATGATGGTAGCCGTATCGGTTTCTTTGGTTCACATGAACTGACTAACGATATCAAAGTGTTTGGTAAGTTAGAGTGGGGTTCAGATACTCAAAAAACCAACAGTGATAATGAGAAAACAAACTTTGATCTGTACAACCGCGTAGGCTATGTCGGTTTTTCTCATCGTGATTATGGACAAATCCAATTTGGTCGTACTTATATCCCAATTGACTGGGTGAAAAAATCAAGCTACGGCTATGGTAATACAGGGGTATTTTACTTTAGTGATGTATTAGGCCGTGCAGTAGGTTATTCAAGTAAAGGGGTTGGTAAAAACAACTTTATGACCCGTTTACCACAAACTATCTTTATTGAAACAAACCGTTATGAAGGCTTTAAATTAGCGGCAACTTTAACGGGTAAAGATGGTAAAGATAATGATGGTGATGGAAAAAATGGCGATCGCAGAACCGGTGATATCCGTCATGCCTATTCTGTCGTTGGTTTCTATAAATCAACTTTCGGTTTAGAGTTTGATGCGGGTTACTCAGCAGCTGTAGGTGAGCCTAATCTATACCCAGATAGTGTTGTTGGTAATAAAAAACCAGAAAATAGTATCTTAGCATTCGGTGCTGAATACTTCTTCCCTGGTCGCGAATTCTCTATCGGTATCGACTATGGTCAATCTCGCGGTAAAAATACTGGCTTAACCTTAAGAGAAGGTGCAACTGAGAAAGACTATAAATGGAACTCAGTTAAAGGCGATTGGAAAGCGAATTTATATGGTGTTGGTGTGAAATGGCACTGGGATCGTATCGAAAGTGGTATGTATGCGGGTTATTACCTGCGTGATGGCGATGCTAACACTTTCAACTACAAAAAAGAAACCTATACTGTGGGTGTAGATAAACGTTTTGCGGTATCTAAATACAACAACTTACGTTTATTCGCTGAAATGGCATATGATGATGCTCGTAGCGAAAACCCAGCCTATGAAGATAAAAAACAATATATCTTTGAAACTGGTATGCGTCTGTACTTCTAGTTTTATCAAAGCAAGTATTGTTTGACAGAAGTAATAAAAGGAGAGCAACTGTGCTCTCCTGTTAACCAATATATAAGGGGTGTGTAATGGTTAAGAATGTGTTGAAAATCTCAACATTAGCAATGTTGGTCGCATTCAATGTGAATGCTGCGACAGTCGATCTCCGTATTATGGAGACTTCGGATGTTCACAGTAACTTAATCGACTTTGACTACTTCAAAGACAAACCAACAGAACAGTTTGGTTATGTTCGTACGGCAAATTTAATTAAAGCCGCGAAAGCTGAAGCAACCAATGCGATTTTAGTGGATAACGGTGACTTGATCCAAGGTAGTCCACTGGCTGACTATCAAGCAGCTAAAGGCTTAGAGAAAGGGGAAGCTCATCCAGCGCACCAGTTAATGAATACCATGGGGTATACCGTAGGTAACTTTGGTAATCATGAATTTAACTATGGTTTAGATTACCTGAAAAAAGCCATTGCGGGCGCTGAATTCCCATATATCAATGCCAATATCATGGATGCGAAAACAGGCAAAAACTATTTCACACCTTATATCATTGTTGATACACCAGTAAAAGATCGTGATGGCAAAGAGCACACTATCAAGATTGGTTATATCGGCTTTGTACCACCACAGATTTTAATCTGGGATAAAGCCAATCTGGATGGAAAAGTCGTTGTCAATGATATTACAGAAACAGCGAAAAAATTCGTTCCTCAAATGAAAAAAGAGGGTGCGGATCTGATTGTGGCTATCCCTCACTCTGGTTTCTCTTCTGAACCTTATAAAGCTATGGCTGAAAACTCAGTCTATTATCTGAGTGAAGTTGATGGCATTAACGCTATTATGTTTGGTCATGCTCACGGCGTATTCCCAAGTAAAGAATTTGAAGGCATTAAAGGTGTTGATGTTGCTAAAGGCACTGTAAATGGTGTTCCAGCAGTAATGCCAGGCCAATGGGGTGATCACTTAGGTGTTGTCGATATGGTTATCAATAACGACAGCGGCAAATGGGTAATGACCCAAGCAACAGGTGAAGCGCGTCCTATCTTTGATAAAGCAAACAAAAAAGCATTAGTTGAACGTGATGCCGAGTTAGCGCAAATCATTGAAAAAGCACACCAAGGTACTCGTGATTTCGTCGGAAAACATATTGGTAAAGCGTCAGCTAATATGTATAGCTTCTTAGCTTTAGTACAAAGTGATCCAACGGTACAAATCGTTAACGATGCACAAGTTGATTATACTAAACACTTTATTCAAGGTGATCCGAACTTAGACGGCCTGCCAGTATTAGGTGCAGCAGCACCATTTAAAGCCGGCGGACGTAAAAATGCACCTGCAGACTTCGTTGAAGTAGAAAAGGGTGACTTAACATTCCGTAACGCAGCAGACTTATATCTGTATCCAAATACATTAGTGGTTGTAAAAGCAACCGGTGCAGATGTTGTTGAGTGGTTAGAATGTTCAGCGGGTATGTGGAACCAAGTTGATCCTAACTCAACCAAACCACAATACTTAATCAACTGGGATGGTTTCCGTACTTATAACTTCGACACTATCAGTGGCGTAGAGTATAAAGTTGATTTAACTCAGCCTGCTAAATATGACGTTGATTGCCAAGTTGTCAATAAAGATGCAAACCGTATCAAAAATGTCACTTACCAAGGCAAACCTATCGATCCTAAAGCAACTTTCTTAATTGCAACCAATAACTATCGTGGATACGGTGGTAAATTTGCGGGTACAGGTGAAAGCAATATCGCCTTTGCATCACCAGATGAAAACCGTGCAATCTTAGCTTCTTATATTGCTAAGCAAACGAAAGAAAATGGCGAAGTTGCAACAAAAGCTGCGAATAATTGGTCTTTCTTACCGATTAAGACAGATAAACAATTAGATGTTCGCTTTGAAACTTCACCAAGTGAAAAAGCCGCTAACTTTATTAAAGATTTTGCTCAGTATCCAATGACCTTTGTGGAAAATGACGATATCGGTTTTGCAATTTACAAAATCGACCTAACTGAGAAGAAATAATCTTATAGACCTGTCCATTCGGGCAGGTCGTTCTCATGTTTTGGCGTGAAAGAGTGCAGTTATTGCTCTTTAAGGGGATTTTATGCGCTTTATAAAGCTATTACCTGCTATTTTAGCTGTTATTTTAGCGGGTTGTGTGACACAAGCACCTGAAGTTAAACAACCATTAAAACCGCAAGCAAAATTAGTTGAAGGCGTATCTTGTATTTTACCTGATGCACCTACTGCCAATTATGACTATATTGCGACAAATGATCGTTATGGTCAAAATAGTAAAGCATCAACAGATTACTTTAAATTAGCCATTAATTACTCACCGGCTTTTTGTGATTATAAAAAAAATAATATTAAGCGTTTAAATAACGATAACGAAAAAGAGCGTGCTAAACGCGAATTCGATAAATTTGAAATCCAGTGTTTCTCAGATAATAAATTTGGCTGGATTGTTCATGGGCTATGGGCTGAAACCTGCGATGGTAAATCATGGGATGAATGCCGTGACTGGAAAGACATACGCAAGCATCCTCGTTTATGTAAAGGGGATTTACCACCATTAGAATACTCAGCGATTAAACCTTACTTATGTTCATCACCGGGTATTGACTTATTGCAAGGTGAATGGGAAAAACATGGCGTTTGTGCCTTTGATACGCCAGAAGCATTCTTTGGTCAGCAACAAGCGTTATTTGACGCATTAGTGTTACCAGAAGGCCGCCCTTCAAATAGTGAATTGATTAAGTTCTTAAAAGAAAATAATCCATCATTGAAGGATAAAGAAATTCAAATTAATCGAGATGAATTCTATATTTGTTATAGCAAAGATTTCGAAGTGATTGATTGTCCGAAACGTGAATATTGATCTAGGGATAAAACTTAAATGAACCATAAATATAAACTCGTAGCCCTTGCAGTAAGCTCCGTCTTATTAGCAGGTTGTGCTAAAAATTATGACGAAGCGAACGTCATTGATGTCCGTGTGATTGCACTCAATGACTTCCATGGTGCATTAAAAGCACCAGGTCCAAACAAGCCTGGTGGTATTGAGCATATGGCTACGCTGGTCAAAGAGCTGAAAAAAGATAACCCAAATAATATTGTGGTAGCTGCCGGTGATATGGTTGGTGCTAGCCCACTGTTATCTTCAATGTTCCATGATGAGCCAACTATTGAAGCGCTGTCATTAGCAGGTTTAGAAGCAACTTCAGTGGGTAACCACGAATTTGATAAAGGTATGGGTGAGTTACTGCGTAAGCAAAACGGTGGTTGCCATCCAGTTACAGGTTGTCAAGGTCCTACTGAATTTAAAGGTGCTGATTTCCAATATTTAGCGGCTAACGTGACTGTTAACGAAACAGGTAAAACGTTATTCCCTGAATATGTGATTAAAGAGTTCAATGGTATTCCGGTTGCCTTTATTGGTTTAACTTTAGAAGGTACTGCGGCTATCGTGACACCAAAAGGAACTGAAGGTTTAAGCTTCCACAATGAAGCAAAAACAATCAACGCTTTAGTGCCTAAGTTACAAGCTCAAGGTGTACAGGCGATTGGTGTTCTGATCCACGAAGGTGCTGCACAGCGCCGTGATGGTGGTCCAGTAAATATCAACGCATGTAATGGTATTACAGGTAAAGTACTTGGTGTGGTTGAACAATTAGATCCAGCGGTTGACTTTGTTGTAACGGGTCATACTCACCAAGCTTATAACTGTACTATTAACGGTAGATCAGTGACTTCTGCACAATCTAATGGCGCAATGTTAACGCGTATCGACCTGAAATTAGATAAAACAACGAAAGATGTTGTTGATGTAGAAGCGCGTAATATTTGGGTTGATAACCGCAAATATGAAAAAGATCCTGCTGTCACTAAACTGTTAGAAGCTTACGAGAAAATTGCTACACCATTAGCGAACCGTATTATTGGTAAACTAGAAGGTAACTTAACCAAGCAAACTAACGATGCAGGCGAATCGGGTCTAGGTCAAGTTATTGCTGATGCCCATTTATATACGGCAAAACCAAAAGATATGGGTGGCGCACAAATCGCCTTAATGAACAGTGGTGGTATTCGTGCTGATATGACGGGTGGTGATGTTTCTTATAACGCTATTTATACCGTACAACCATTCTCTAATGTACTGTTAACACAAACATTAACGGGTGAGCAGATCAAACGCTTATTAGAGCAACAGTGGGATCGTTCACGTCCACAAGTATTAGCGGTATCGGGTAATTTCCAATATACATGGGACAGCAAAGCACCTGTTGGACAACGTGTGATTGTTGAATCAATGCGTATTGATGGTAAGCCTGTGGATATGAAAGCGAATTACCGTGTAGTTGCAAATGAATACTTAGCAACAGGTGGTAGTAACTTCTCTGTACTGAAAGAAGGTAAAGATCCGGTTTACAGCGTGCCAGATGTTGATGCAGTAGTGAAATACTTTGCTGAGCAGTCACCTATTGCTCAACCAAAAGCGAACAACATTACTCGTAAATAACATATTTTCATACGCCTTGTGAAAATAGCACCTCTTATAAGAGGTGCGTAACTAAATAAAGAGAGCAAAGTGTTGAACACAAAGGGTCCATCCCTACCTTTGTATTCATTACGCACTTTGCTCTTTTTTTTTATGTTTTTTTGTTCCAAATGTGGAGGAATAAACATAAGAGTCAATGTCTTTACAAGGAATAATTTGTGGTGTATTGTTTTGTTATGCGACAAAAGATTGCGTTTTGTCGTTATTATAAAGTTCTAAAGTTATAACTGCTGTGAGGCTTGGAGTATAAGTAATGGCTATTTCCGTAAGATTAGATGAAGACTTTGTGTCTGATGCTAAAATTCATGCGGAAGCGAAAAGCAGAAGTGTTCCTAAACAAATAGAACACTGGGCAAAAATAGGCCGTATAGCTGAAGATAATCCCGATCTGCCATATAGCTTTATCGAAGAATTGTTACTGGCACAGGCGGAAGTCGAAAACAAAAAGGTTTCTCGATATGTCCGAACCACAAAAAGAGATTGATGTTTACCAGTCAGCTCGTTTTGAAAAGGCAATGAAAAAATTGCCGGGATCTGATGTGAAGATCATTGAAGATGAAATTGATCAAATAATCGATAATCCATTAATTGGAGAGCAAAAAAAAGGCGATCTTGCTCATCTTAGAGTACATAAGTTTAGACTTAATGATTTAACCGTACTACTAGGTTACTCATGGGTTGCCAATAAGCTGGAACTGTATTTATTACATATAGGCTCTCATGAAAATTTTTATGAAGCTCAGAAAAAGCAGCGAAAGCATGATATTAAACTGATCAAGTCATAAAAGAAGGGGGCTAATGCTCCCTTTATTATTTGTCGTGGGCAAAAAAAAGCCCACAGAGGCTGTGGGCAAGGAATGAAAATAAAAAGAGGGTATTTGGATCAGATGTCTATATTAAAGTCTATTATTTGAAGATTTTAAAACGAGCGTCATCTTCAATATAATTTTTCTCACTTGCTTCTTGTTCGATAGAGCCAAAGACCATTTGTGCTCTTAATTTCCAATGGCGAGGAATATCCCAAGTTGCGTGAACTTCATCATCAATAATTGGATTGTAGTGTTGCAGTGATGCCCCTACATTTTCAGCCGCAAGGGCAGTCCAGACAGAAAGCTGAGCCATACCACTGGCTTGCTCTGACCAAACAGGAAAGTTTTCAGCATACAGTGGGAACTGCTCTTGAAGCCCTTTAACGATATCAGTATCTTCAAAATAAAGGATGGAACCTGCACCGGCAGCAAAGCTATTAATTTTGGCTTCTGTTGCGCTAAATGCATCCGCAGGGACTAATTTTTTCAGAGTATCTTTAACGATATTCCATAGTTTCTGATGTTGTTCACCAAATAAAACGACAACACGAGAAGTTTGTGAGTTAAATGCGCTAGGGCTTTCTTTAACCGCTTCTTTGATGATCGTAGCAACTCTGTCTTCGCTAATAGGCAGTTGATTACCTAAATGATAAATTGTTCTACGTTTTTTCATTAATTCTGTGAATGCGTTAGACATGCTTATCTCCTTGATAAATATAAGCGTTTAAAGCTGTTTAGCCTGAGCTAATCTATGCACATACTATAGACGCTGTGGGTGATTTATTGATATCTAAAAATTTTAACCACTTACATCAAATTATTAGAGCTAGTCTTTAACTGATTGATTTTCATTGCTCTTATTACCATATCTAAACTCAGGTGCTAGCTGACTTATTCCTAAACCCCCCGCTTTTTTCACTTTTATTTGTACCGGAATACGCTCTTTCATCGCTTCAACATGACTGATCACACCAATAATTTTGCCAGAAGCATTAAGGCTATCTAAGGCATCTAAAGCAATATCTAGTGTATCAGGATCGAGAGTGCCAAAGCCTTCATCTAAAAAAAGTGACTCAATTTGCGTCTTATTACTGACTAAATCAGATAACGCTAAGGCAAGGGATAAGCTGACTAAAAAACTTTCTCCACCAGAAAGTGTACGTGTATCGCGTAGAGCATCTGCTTGCCATGTATCGGCAATCTGTAATTCAAGGCTACCTGTCGTTTTGCGTTGTAAAAAGTAACGACCATGTAGTTTTTCTAAGCGACGATTAGCCAGATAGATAAGATGGTCGAGGGTTAACCCTTGGGCAAAGCGACTAAATTTATCACCAGATGCAGAGCCAACTAACTCATTTAAATAGCTCCAATCATCATAATGCGCTTGCTGCTTGGCTATTTGCGCTAATAGTGTTTGTTGCTCTATCCGTTTTTCATCATCTTGGCGTAATTGTATTTGCAGACTAAATAGTGTTTCTTGCAACGCTTTGTGTTGCTTTGCTAAGTCGTCTAAATGGATATTACATTGCTCAGCAGTACATTGTGTTGAGAGTAATGGTTGTTGTAATAAATGTTGTTGATAGGCTTTTTCTTGAGTCTCAAGGCGCGTTTTTTCTTGTAAAAGTTTATCAAGTCGCTGTTTTTGCTGCTCTTGCAGACGTGTTCTTTCCTCTACCGATAATAGAGAGGCTAAAAAGTCATTTTCATCGGCAAAAAGACTCTCTTTTAACGCGTGTTGATAGTGTTCAGTGGCTTGTTGTGCTTGTGTTATTGCTCGTTGTAGGGCTTTTTCATTCTCTTGATATTGGCCAATTAATTGATTAAGTCGGTTTTCTAGTTGGTTTTTTTCTTGAGTATATTGCTCAATCTGGGTTTGTAAAAATTGGCTATGTTTATCAAGTTCACTGCGTACCTGCTCTACAGATTGTGAACCAAATAAGGCTTGTCGTTGATCCTGCCATTGTGTTTGTTGGTGCTGTTGTTGGCTTAATTTTGCCAATAGTGCTTCAAGTTCAGCCTGTTTTTCTGCTAAATAACGTTTTTTTTCATTTTGCGTCACTTGCTGTTCACGTAGGCTTTGTTGTAATAGCTGAAGCTCTTTTAACTGACTTTGATATTGCTGGTGCTCTTGTTGACGAGCCGCCAACCATGGCGTGAACTGCTCAAATTCAGGGAGTGTATAGCCTTGTTTTTCAATCGCTGACTGAATATGTTGTGCTAATTGTTGTTGCTGTTGGTGCAAGTGCTCGCTTTGTTGCTGATAGGTTTTGATTGTTTTTTGCAAATAATCTAAATCATTTTGCTGTTGCTTAACCGATTGTTGTTGTTGATTAAATTGCTCTTTTGCATTGAGAAAATGCGTATTCTTTTGATGTGTTTGGGCTTCTAATTGCTGATAACTGTCAAGTTTTTCTGTGAGAATAAGCTCTTGCTGATTTAATGATTGTTCTAATGTCAGTAAGTTATCTGCATCATCAACTAACGGTAAATGGTGTGCTTGTGCTAACGTCTGCCACTGTTGGGTCAGTACGCTATTCTCTTGGGTTAACTGAGCGATATTGTCACTCAAGGTGCTATTTTGTGAGCCATAGTTTACCCGTTGGGTTCGCTGTTCGGCTAAGGTGATGGTGAGTGAATGCACCTGCTGTTGTAATGCTTCTAAACGTAGCTTTGTCTCATCTGGTTTGATGTCATGATAGGTTTCTACATAAGGATGCTGTGTTGAGCCACATAGAGGGCAAGGTTTATCTTTCAGTAAACGTGCACGCTCTTGCTCATATTCGGCGACTTTTTGTAGCAAAAGATAGTTGTCATTTAAATCTTTAAGATGTTGTGCTTTCTCTTTTAGTGCCAGATCATTTTCTGCAATCGTTTGGGTTAGAGTCGCTATTTTTTGCTGATTTTCACTCAATGTAGTTTGATAATGTTGCTGCTCTTTGCCATTACGTTGTAATTGAGTGTGTAAATTTATAATTTTTGCCAATGCATTTTTTTGCAGATTAATTTGTTGTAATCGCGGTTTTATTTCATCGGGTTTGTCTGCTTTTTGACGCGCTTCCAATTGTGTTTGATAAGATTGTAGTTGCTGTTGCTGTAAATTAAGTTGCTCTTGTTGGGTGGCTAATGTTTGGGTAGCTTGTTGTAATGCTTTTTCCAAACTTATGACTTTTTCCTGCTCTGCTGTTTCTCGTTTTTTGTTGGCAAGATATTGGTTTGATATTTCATTATATTGCTGAAAATAGTGTTGCCATAAGGGTAGATTTTCCGCAAGTTGTGCATGATAGGCGTGTTGTGTTAAGTCGTTATTTAATTGATTAACTTGTTGTTGTGTGGTGATTAATTTTTTCTCGGCTAACTGAGAATGTTGCAGATATTCAGCGCATATTTTTTCTAATTTATGCTTGTGTTGGTTATTAGTACTAATTTCTTGTTGTAACAGCACCAATTGATTATCTAAAGGCAGTACCTTCTCACGAATTAACTGTAAAGTGTGCTGTTTTTTCTCATGATGCGTTTTTAATTGTTCATGAAAATCTGCCAATTTTTTATTGATAGGTAGGCTTTGTTGTTCAATAGCCTGTTTTTCTGTTTTTAAGCTTGTTAACTGTGTTGCTAAATAGTTTTGCTCTGTAAGACGACGATTTTTTTCATCATAAAGAGGGCGAATTTTTTCTGCTGGCTCATTTTTTTCTAAGCGTTGAATATCGGGTTGAGCAATAATTAATGCCTGTTGAGCCTCATAGAGTCCCGCTTGGGCTGATTGTTGTTGCTGCTGAATTTCTAGCGCTTTTTCTTGCCATTGCTTAGCAACTTGGTATTCCTGTTGCTCTTTTTGTAACCTTGTTACTTGTGCTTGAATATTGGCTTGTTGTGTTAATAGCTCTTGGCGTGTTGTTGCATCCAATAATGCCATCATTTGAGCTTGTTGTTTTAGCGTGTTTAAAGCCTGCTCTTCTTCGCGCCAATGTTTAAAAATTGTTTGTGAAATATGGCGATAGATATCTGTACCAGTAAGCTCTTCAAGTAGCTCTGCACGAGATTTGTCATCAGCGTTGAGAAATGCAGCAAATTGCCCTTGTGATAACAACATGGATTTAGTGAAGCGATCGAAATCTAATCCGGTGATCGAGATTATTTTTTCTTTTACTTGGCTAATTTTATTGGCTAAAACTTTATCTTCACCGCCTAAACGATTAATTTTTGCTAACTCAGCCTGTGGGGCTTGTAAGTTTCCCTCTTCTTTATAATTAGCACGACGTTGTTCCCAAAATGCCCGATAGGCAACCCCTTTAACTTCAAATTCCACTTCAGCTAAACATTCTGCAGTGTGACGAGTCATTAATTCATTTTGAGATTGGGTTACTTTATCTAAGCGTGGCGTTCTGTGATATAAGGCTAAACTAATTGCATCTAAGAGCGTGGTTTTACCCGCACCTGTCGGGCCTGTAATGGCAAATAGTCCATTGCTAACAAAAGGCTCTTGATCAAAGTTAATTTTCCATTCGCCTTTGAGTGAGTTAATGTTTTTAAAGCGCAGACTTAAGATTTTCATCGTGCGTTGTTATCCTCTTGCTCTGCCATTTCAACCGCTTGCTTAAAGAGTGTGGTTAACCGTATTTTGTCTTCCTCGGTTTCAAACTGGTGTTGAGCTAAGCGCCTTTCAAATACATCATATACAGTCAGTTCAGTTAGGGTTTCTTTCTCATTTTGCATCAGTGCTTGACGTTGTTTTCTCGCTCTTCTTAATACGATCACTTCAAAGAGTGGCGATTGAGTTAGCTCTTGAATACGGTTTTGAATATCACTGAGATAATCTTGAGTTGAAACTTCAATATCTAGCCAAATCGTGGTATCCATTTCATTATATTGTGTTGCTAACTTTTCGAGTTGTGTGGCAATTTCTTGTAACGAGCCTGAAAGAGTGCGTAATAGCTGAAACTCAGGGATGGGTAATAGTGTCATTTCCGCTAATTTATCTTGCTCAAAATCGATAAGACAAACACTTTTCTGTTGTGCACTTTCATCAAAACTTAATGGAATAGGTGAACCACTGTAGCGAATATGACCCGATTTATTGACGCGCTGTGGACGATGAATATGACCAAGGGCGATATAGTCAAATGGAGGAAATAGGGTTGCGTTAAAGGCTTCTAATGTGCCGATATAAATTTCACGTACCGAATCGCTAACACTGGCGCCAATCGTTGTCAGATGCCCTGTGGCAATGATAGGGATGTTAACATTGAGTTGTTTTCGTAAGTCGAGCGCGGCTTGATATTGGCGTTGATAATAATCTGCGATCGCTTCTTTTAAAGCGCCCTGTTTGTCTGCTCCCGATTGCCCACTTTTGCTATTTATCATATCTCTAGGGCGTAAATAGGGGATTGCACAAAGTAATGCTCCAGGTGTGTGATTTTTTTGATAAAGAATAATAGGGGCTTGTGGGGTTTCAGTGTGAACATTAGCAATGACGGTGGTATTTAAACACGCTAACAGTGATTTAGATTCATTTAGCGTTGCCACAGAATCATGATTACCCCCTAAAATAATCAGTTGGCACTGAGTATCTCTTATTGCGACGACAAATCGATTATAAAGCTCTCGGGCATAACTGGGGGGGGAGCCAGTATCAAAGATATCCCCTGCAACAATAACTGCATCAACTTGTTGTTCACGGATTTGCGCTAATAGCCAATCGAGAAATTGTTGGTGCTCTTGGGCGCGAGTTTTTGTAAAAAAATATTGTCCTAAATGCCAATCTGAGGTGTGAATAATCCGCATTGCTATCCCTTAATGTTAACTGCCGTCAGTATAGCGCACCTTACTTTTTTAGTGAAAATCCACCTATGAGCTACGTATTTTGAGTGAAATTGCACCAATTTTAGCCTTATTTACCTTAACAATGACACTGTATTCCAGTATTGTCATAGTCAGTCATAAATCTGTCATAAAAGTGCCTCATAATCATTATGACCCTCTATATAAATAACACAGGATAGAGTATGGCAAGGCGTATTCTTGTTGTTGAAGATGAAACCGCAATTCGAGAGATGATCTGTTTTGTATTAGAGCAAAATGGTTTTCAGCCTATTGAAGCTGAGGACTATGATACTGCATTGAGTTTTCTGATTGACCCTTACCCTGATCTGGTTTTATTAGATTGGATGATCCCCGGAGGCTCGGGTATCCAAGTGATTAAACAGATGAAGCGTGAAAATAATACCCGTGATATTCCTATTATTATGCTAACAGCAAAAGGGGAAGAAGAAGATAAAGTCAAAGGTCTCGAAACAGGCGCAGATGACTATGTGATTAAACCTTTTTCGCCTAAAGAGCTGGTGGCTCGGGTAAAGGCTATTTTACGACGATTGTCACCGATGTCGGCAGAAGATGTGATTGAATTTAATGGATTAAGTCTTGATCCTGTTTCACATCGAGTTACCAGTCAAGATAAACCCATTGATATGGGGCCTACCGAATTTAAACTTCTCCACTTTTTTATGACCCATCCCGAACGTGTATATAGCCGAGAGCAGTTGCTAAACTATGTTTGGGGCACCAATGTTTATGTCGAAGATCGTACTGTCGATGTACATATTCGTCGATTGCGTAAAGCTATAGAGCAAGATGGCCATGACCGAATGATACAAACGGTACGAGGAACGGGATATCGTTTCTCTGCTCGATTTTGAGTTGATAAGGGAGTAATTAACTGGTGTTAGAACGACTCTCATGGAAAGCCCTCGTGTGGGGGCTATTTCTATTTTGTTTACCTGCCTTTGTATTATCACTATTTATTGGCCACCTTCCTTGGTTGCTCGTGGTCTCATTACTGAGTGCCTTGATATGGCACGCCTATAATTTAATGAAATTATCTAAATGGTTATGGCTCGATAGATCGGTATTACCTCCAGAAGGGAAAGGGGGCTGGGAGCCTATTTTTTATGGTATACGACAAACACAGCAACGTAACCGTAAACGCCGTCGAGAATTAGGTGATTTAATTAAGCGTTTTCGTAGTGGGGCGGAAAGCCTACCTGATGCCGTTGTGATGATCACTAATGAAGGAAATATCTTTTGGTGTAATAGTCTTGCTCAGCATCTTCTAGGCTTTCGTTGGCCTGATGATAATGGACAAAATATTTTTAATTTATTGCGCTATCCCGATTTTTTACATTATTTCACCGTCGCCGATTTTAGCCGCCCTTTAACTATTGCATTAAATAATGGTGCTATTGTTGAATTTCGGGTAATGCCTTATGCGGATGATCAACGTTTAATGGTTGCTCGCGATGTGACCGAGAAGAATAAGTTAGAAAATTCGCGACGTGATTTTTTTGCTAATGTGAGCCATGAATTAAGAACACCTTTAACGGTTATTCAAGGCTATCTTGAGATGATGGAAGAGAATACCGCAGAAAACCCAGCTGAACATAAAGTGATTAAGACCATGCAAGAGCAAGCAAAGCGTATGGACTTATTAGTACAACAACTGTTACAGCTTTCACGTATTGAATCTGCGCCTCATATTGATTTGAACACGGTTGTCGATATGCCTGCGCTATTAAGCGTGCTTGAGCATGACGCGCACTCATTAAGCCAAGAACAACAAAATATCATCTTTGATATTGACCATAAATGGGCTGTTCGTGGTAATGAAGAGCAATTGCGTAGTGCCGTATCTAACCTTGTCTATAACGCCATAAATCATACCCCTGAGGGTACGACTATTCGCGTGAGTTGGAAAAAAGTACCACAAGGTATGTTGTTTAGTGTGTCAGATAATGGGCCGGGTATCAGTGCTGAACATTTAACGCGCTTAACCGAACGTTTTTATCGTGTAGATAAAGCGCGCTCCCGCCACACCGGTGGTACAGGGCTTGGATTGGCGATTGTCAAAAAGTCCTTACAACATCATCACTCAATACTGAATATTGAAAGTAAAGTCGGTGTAGGAAGCACTTTTTCTTTTATCATGCCGCAAACATTGTTAACAGAAAAAAAATAATTTCGTTTTTATCCTTATTTTATTAGTACCTTTATCACCTATTTTTAAAAGAGGTGATAAAGGTATTTTTGTCATATACCCATCAAATCAATATCAATAAAATCTAATATCGTAGCGTTAAATTTTAATATTATTAATTAATGGGAACTTTAATTGATGGCTAGATTGCCGTTTGGTGAGTGAAAAATATACAAATCATATCGGGGATAATTGGCGATATATAACAGTTATCACTGGCCTGAAAAAATACTTTAGATGATTATTCTGCTTTTTAGATCAGCTATTGCCTTTTTTCATTATAAAAGTTTTACTTGTGAGCAGTTATCGGCGCTTTTTTCTATTTAATATGTAATTGCTCTGTGTAAAATGATTATTCTTAAATATTATTCTGAATAACCCATCATGAAGCAAAATAGATACTGCTGATATTTTTGTTGTATTTACTTTATATAGTAAATGTAAATTAACCATCTAATAACGATATATTAACAAATCTTATGGCACATCGATTAACTTCCAGAGACATTCTGGCATTAGGTTTTATGACTTTTGCTCTATTTGTTGGAGCAGGGAATATTATTTTTCCCCCGATGGTGGGGTTGCAATCAGGGGAGTTTGTTTGGACTGCGGCCATTGGTTTTTTGCTAACCGGAGTTGGCTTACCTGTGCTAACAGTGGTGGCATTAGCGAAAGTGGGAGGGGGAATTGAAGCATTAAGCACCCCCATTGGTAAATCTATGGGACTTTTATTAGCAATAGTCGCTTATCTTGCTGTCGGCCCTTTATTTGCCACCCCTCGAACCGCAACGGTCTCTTTTAAAGTTGGCATTGCCCCTTTAGTGGGTGATAGTGATATTGCCTTACTTATTTATAGTGTTATTTACTTTTTAATTGTTATCGGTATTTCACTGTATCCGGGAAAATTACTTGATAGTGTTGGTCACATTCTGGCACCGATTAAAATTTTAGCCTTAGCTGTATTAGGTTTAGCTGCGCTATTTTGGCCAGCAGGAACGCCGATCCCCGCTACACAAGCATATCAAGATATGGCATTTACCCAAGGTTTTATTAATGGCTATCTTACCATGGATACGTTAGGCGCGATGGTCTTTGGTATTGTTATTGTCAATGCGGCCCGCTCAAGAGGGATTGATAATTCGTCTTTATTAACACGTTATACTATGTGGGCGGGAATTATCGCGGGTGTGTTATTAACGGCGATTTATCTTAGTTTATTTAAGCTTGGTTCTGCTAGCGGCAGCATTATTCCAGAAGCAAAAGATGGCGCAGATATTTTACATGCTTATGTGCAACATACTTTCGGTAATTTTGGTAGTTTCTTTTTAGCTCTGCTTATTTTCTTAGCTTGTATGGTGACAGCGGTAGGTTTAACTTGTGCTTGTGCGGAGTTTTTTAGCCGCTATTTGCCTATTTCTTATCGTACATTAGTATTGATTTTGGCTGTATTTTCCGCGGTAGTCTCTAATCTTGGTTTAAGTAAACTGATTGCGTTCTCCATTCCTGTTCTGGTGATGATTTATCCTCCTTGTATTGTGATTATTCTGATGAGTTTCACTTTACGTTTTTGGCATAATCCAAGCCGTATTATTGCCCCTGCAATGGCAATAAGCTTATTTTTTGGCATTTTTGATGCCATTAAAGCATCCGATCATTTAAAACATTTATTACCGGATTGGGCGGCTAAATTACCATTAAGTGAGCAAGGATTAGCGTGGTTAATTCCTGTATTAGTGACTATTGTTATATGCGCTATTTACGATAAAGTAGCTGGCTCACAACATAAAAAAGTGATCCACTCTGGGATAAACAAATAATTAATTTTAAATAAATAACAAAAAGCGGGAAAGAATTTTTATCCCGCTTAATTTTATGTATTCAATAGACCTCTTTAATAATTTATCTGCCATTCACCAAACTACGCATGATGTTCTTTCTCCTGATCAAGCTTTGCCAGAATCTGTTTGACCTGTTGCTCAAAATCAGCAGGAAGTGGGTTTTTACCAAAAGATAAAAAGGGCTTACGGGCTTGGTAATCAGCAGATGAAACGGCATCTCGACCTTGTTGCATATAGGCATTAAGGAAAGTGATAAAACGGTGGTTTTCACTGTCAGTACTGGTTAGGAAACTGGAGTAGTGGGACACATTGGGGCGATAGAGGATCGTTTTTAATTGGCCTGTTTTTTCATTAATGCCATATAGTTTAATTGCCAACATATTGCCCGCATAACCAAATTGCGCCTCTTTATAGCGGGTTAAACGCACTTTTCCCATGCCATAGCTATACAGTATTCCTCTTTGCCTATCCGCAATAAGGTACACAGGAGGTGTAAAGAAAGAGAGATAGCCAAATAGCCATAAAAAACCGGGGAAAAAAATTAGCCAGCCGATGACGAGGTATTTATCATATTGGCTATCAATAAAAAATTCACCGGAGTTATACGCTTTTATATACTCCCACCAGCTA
>NZ_CAWQNB010000008.1:0-196843 GCF_963896135.1 Proteus sp. G2609 | reverse complement strand
CAGTTTTTACAATCGATACAAGCCCATCCCCAACAACCGCCATTTTGTACGGATGTGCACCGCAGTTATCAATATGATCGCGCTTATAATGTGGTGGGCATTGAAGATGATCGCTGGCGACAGACACGTTATCACTATAATGCCAATGACCAAATCACTGAGACACAATACAGTCCACAATGGGGTAATCAGGACGAAAAGTTCCAGTATGATAACAACCTCAATATCACGGAGCACTTAACAACGCCGTCCTCGTCGATGGTACCTTCTGAGGCACAAGGGGCGATGCTACAGTTATTTCAGCAACAGCAAGCAGGACGGGTGACTCGCCGTTACACAGCGAAGGGATATCAAGATTACCATTATGATGTTAATGGGCGATTAGCTAAAAAAATTGTCCATACACGCGGTTTTCGTCCCAGAGAATGGCGCTATTTATGGTCGGGAGGACCAACTGATAGAAGAAACGCCGATATATGCCGATGGTACTCTTGCGGTGTCTCAGCAAATCCAATGGCTGTATCAATCTGGAGAGATGATGAAGAAAGTGGCTTGTATTATAATCGCTTCCGTTATTATGATAAGGAGACAGGGCAGTATCTTTCCCCAGATCCGATAGGGCTGCTAGGTAGTGTGAATCCGTATGGATATGTCCATAATCTAGTCAATTTTATTGACCCTTTTGGATTATCAACTGTTACTGTTGGTCGTTGGATGAGTCCAGATGAACTCTAAAAAATGCGGACTACTGACAAAGTAGTTCAAGGTAATACGGGAACAACACATATCGGTTACCCAGCTCATATTGATGCTTTTGGTAAACAAGCTAAGCTGGGAGCAGTATATGTTGAATTTAGTGTGCCTAAAGAATCGTTGATAAAAACAAATGATGAATAGGCAAAAATAGTAGGTCCAGATTCTTTAGAAGGGCGTTTAGCAAAACGTAAAGGTTTACCTATACCGGAAATGCCTGAAGTGACCAACATAGAGGTTAAGGCACATAAAACGACAGACGGAAAAATAATAACATGCAAAAAATAAATTTGTGGATTACATCTAATTATGACTACCCTGTAATTGTAAATACAGAGAGTTTAGTTGTTGATATTGATACTGATAAAAGTATTGCCCGATTTACGGTATGGGATGATCTATCTTGTATGCTAGAAATTATGGATATAGATACTGAAAAATATATTCTCAATGAAAGGAGAGAATTATCCTCTGATGAGGAAGTAATTAAAGCATTCAAAGAATTTCATAGTCTACTTTAGAATGGGAAGTTATTCCCGGAAATAACGATCTTAGAATACTTACAAAAGACTTAGGTAATGGTAAAACTCAAGTTGGTTTTAGTAATGGCCATTATGATAGAATATTTGATGTTATTATCAAAAAATAGAATAACAAGGAATTATAATGAATGGTGAATATAAAATATTTAATCTTTCTAATGAGTTGATTATGTCTTTTAGTGATTTGATTGAATGTTATGATTATACTGAGAGCGGTGGAAAATGCACTTATTCTTTGATAGGAATAAATGAAAAAAATATAAATTTAAGTAAGAATACATTTTACTCTCTTCAAAGTAATTTGTTTGAAGGTAGGTTAAATTTCAATTTCAGTGTAAATGAATTCCATTTTTTTAACAATGGATTGCTATTAAATGTTAATATTTCATCTGGAATGTATAAGTTTGGTGCATTATCAATACTTGAGTTTTACTTAAATAGTAAAGAACGGATTTGGTTGGATATGAGAGGGATAGCAAAGAAAAACTATATATCAGCGAGTTATTTGAAAAATGGTTTTCAAAAAGTAATCAGAAATGATAGCATCATTCTAGATGGAAAGTATATACATGATTATTACTCTTTTTATTGTGAGTTAGGGTATTCTATTTTTGGTAGCTATGGATATGTAGGCAATAATCTTAATGCACTATATGATATACTTAATGATGTTGTCGAGGAAAAGAGAAATTTAATTTGGAAAGACAGTATATTATCATTTAAAGCAATTGATAATAGTATACCTGCCGATTATTTACAATCTTCATCAGAAGATATTTTGATATTATTAGATGGTTATTTTAATATAATGCTTGAGTAATCAATAGATTATATGAGTTGTGTGACTTATTGATTGGGTATATTTCCGAATAACTAGTTAGTCATTAAAAATGATATGGATGATATTGTACTTGAGATGTTGATATTCTCTCATACTTAAAGTTGTTACTCTTGACAAAAATCTTTTTGGAGAGTGTATTTTATAACAGAATTAAAGATGTCAGTATCAATGGTATCTATATTTATGATATAGAGTTACTACCTATTTTAGGTGGTGATGAAATTTTATTTTTTAATGAAAAAGTAATATAATGTAGGTATCGTAAAAAACTTCCAACTCTTACTCGTCGCAATCATACTGAAATGAATAAATTACAACTAAAAAGGTAAAAATTATTTTCATAAAGTACTGTATGATTTTAAAGATATAAATTTGTCTTTAGATAATTTAATTTCAGCAACATAAGAAAAATATATTTATTTTGGTATAGTTTTAAAGATAGTATGTGAACTAGGTTGAAAATTTTACTTATTTTGCAATATCTATTCTCAGTATAGTGCATTTGGAAAGTGATGAATGATGAAACTTTAAGATTAACAACGATGATCCCTAAATTATGATTGAACAATTTGATAACCAAATATTAGATATTTTTGGAATAGAGCCAGATAGTTTTGATGTGGATTTTTTACAATGGAATTATACTTTTAGTAAAGAAGGCATCAAATTATTTTTTGTATACTCTATGGATAAAACAGTATCTATTTCACTGTATTTAAATGATATTTCAATTGCTTTTTGTTTTGGTTATGGATTGGAAACATTGAGTATAAAAGATAATAAAATTTATGGTGATTTTGATTCTAATCGCGGTAAAAGAACGTTAGAACTAGATCCTATAAATATTACATTTAAATGGGTAGATAAGCTTTCATAAGCCAACAATAGCTGTTTAGTAAGGAGATAGGCAGTATTTTTCCCCAGACCCGATAGGGTTATTGGGTGGGCAGAATCCATATGGGTATGTGCATTGTCCGACGGGGTATATTGATCTGTTTGGGTTGACGTGTTGTCCAACAACCTTATCAGGGAATACTATAAAAAAATTTGATGGCTCAGATTTAATTACTATTCCAGAAAATGCTAAAGTTCGTAAACTGATCCCTACTAAAGGATATATAGGAGACTACGGATATGAATATAAATGGAAAAATACTAATGGTGGTACAACGACGGTGCGTATTCATGGAATAGGTGAGACAGCACCTGCTGGTACAAACGCTAGTCAAGGCTGGGTTGTGAGGATTATGGATGGTAAAAAAGTATGGATATTAATGGAAATTATCATCCTACCGGTATTTTTAACACAGACAGCCCTAATTATAATCCATCACTAATTAATGATGTTCATATTCCTATAAATAAACCGACGAAATTTCCTAAGGTTCTATGATGTCTAAAGATTATGATACTTTTCTAAAGGAAAAAATAATAGAAATAAAAATATCATTGTCAAATCAATGTACTGATATGTATGAATTAATAGGATCAGTTCATGATCTATTTTCTTCAGTTTATACTACTAAATTAGTGGCTAACAAAAATGTTATTGAAGAACTGTGGGATGTATTGCTTAGTGTATTCCTTAAAAGTAATTTTTATGGAAATAGATATGATGCGATCTTTGCTATGAATGATATTCATCTTTATGCAAAAAAATTAAAAATAAGCTTAGAACTAGACGCAATAAGAAAATGGAGGAAAAGCAGTAATACATCGAATTCAACAGAAGAGATATTAGAATGTGTTGATGATATACTAACTTAATGAATAGAAAATAATGAACAATACATTTTTGACTGAATCCCTTAAGTCTGTTGAAGATACAATTGAGTTGCACAAAACATGAAAAAATGTACCCTTATCTATTGATGTATTGAGGTAGTTATATGTTCGATGAAGATGATTGTTTATTAGCTGATGATAATGTTGTTGTTGCAATAAAGAACGATAACATTATTACTTGGTATCAAGCAGACAGAGAGATATGGGTGCTGGATAGACAAAAATGGCATAGAGATTTTGTTGATAATGGCATAGCTTGTCCAGAAGACAGCGCCGACGATCGATTTGGTATTTTAATTGTTAATGATGGTACTAAAGAAAAATTTCTTGAAAATATTTTGCCTTTTAAAGTTGATAATAAGAAGCTCAATGAATTCAAAGAAAAAATACAAGACTCTTCTTCTTGGTGGGACTCTCACGAACTATTTCCAATGGCATTCATTGATTTTGATTCAAAAAAAGTAAGTGCATATTATCCATATCCAGGGAAAATACCTGTAGAAAGATATATTCCAGATGGTTGGAATGGTGAGTTTGTTGATTTTATGCGTAAATTTGATGAAATTATTTTGTCTAAGAAAGAAAAGTATTGGGTCATTGATGATATTGACTATTTAGAAAAACTTTCTTCATTATTTTAAATAAAATAGCCGAAAAAACGGTGATCTTGTTCTGGTTTATTTTGCCCAACATTTATTGAAATAGATAATGTAATTTATAGGAAAGATGGCACTGATGAAAGGTTTAAACCATATGGGGGAATGCAAAAGATAAGAAAACATTAGAAATGACTAATAATAATTTTTTGTCTTTCTGAGTTTTTTAATGGCTGCTAATGAAGCAAGTGAAAGTGTAGAATTAATGTTAAAATTTTCTAGTGTATTAGAATTTTTTTGCGTCAAAGATTGAAAGAACTTTTTCCTGAAAAATTTTTGAATTTATCCATTTAGAAAATGGGTTGTTTGATGAAGACGGCTTTTGTATGACTTTTTATGAAGTTGAATAATATAAATAGTAATACATAATTTATAGCCGGAAGATCTTCTAATCTTCTGGATCCTTTATTAGTGATGATATCCCACTTGAGGGAATTAAAAAATATATTGCAGGTAGAATTTACTAATGGATATCTTTTAGATATAGACTGGAGACCTTCGTTCAAAATTGATGGTCAATTTAAGTTGGCGCTAATTAAAGGTTTTAACTTGTAAAATTCTGTTTATTTAGGTTCAACAATTAATTTATTCGAATTAAAGAAGAAACTCAACTAGCAATACGCAAATTATAGGATCTCTTGATTAATATGGAACAATTACTAACCAAAACCGAAATGCCAGAATGGTTTTCTTACCCACGTGAATTTCTCAGAATAGTTGAGCAAAATTTACTTAATTTTGATCCTTGGATTATTTTGGAAGGAGAGCGGCTCAGGGTTCGTTTTGGTGGTTTAAAAAAAGATACCCAAATAGAAATATTATTCCTTTTGCCCATCGGGAAGATAATGATGATGTAGCGTGTTGGGATAAAAATAGCCGTCATCAGGTTATTATTATTCATGATTTTGCAAGTGAAGGTTATGAATATGTCGGTAAGTTTGATTCATTTTGGGATTGGCTCAAAACGGCCTTAGAAGCAACTATCGAATACAATGAGTAAATATTACTGTATCAACAAAGCCGGAAGACTGAAGTGGCAAGTTACCGTTGATGGGAGAACCTAGAACATATTTCAAAGCAACTGGTGGGCATATTATAGTCTTCGATCCAGATGGGTGCCGCATAGCGGATATAAGTAAAGAAAGAATAAAAATAGTTGAATGAAACCGTTCACCCAAAGGACAATATTTTATCCCAACTGGTAGTGATACAAAGTTTGCGAGTAAAGAAATACCCGATGTAATTAAAAAATTATAATAGCCCTTGCTATAAATTAGCAAAGGCTATTTTTTTGTTTATAAGATAAACGCTAAACAACTACTGCTTTGCTGGTACAAGCAAGCTCAATACAAATAAACTACTGGCGGCTAATACCACTGATGGGCCTGCTGGGGTGTCATAGAATGCAGAGAAAGTTAATCCCCCAGTGATAGCAAACATACCTACAGCGACGGCAATCACTGCCATCTGTTCTGGTGAACGTGAAAAACGGCGCGCTGTTGCTGCGGGAATAATCAATAGTGACGTAATGATAAGTGCACCAACAAATTTCATTGCCAACCCAATTGTTAATGCGGTGATCATCATCAATTTTAAACGTTCGCGTTGAATATTCACACCATCGACAAAAGCCATATCTTGATTAATAGTCATTGAAAGAAGTGGACGCCATGAACGGATAATCACTAATAAAACAATAACGACACCAATAAAAATACTGATCACATCTTGGTAATTAACGGAGAGTAAATCACCAAAGAGATACGCCATTAAATCAACACGAACATTGGCCATTAAACTGACGACAACAAGCCCTAAAGAAAGGGCGCTATGAGCCATGATACCTAACAAGGTATCAACAGAAAGTTGAGGCTTTAGTTCTAACCAAACTAATAAAATAGCTAACAGCAAAGTTACGGCAATAACGGCATAAAAAGGCTCGATATTAAACAGCAGGCCAAAAGCGACCCCTAATAAAGAGGCGTGGGCGAGGGTATCGCCAAAATAGGACATTCTGCGCCAAACAACAAAGGAGCCTAATGGACCTGCGGCCATCGCTAAGAGCATACCGGCGATCCAGCCCGGTAACAGCAACTCAATCATGATGACACTCCTTATTATGTTGGTGATGATGACGATAAATACCCAGTTGTTCAGCACCACGACTACCAAACATAGCTATAAATTCAGGGTGAGAAGAAACCACATCTGGTGTACCTGAGCAGCAGATATGACCATTTAAACAGAGCACTTCATCTGTTTTAGCCATAACCAGATGTAAGTCATGTGACACCATTAAAATTGCGCAGCCTAATTCATTGCGAAGCTGATTAATTAAATCATAGAGGGCTAATTGACCATTTACATCAACCCCTTGAGTCGGTTCATCTAGCACTAACAGTTGTGGTTGATTAAGTAAAGCTCGGGCGAGTAAAACACGTTGCGATTCACCCCCTGATAATTTTTGCATAGGGGCGTTTATTAATTTTGCTGCATTGACTCGTTCTAAAGCAGGTAAAATATCTTTATCTTTAACACCCGGTTTTAAGGTCATAAACCGTTTGACTGTCAATGGCATAGTTGGATCGAGATAGAGTTTTTGAGGTACATAGCCAATACGTAAACTATGTTGACGTTCAATCTTTCCAGAAGAGGGAGCCAACAACCCTAAAACCAAACGAATAATCGTTGACTTACCCGCACCATTAGGGCCAAGTAAGGTAAGAATACGGCCTGCTTTTAGATTAAAAGAGATATCTTTTAGAATAACGCTTTCACCAAAAGAGACACCAACCGATTTTAAACGAATTAAGTCAGACATAAAATTAGCACTTGCAGAATCATTGAAACGTTATAATATAACATTTCCAATGACGTTTCACGAGAATTTTGCCTATGTTACATAAAAACAACAAATTTGCGCATGGTTTTTTAATTAAATCATGTTTAGTGACTGCTATGATAGCCTCATTTAGTTCATCTGTTCAGGCAGATGTTGTTGCTTCAATTAGGCCGATAGGGTTTATTGCGGCAGCAATTGCTGATGGTGTAACGCCAACAGAAGTTTTATTACCTGATGGGGCATCGCCACATGATTATGCATTAAAACCTTCGGATTTACGCAAAATCACCTCAGCAGATTTAATGGTATGGGTTGGGCCGGATATGGAAGTCTTTTTAGATAGACCATTAAATAGACTTAGTGACAAAAATAAGCTGGCTTTAGCGGAAACTGACAAAATAAAGTCGCTTTTATTGAAAGATGATAATGACAATGTGCATAAACATGAGGAAAATCACGAACATCATTCTCATGGTGATTATAATATGCACATCTGGTTATCACCAGAGATTGCGTTGTCGTCTGCAAAACAGATCCACGATAGGTTAGTGATGCTCTATCCAGATAAAAAAGAACTTCTGGACGTAAACCTAAGTAAATTCAGCGAACAACTCAAGCAAACAGATAAAAATCTTGTTAATATTCTGTCGCCTGTTAAAAACAAGGGTTATTTTGTCTTTCATGATGCTTATGGCTACTTCGAAAAACATTATAATTTAAAGCCATTAGGTCATTTTACGATCAACCCTGAAATACAACCAGGTGCACAGAAATTACATCAAATACGAACACAGTTGGTTGAGCAAAAAGCCACATGTATTTTTGCTGAGCCACAATTTAGGCCGACAGTAATTGAGACAGTGGCGAAAGGCACTGGAGTTAAAATGGGGGTATTAGATCCCCTAGGAAGTGGGATTGCATTAACTCAAGATAGTTATGTGAAATTCCTTACCCAATTAGCTAACCAATATGCGAGCTGCCTGAATGAAACACAATAAGGAATTAAGAACGTGCAGCAGAAGACGAGATCCATTGCACAGGTATATTTAAATTTACCCTTACCACATAAAATTATGCTTGGTTCGTTAACTGCAGCAACACTGGCTGTCGCAATATGGCGGCCAGTTGTGCTTCACACCGAACAAAGCAGAGAAGTTCCTATCAGTATTCAGACTCCCCTAACAACTCAAGGGGAAAACACCGACGATATTATCACCGACAGTAGTGATCAGCTAACAGATGAAGGACTTGTAGGTGCTGATGATGGTGTCGATACTAGCACCGCAGTGGCACAGGTTCCTCATACTTATATTGTCTCCAGTGGAGATTCATTAAGTTCGATATTAACGCAATTTGGTATCGACTCAGCCGATATTGCAACGCTCTCCAATCAAAATAAAGATCTCAGAAACCTTAAAATAGGCCAACCAATAAGTTGGAAACTTGATGATGATGGTTTATTGCAAGAGTTAAGTTGGGGCGTTTCTCGCCGAGAAACTCGTGTTTATACGCGTACGGAAACAGGTTTTACTGAAGCGAAAGAGTTCCAAAAAGGCGAATGGAAAAATAGTGTGACCACAGGGGTTATCCGTGGTAGTTTCTCTGCAAGTGCAACAAATGCTGGCTTAACTAACGCAGAAGCTCGCGCAGTGACTAAAGCTTTGCAATGGCAATTAGACTTTAGAAAATTACAAAGTGGTGATAAATTCTCAGCCCTTTTTTCTCGTGAAGTATTAGATGGTCGTACCGAACAGAGCGAACTTATTGGTGTGCGGTTACGAAGTGGTGGTAAAGATTACTATGCTTTTCTTGCTGAAGATGGCCGCTACTATGATAGCCAAGCAGGTGGTTTAGAACGTGGTTTTATGCGTTTTCCAACGGTAAAACAGTTTAGAGTCTCTTCTCAATTTAATCCTCGCCGTATCAATCCTGTCACAGGCCGTGTTGCACCGCATAAAGGGGTTGATTTTGCTATGCCTGTTGGTACGCCTGTTTTAGCTACGGGAGATGGTGAAGTCATTGTCTCTAAATACAGTGGTGCAGCAGGTAATTTTATTGCTATCCGTCATGGTAGCCAATATACCACTCGTTATATGCACTTACGCCAACTGTTAGTCAAACCGGGACAACGTGTAAAACGAGGTGATCGCATTGCACTATCCGGAAATACAGGGCGCTCCACAGGGCCACACTTACATTATGAATTATGGATCAACCAACAAGCGGTTAATCCATTAACAGCTAAATTACCCCGTGCAGATGGCCTAACAGGTAAAGAGAAGCGTGAATACTTAGCTAAAGTAAAAGAGATCATGCCTCAATTAACGTTAGATAATTGACATTAAACAAGAAGTTAAAGACATAAAAGCGGATGATTGATATCATCCGTTTTTGTTTTAATGATTTTTACGCCTATTTAGAGGTGTCAGTTCAGCGAGTTATCTGATGAATAAAGAAAAAGATACAGATAGTAAAGCGGGTTATGTACCGACTTTTCACCGCGCCTATTTGCATCCTCGTCATTGGGGAACCTGGTTTGGTGCAGGCGTATTGTGTGCATTAGCGTATATGCCGGTAAAATGGCGTGATCCGCTCCTTGCTTCTATAGGTCGTTTTGTTGGGCGTAAAGCGAAAAGTGCCAGACGTCGTGCAGATATCAATTTAAGATATTGTTTTCCTCACTGGGATAAAGCACAACGAGAAGATGTGCTTGATAAAATGTTTGAAACAGCGCCACAGTCTTTCGTGATGCTTGCAGATCTTTGTTTAAGAGGGGCTAAACACACATTACAGCGTACCTCTTGGGAAGGGATAGAGATTATAGAGCGCTTAAAAGCACAAGGGCGTAATGTTATTTTTATGGTACCGCATGGATGGGCTGTTGATGTACCTGCCATGTTATTGGCTGCTAAAGGGCAAAAAATGGCAGCAATGTTTCACCACCAAAAAGATCCGGTGACTGATTATTTATGGAATAAAGCACGTTACCATTTCGGCGGACGTTTACACTCGCGCGAAGCGGGGATAAAACCTTTTATTTCAACGGTGCGCCAAGGGTTTTGGGGGTATTATTTACCTGACCAAGATCATGGTGCCGAGCATAGTCAATTTGTGGATTTTTTTGGTACTTATAAAGCCACATTACCGGCGATTGGCCGATTAATGAAAGTATGCAGAGCGGCCATTGTGCCACTGTTTCCTGTTTACTGTCATAAAACGCATCAACTAAAGATTATTATCCGTGAGCCGATGGATGATATAGAAGGGCAAGATGATCGTTATATTGCGCGTCGGATGAATGAAGAGCTAGAAGCGTTAGTTTCACCAACACCAGAGCAATATACTTGGATCTTAAAACTATTAAAAACGCGTAAAGAGGGGGAAATAGAACCTTATGCGCGTGAGAATATCCTAGACTAGTCTATTGCTGGTGAACGAATAGGAAGATAAAAAAACGGGCACTATTTAAAGTGCCCGTTTGCCATTTTGCTATTTTGCTATAAAAGAATAAGAACGATTATTCTACGGTAAGGATACGACAAGTATTGGTACTTCCGATCGTGCCCATCTGGTCACCTTGCGTGACTAAGACTAAATCACCTGAAACTAAAAAGCCTTTTTCACATAAACGCATAATAGCTTCATTAGCGGCAGCAATACCGTCAGTATGAGTACTGCAATAAACAGGCGTAACACCTCGATAAAGTGCAGTTTGGTTTAATGTTTTCTCATGGCGTGACATAGAGAAAATAGGTAAACCGGTGCTAATTCGTGACATCATACGGGCAGTACGACCGGACTCAGTCATAGCGATAATCGCATTAACGCCTTTCATATGGTTAGCTGCATACATGGTTGACATGGCTATCGCTTCTTCAGCATTATCAAATACCATATCTAAACGGTGTTTTGATACATTGGCCGCAGGCATTTTTTCCGCGCCTAAACAGACTTGTGCCATTGCGGCTACAGTTTCAGCGGGATATTGTCCTGCTGCTGTTTCAGCCGATAACATAACGGCATCTGTACCATCTAATACCGCATTGGCGACGTCCATGACTTCTGCACGAGTTGGCATTGGGTTAGTTATCATCGATTCCATCATTTGAGTGGCTGTGATAACAACACGATTTAGCTGACGAGCACGACGGATGAGTTTTTTCTGTACCCCGACTAATTCAGGATCACCAATTTCTACGCCTAAATCACCACGGGCAACCATGACAACATCAGAAGCGAGAATGATCTCATCGATAATTTCATCATTGGCAACGGCTTCGGCACGTTCAACTTTCGCGACAATTTGGCACTCACAGCCTGCATCACGTGCTAAGCGACGTGCATAATTAAGATCTTCGCCTGTTCTTGGAAAGGAGACAGCCAGATAATCAACACCAATTTTGGCTGCAGTAATAATATCTTGTTTATCTTTTTCAGTTAATGCTTCAGCAGAAAGACCACCACCGAGTTTATTGATCCCTTTATTATTAGATAATGGGCCACCGACAGTCACTTCAGTGAAAACTTTCAGGCCTTCGACTTTAAGGACTTTTAATTGAACACGTCCATCATCAAGTAGCAAGATATCGCCAGGAACAACATCGGCAGGTAACCCTTTATAGTCAATACCGACTTTTGTTTGGTCGCCTTCGCCTTTTTCTAAATTGGCATCAAGGAGAAATTTGTCTCCCACATTAAGAAATACTTTGCCTTCTTTAAATGTCGAAACACGGATTTTCGGACCCTGCAAATCGCCTAAAATAGCAACATGGCGACCAAGTCTAGCTGCTATTTCACGGGTGCGATTAGCACGAGCAAGATGATCTTCTGCAGAGCCATGAGAGAAATTTAATCGAACAACATTTGCACCAGCAGTAATGATTTTTTCTAGGTTATTATCACGATCTGTTGCTGGGCCTAAGGTGGTAACAATTTTTGTTCTTCTGAGCCGTCTGGACATGCATTACTCCGTTGACCTTGAACGAAAGGTATTGGCTATTGGATAAAACGGAGGTAAGTAACATTCTATCCAATATGTTAAGTGAAACGCTTCAAGCTAATTGTAACATACTTAGGTGTTTTCATCATATGTGAGAGTTAGCTCGCAGTTATGCTACCATTTTTCAAAAAGTTATCTAGTCAAGGGCACACTGCTAAATGTGACTATACTAACAAATTCATTTAAAACGGTTACTTATCAAAGCGCGAATCGCGTAATGCTTCTTTGACACGCTTCAAGTTATCTCTAAATTTTGGCCCTCGGCGTAAAATAAACCCTGTAGCCAGAACATCAATAACGGTAAGTTGTGCAAGGCGAGAAATCATCGGCATGTAGATATCGGTATCTTCCGGTACATCAAGTAAGATGGGTAATGTTGCTTCGGCGGCTAATAAAGAGCCAGAAGTGGTAATCGCTATTACTGATGCATCATTTTCACGTGCAATTTTAGCAATTTCGACTAAATTTTTAGTACGACCTGTGTGAGACACAATCACCACAACATCACCGTCGATACTATTTATACAGCTCATTCGTTGCATGATAACATCATCAAAATAGGTCACGGGAATGTTGAAACGTGAGAATTTATTCATGGCATCATGTGCGACGGCGGCAGAAGCACCTAGACCAAAAAACGAGATTTTTCTTGCTTGAGTAAGAATATCGACAGCTCGATTAATAACAGCAATATCGAGATTATTTTTGACATTCTCTAAACCCGCCATCGCGGATTCAAATATTTTATTGGTATAAGCAGAGACAGAATCGGAGTCATCAATGTTACGATTGACGTAAGGTGTACCGTTGGCAATGCTTTGTGCTAATTGTAACTTAAAATCTGGAAATCCTTTTGTTGCCATGCGTCGACAAAAACGATTTACAGTGGGCTCACTAACATCAGCTGTTTTCGCCATAAGAGCGATACTTGAATGGATCACGGTTTGTGGTGTTGTTAAAACAACCTCAGCCACTTTTTTTTCTGATTTACTCAAGATGTCCAGACTAGACTGAACCCTTTCCAATATATTCATTAAATATACAGATCCTTGGCTTTGCCAATTTCAATAAAAGGAGAAATCTATAACGGTTTTATGAAAATATACTACGCATATAACAGCACTTACATCGCTGACAGCCCCTTAAAAGGGCTTTTTTCATCAAAGTATGACCTGTGTCTAACTTTCAAAGCTGAAAACAATGAACAAAACTGTTGTAAATTTACATAGAAATAGAAAAAACTAGACATAAAAAAACCGTTGGTTAATAAGATGTAAGGGGCGTTAAAGACTAAAACACGCAAGCGTATTTACTGCGTACACCCAAAAGAGTACATTAATACGAAATTATGTAACAAAATTACAAAATCTCATCATGAGGAGACGTACTATGGCAGCGATATCGACTGCTCAGGCCTGTGATCTGGTTATCTTCGGTACTAAAGGGGATCTTGCCCGTCGTAAGTTAATTCCATCACTTTATCAACTGGAAAAGGCAGGATATATTCACCCTGATACACGTATCATCGGTGTTGGTCGTGCTGATTGGGATGTAGCTGCTTATACAAATGTTGCCCATGAAGCATTACAAACTTTTTTAAAAGAAGAGATTAACCCTGAAATTTGGCAACGTTTAAGTGCTCGTCTCGATTTTTGTAATCTTGATGTCAATGAAACTGACCACTTTATTGAGTTAGCAAAACATCTAAAACAAGACAAATTACCGGCGATTTACTATTTTGCAATGCCACCAAGTACTTTCAGTGCGATGTGTAAAGGTTTGGGACATGCTAAATTAAATAAAGAGCCAAACCGTGTGGTTATGGAAAAACCACTAGGAACAGATTTAGCCTCTTCAGTTTCTATTAATGATAGTGTGGCGAAATACTTTAAAGAGAGTCAAATTTATCGTATTGACCACTACTTGGGTAAAGAAACCGTTTTAAACTTATTGGCTTTACGTTTTGCTAACTCCTTATTTGTTAATAATTGGGATAACAAAACGATAGATCATGTCCAAATCACGGTAGCAGAAGAAGTTGGTATTGAAGGACGTTGGGGGTATTTCGATCAAGCGGGTCAAATGCGTGATATGGTGCAAAATCACCTATTACAAATTTTGACGATGATCGCCATGTCACCACCTGCTGATTTAACGGCTGATAGTATCCGCCAAGAAAAAGTGAAAGTGCTGCGCTCATTACGTCGTATTGATATGACTAATGTCCGTGAAAAAACGGTTCGTGGGCAATATACGGCCGGTTTTGTACAAGGTAAAAAAGTACCGGGCTATCTGGATGAAGAGGGTGCCAATAAAGCCAGTAATACAGAGACCTTTGTTGCAATTCGTGCTGATATTGATAACTGGCGTTGGGCGGGTGTACCCTTCTATTTAAGAACCGGTAAGCGTATGCCAAGTAAATGCTCGGAAGTGGTGGTCTATTTTAAAAAACCCGCTCTGAATATTTTCAGTGAAACCTATCAAGAGTTACCACAAAATAAACTCACTATTCGTTTACAGCCTGATGAAGGTATTGATATTGAAGTGCTAAATAAGGCACCAGGTCTTGATCATAAACACCGCTTACAAACCACTAAATTAGACTTAAGTTTCTCCGAAACTTTTAATCAAACTCATTTAGCTGATGCTTATGAGCGGTTGTTGCTTGAGGCAATGCGGGGTATTCAAGCGCTATTTGTCCGCCGTGATGAAGTAGAAGAAGCATGGAAATGGGTCGATTCAATTATTAATGCATGGGAATGCGATAATGAATTACCTAAGCCATACCAAGCAGGAACATGGGGGCCGGTTGCATCTGTTGCAATGATCACTCGTGATGGCCGCTCTTGGAATGAAATTGAGTAGGGAATTTCATCGTCAGATATAGTCCCTAACTAATATAAATAACACCGTAAAATAAGAGGTCGAGTTTTGCGGTGTTTTTTTATTAAGCTTAATTACTGCGATATAAATGAATAAATTAATAACAAGTTCAGCTAAGAATTGATTAACTATGCAGTGTATTGCAATCTTCAACTTAAAACCTAAATAAAACCAATCAATTACCTAAAAAATTTTTGCAGAAGATCCTTGCTTTAAATAATTCGGCATGATAGAAATATCATGTAACATTTATCCATATTATATGAGGGTTCGGAGTATATCGTGCGGATGGTCTGCGCGATGAAAGAATAAATAATCATGACTAGCGCCAAAAGCGTAAAAGTTAAACGTTCTACTTATAAGTTATTCCTTTCTGCTATTTTATCCAGCGAACACTACTGGTGTGGCGCATTATAGAAATTTCTCATCCTACTTCCTGATATATCAGGAAATAACGTTGCCTTAACGTTCGGTTTTATACCGCCAGAAAGACTATCTGCATATTCTCTATCTTCTGCGCAAGAAACGTTTAGGCGTGCTTTAAACGTGTATGAGAGATGAAAAATGATTTATTGGATATTTTTAGTTTTAGCTATTATCTGTGAAGTGATCGGCACTTTATCAATGAAGTATGCCAGTGTCAGCGGTGGTTACACTGGTATGATCGTTATGTGGTTAATGATTGCCACTTCCTATATCTTTTTAGCCATAGCCGTAAAAAAAGTGGCATTAGGTGTAGCTTATGCACTGTGGGAAGGTATTGGAATTGTCATTATTACAACATTTAGCGTGCTTTGGTTTGGTGAATCACTGTCAGCATTAAAATTAGGTGGTTTAGCAATGTTAATTGCGGGGATCACTCTGATTAAGTCAGGCACTAAAAAATCGGCGGTTGCTAAAAAAACAACCGATTCGGTAAAAAATATTGCCGGAAAAGCCAAACAGGTTGCTACTGTGGTAAAGGGAGTTAATAAGCCAATTTCTTCTAATGTTAAAGAGGCTTAATATGTTAGCTCAATTTGAATGGTGGCATGGTGCTTTTCTTCTTCTTGCTGTTGTGCTTGAAATCGTGGCCAATATATTCTTGAAAATGTCTAACGGTTTTAGTCGTTGGGGGTTGGGAATATTGTCATTGCTTTGTGTGTTAGGCGCATTTAGTTCATTGGCAATGGCCGTAAAGGGGATAGAGCTTTCTGTTGCTTACGCACTATGGGGAGCTTTTGGTATTATTGCCACTATCGCCGCTGGGTGGATCTTATTTAATCAACGCCTAAATTATAAAGGATGGAGTGGAATTATATTATTATTAGTCGGTATGATAATGATTAAATTCGCTTAACTCTATTTTACATAGCAAAGTAAAGCATATTAAATAAAAAAAGCTAAGTTTCTTGTAAACTTAGCTTTTTTGTTTCTATAAATATCTATTAAAAACGATGTGTTTAAAATAACAAAAGTTTATATTAAAAATAACCTTACTATTTCAACACTAAAAAGAGTGAAATTTGAAGATGCAATAGAATCTATCACTAACAACGGTGAGTATATTGCATTTATTATGCTAAACGCAGTTGCTATTAATTTATCATTGATGTTACTTTTCATGATAATTAAAAAAGAAAGGAGTTGAAATGAAACGGATATTAGTCGCGGGAGCAACAGGATATTTGGGTGGTTTTTTAGTTCAAGAATTAAAAAAACAAGGATATTGGGTACGTGTTTTAGTTAGAAATCATCAACAAGCGACAAAGTTTGCTGATGTTGATGATATATTTATTGGCGAGATCACAAAACCAGAGCAACTCTCTTTGATTGCTCAAAATATTGATTGCGTGATATCAACGGTAGGGATCACTCGGCAAAAAGAAGGGTTAACCTATATGGATGTGGATTATCAGGCAAATGCCAATTTATTAGAAGAAGCGATTAAATCGAAGGTTAATAAATTTATTTATATCTCGGCTATTGATGGCGAAAAACACCGAAATCTAAAGATTTTTCAAGCAAAGGAGCGCTTTGTTGATAAATTAAAACAAGCCAATTTAGCATACTGTATTGTAAGACCTAATGGCTATTTTAGCGATATGGGGGATTTTTTACAGATGGCGGCATCAGGTAAAGTTTATTTATTTGGTGATGGCGAACAAAAAATAAATCCTATCTCTGGAAAAGATTTAGCGCAATTTATTGTCGAGAAAATGACAACCAATATAAATGAATTCACTGTAGGTGGACCGGATATTCTATCTTTGAATCAAATATGTGAACTCGCAGGAAGCGCATTAGATAAAAAAATTAAAATAATCCATTTACCCGATACGTTAAGAAAAATAACTATTTTTACGTTACGTCATTTTACGAGCCAAAAATTTTATGGGCCATTAGAGTTTTTTTTAACTTTTATGGCAAACAGTCATATTGGTATATGTTATGGGCATGATCATTTATCAAATTATTATATTGAATTAGCTGATCCGACATATAAGAGAAAATAGTACCCGCATGTGCGGGTGCTAATAAAAAATTAGAGAGCAGCGATGATTTTAATTTCTACTTTATATTCAGGATGCATGAGTTGAGCCTGAACGGTACAACGTACTGGCGCGCTCCCTTTAGCAACCCATGCATCCCATGCTTGATTCATACCTGCAAAATCGGCTTTATCTGCTAAAAATAGTGTTGCATCAAGGATCTTACTTTTATCCGATCCCACTCTTTGTAATAACACATCAATAGCAGCTAATGTATCTGCAGTTTGTTCGATTATATCCCCTGATAAGTTTTCAGGAACTGCAGTGTAATAGACAGTATCATTATAAATAACCGCTTCAGACCAACGGTCCTCTGGATCGATACGTTTTATAGTCACGATAAATTCTCCTTTGTATTAACAACGTGGGTGGTACTTTTAGCTATCCACTGGCATAATTTACGTCTTATTTTATAAAAAGAGTATGCCTGTGTCAGACGATTTTGCAGAAAACGGGATTTTAACCCGACGCGTTCCTGGATTTCATCCCCGTGAAGCTCAACGACAAATGGCGATATCAGTAACAGAGGTTATTGATAAACAAGGTGTGCTTATTGCAGAAGCGGGTACCGGGACAGGGAAAACCTATGCCTATCTTGTGCCTGCATTACGTTCTGGGAAAAAAACTATCATCTCTACCGGATCTAAGGCATTACAAGATCAACTGTATAGTCGTGATCTCCCCACCATAATAGAAGCGCTAGACTACGATGGTACAACGGCTTTATTAAAAGGTCGCTCTAATTATTTGTGTTTAGAACGTTTAGATCAGCAAATGCTCAGTGGCGGTGATTTAGAAGCAGAAGTACTTGCTGATGTTATGCATGTACGCCAATGGTCAACGCAAACAGAAGATGGTGATATTAGTCGCTGTCATAGTGTGGCGGAAGATAGCAAAGTATGGCCACTGGTGACTAGCACTAATGATAATTGTCTGGGCAGTGATTGTCCTCGCTACAAAGAGTGTTATGTATTAAGTGCCCGTAAAAATGCGTTAGCCGCTGATGTGGTGATTGTTAATCATCACCTTTTTATGGCAGATACGGTAGTAAAAGATACTGGCTTTGGTGAGCTGATCCCCGATGCGGAGATAATGATCTTCGATGAGGCGCATCAAATTCCTGATATAGCAAGCCACTATTTCGGTCAACAGCTCACTAGTCGTCAATTATTCGATCTAGCGCGCGATATGATTGTGGCGTATCGCACTGAGGTGCGTGATCAAGTGCAACTGCAAAAAAGTGCTGACCGTTTAACTCAAATGGTACAAGATTTTCGTCTTAGCTTAGGTGATACGGGTTTTCGGGGTAACTTAAGGGAACTATTACAAAATAAGGAAACCAAACGCTATTTAACCTTATTAGATGATGCGTTAGAGCTAAGTTATGATGTAATGAAGCTCTCTTTAGGGCGTAGCCAATTACTGGATAGTGCGTTTGAACGGGCAACACTTTATCGTAATCGCTTAAAACGCCTAATTGATACGACGATTGCCGGATACAGTTATTGGTTTGAAAGCTATGGTCGCCATTTTTTACTGGCGATCACGCCACTTTCGGTTGCTGATAAATTTCGTGAGCTGATAAAGTCCCATAAAAGTAGTTGGATATTTACTTCTGCAACACTCTCTGTAGATGAAAAAATGTCTTATTACACAGATAGATTAGGACTGGAAAATGCCACAACATTAATTTTAAATAGCCCATTTGATTATCAACATCAAACGTTGCTCTGTGTACCACGTTATTTACCTCCGTTAAATCAACCATACACCGCGAAGCGTTTAGCCGCTATGCTGGCTCCTGTGATCTTAAAAAATCAGGGGCGTTGTTTTTTTCTTTGTACCTCTCACGCTATGATGCGTGGATTAGCCGAAGAGTTTAAAGCCAGCTTACCACTTCCCGTGTTAATGCAAGGCGAAATGGGGAAATCGCAATTATTGAAAAAATTTGTTTCCTCAGGCAATGCGTTACTTGTTGCGACCCAAAGTTTTTGGGAAGGGGTGGATGTCAGGGGAGATACACTTTCTTGTGTGATCATTGATAAATTACCCTTTACCGCACCTGACGATCCATTATTAAGAGCACGTATTGAAGATTGTCAATTACGTGGTGGTGATGCATTTCGGGATGTACAAATCCCTGATGCGGTGATCACTCTAAAGCAAGGCGTCGGGCGTTTGATCCGCGATATACATGATTATGGTGCCATTATTGTTTGTGATGATAGATTAGTTTCAAGACCTTATGGGGAAGTGTTTTTAAGTAGTTTGCCCCCATCACCACGAACCCGTTCATTAGAAAAAACCAGTTATTTTTTAAGCCAACGGGCACAACGAAATAAAATAGTGTCGGAGTCATAATAGTGATTACATATGATGTGTATTTATTCTGTTGAATACTATTATGATATTATTCTTTCTCTTTTTACTTATTGAATCTGCCGGAGTTATGGCGTGTCACTGCGAATTTTAGCAATTGATACCGCAACTGAGTCTTGTACTGTTGCGGTTTGGAATGAAGGTGTCGTTGCTTCACGTTTTGAAATTTCACCGCGTGAACATACACAAAAAATTTTACCAATGGTGAAAAGTGCTTTAGAAGAAGCCAATTTATCACTGCAATCCTTAGATGCCCTCGCTTTTGGTCGTGGTCCGGGCAGTTTTACCGGTGTTCGCATTGGTGTCGGTGTTGCGCAAGGTATCGCACTAGGGGCTAATTTGCCACTGATTGGTATTTCTTCTCTTGCCACCATGGCAGAAGGCGTTTTTAGAACAACAGGCATTAAGCAAGTTTTAGTCGCCATTGATGCCCGTATGGGGGAAATCTACTGTGCCCAATATCAGCGTAATGACGTTGGCATTTGGTCTGGTGAAGAAACAGAAGCGGTAATGAAACCAGAACAATTTGCCGAAACGCTACAAGCTATCACAGGTCGCTGGGCAATTGCGGGTACGGGGTGGCAAGCTTATCCTGATTTAGCTTTATCATTGCCTTTTACCGTGGTTGAAACGCAAATTACTTTGCCTGCGGCACAAGATATGTTGCCACTTGCCGTTACAGCATGGCATGAAGGGAAAGCAACTAAAGTAGAAGAGGCCGAGCCTGTTTATTTACGTAATGAAGTCACTTGGAAAAAATTACCAGGACGGGAATAGATTGTTAGCGATTTTCTGTTAGAAGTGACAGAGTGACGCTATACTTATCTTAGAGTGTAACGTACTTAATGACGTACAAAGAGGTGGTTTATGAACAGACAATTAAACTACCGTTTGGTAAGTAAAGCGCTATTTTTATCTGGCGCTCTATTACTAACGGGCTGCGTCTCTATACCTGAATCTATTAAAGGGACAACAGCAACTCCTGTTACTGACTTAAATGTAGTTCTAGCGGCACCGGAGCTTTATGTCGGTCAAGAAGGTCGTTTTGGTGGGCGAGTGATTGAGGTTAAGAATCTACCTTCATCAACCCAGTTAGAAATTGCTGTGATGCCACTTTCTCACTATGATGCGGCTCCTGAGTTACAGCAACCTTCTGTTGGTCGTCTTTATGCGAATGTTACCCATTTTTTAGATCCAACAGATTATAAAAATCAGTATGTCACGGTAGTGGGTACGATCAAAGGTGTAAAAACAGGCAAAGTGGGTGAAGCCGTTTATCCATTTTTACGTATCGATGTTACAGGAATGAAACGCTGGACATTAACGCAACAAGTTATTATGCCTGCGCCTGTAATGACATGGGGATACTATGGTAATGCCCCTTATTGGTATAATTATGGCTATGGTGGCTATGGGGCATATCCATATGGCACTGGCCAAGTTGTCCCCGTTTTGGAGTAATAAACTAGAATAATCGTTAATGACGATATAATATTTTACCTTTATGAGTTTGAAACGGTGTATAATCAATGCCTGTAATATATTAGATGGCAATTATCTAATATAATTATTAAAGATGAAGACAACAAAAGAGAGGGCGGTTTTGACCGCCTTCTTTTTTGTTAAACATAAAAAGAAAAAATTTAGTGATACACTTCGCATCTTCACAACAGAAAATTGTTTGTGCTGGTAGGATGAGTTAATACTTTGTTAAAAAGAAACATAATATTAACCAAGAAGTGCGATTAATCAGGAGTACTACTTTGGAAAAAGTCTGGCTTAAACGTTATCCGGCAGATGTTCCGGCTGAAATTGACCCGGACCGTTTTGCATCTCTTGCAGAGATGCTTGAAAACGCTGTCGCAAATTACGCAGATCAACCCGCCTTTATCAATATGGGCGAGGTCATGACTTACCGCAAACTAGAAGAGCGTAGCCGTGCTTTTGCCGCTTATTTGCAAAATGGCTTAGGATTGAAAAAAGGTGATCGTGTCGCCTTAATGATGCCTAACTTACTGCAATATCCTATAGCGCTTTTCGGCATTCTTCGTGCCGGTATGGTAGTGGTCAATGTAAACCCACTCTACACACCAAGAGAGCTTGAACATCAGCTTAATGATAGTGGCGCCACAGCTATTGTCATTGTTTCTAACTTTGCCCATACGCTGGAAAAAATCGTCTTTAACACCAGCATTAAACACGTTATTTTAACACGTATGGGAGATCAGCTATCTCGTCCTAAAGCGACACTGGTTGATTTTGTGGTTAAATATATCAAGCGATTAGTCCCAAAATATAATTTGCCTGACGCGATATCATTTCGTCGAGCGATGCATTTAGGCTATCGAATGCAATATATTAAGCCAGAAATTACTGGAGATGATTTAGCCTTCTTACAATATACTGGTGGTACCACAGGAATTGCGAAAGGCGCGATGTTAACTCATCGTAATATGTTGGCTAATCTAGAACAAGCTAAAGCCGCTTATGTTCCTGCACTTAATGTAGGGAAAGAGCTGGTGGTAACCGCTTTACCCTTGTATCACGTCTTTGCTTTAACCGTGAACTGCTTGTTATTTATTGAAGTTGGCGGGAAAAACCTACTGATAACGAACCCACGAGATGTTAAAGGCACTATTAAAGAGTTATCGCGTTATCCTGTCACGGCGATTACCGGGGTAAATACACTATTTAATGCTTGGTTACATAATCCTGAGTTTCGTCAACTTGATTTTTCTAAGCTCAACCTTTCTGTTGGTGGCGGAATGCCCGTACAAAGTAGTGTTGCGAAAGAGTGGGAAGAATTAACCGGTAAGCATCTATTAGAAGGTTATGGTTTAACTGAGTGTTCGCCTTTAGTAACAGGTAACCCTTATAACCTGAAAAAATACAGTGGTAGTATTGGGCTTCCTGTACCTTCAACGGAAGTAAAATTTATGGATGATGAAGGTAATGAAGTGTCTCGCACAGAAGGCGGTGAAATGTGGGTTCGTGGCCCTCAGGTCATGAAAGGCTACTGGAATCGTCCTGATGCGACAGCAGAAGTACTACATGATGGATGGGTTGCCACAGGTGATATTGCCACAATGGATGATGAAGGCTTTATCCGCATCATTGACCGTAAAAAAGATATGATCTTGGTTTCAGGATTTAATGTCTATCCTAATGAAGTTGAAGAAGTGGTTACTGCGCACCCGAAAGTTTTAGAATCAGCAGCGATTGGTGTACCGAGTAAAAGCTCGGGTGAGACTGTGAAAATCTTTGTTGTCAAAAAAGATCCTTCATTGACAGAAGATGAACTTAAAACTCATTGTCGCCGTTACTTAACGGGTTATAAAGTACCTAAGATTATTGAGTTTCGAGAAGAGCTGCCTAAGTCAAATGTTGGTAAAATTTTACGCAGAGAATTAAGAAATGAAGAAAAACAGTTGAAAACATCAACTGGATCTTGATACAACAAAGTATAACCTTTGATAAATTCGCCGGTTTATACCGGCGTTTTTGTCTTTACGAAAAAGTCATTAGACATAAAAACACAAGAGAAACCTGTTTTGAATTATCAATTTATCACGACAAACACAGCACTAGAAGATGTCTGTAAAGCAGCGTCCGAGGTATCACAAATTGCATTAGATACAGAGTTTGTCCGTATACGCACCTATTACCCACATTTGGGGCTTATCCAAATGTACGATGGTAAACAGATCTCTCTTATTGATCCCCTGACCATTACTGAGTGGACTCCTTTTGTTGAATTATTAACTAATCCCGCAGTACTTAAATATTTGCATGCTGGAAGTGAAGATCTTGAAGTGTTTTCTCATCAATTTGGTTGTGTTCCGACACCCATGATAGACACCCAAGTCGTGGCCGCTTTTCTGGGCTATCCCATTTCTTGTGGTTTTGCCACCTTAGTAGAAAAATATGAACATATTGCTCTCGATAAAAGTGAATCACGAACAGATTGGCTGGCACGCCCATTAACCGAAAAACAGTGCCAATATGCGAGTGGTGATGTGTTTTATTTGTTACCTCTAGCGAAGAAATTAATCGCGCAGGCACAAGAAGCCGGTTATATGGACGCGATTGTTGATGAGTGTGAAATGATAGCCGAGCGTCGCCAAGAGACCGTATCACCAGAGCTTGCCTATCGCGATATTGGTAATGCATGGCAATTACGAGGTCAACAATTAGCATGCTTAAAAATGTTGGCTGAATGGCGTTTAAATCAAGCTAGAGCCCGTGATATGGCATTAAATTTTGTTGTAAGGGAAGAGCATTTATGGTCAGTAGCACGCTATTTACCGACCTCTCTTGCTGAATTAGATGCGCTTTCTCTATCGGGGCAAGAAATTCGTTGTCATGGCCGCCGCTTGTTGGATTTTGTTGCTAAAGCCAAACAGATCAAAGATGAAGATTGTCCTGAGCCTATTGGCAATTTAATTGAACAACCTAACTATAAAAAAGCCTTTAAAGCAATAAAAACGGTGATCCAAGAGGTAAGTGAAGGACAGCGTTATAACCCCGAGTTATTAGCCTCAAGAAGACAAATAAACCAATTGCTTAATATTCACTGGAAAATTAAAACAGGGGAGCCTGAATTGCTTTCACGCTGGCGTAAAGCATTATTAGCAGAAAAAATTACTGCAATTTTGGCGCAATATCCTTAATATCACGTTATATTAATTCAGGCTAAAGAGTAATTATTTAGCCTGAAATTTTCTCAAACCCAATATGAGTTTCTATCATCCTTCTATCATCCAATAAATAGCAACTCCAACTTATTATTAATGAATGTTTAAAATAGCAACAATATATAGCGCTATTTGCATATTTGTATTCAGCCAGTTTATATATAATTAAAAACACAGAGCCAAGCAAATATGTGATAGTTTATAGCTGGCTCTGTGGATCATTAGCTTATATCAGCGAATTAAATATGATCACTTAGGTGATTCTTCATTTTCAGGTAATGTCACATTTAATTCTAATACGGAGATATCATCGCCTTTCTGCTCAAACTGAACAGATAGCATATCGGGATCTATCTGCACATACTTACAGATAACACCTAATAAATCTCTTTTCATATCAGGTAAATAAGCTGGCTCAGTATCGCCACGTCGACGCTCTGCTACGATAATTTGTAGGCGCTCCTTGGCAATATTTGCTGTCGACTTTTTACGCGACAGAAAAAAATCTAATAAAGCCATCTTTTACCCCCCAAAAAGGCGTTTTAGGAAGCCTTTTTTCTCTTCTTCAATAAAACGGAATGGATGTTCTTCACCTAATAAACGATTTACTGTATCTAAATAAGCTTTACCTGCATCAGATTCACTATCAAGAATAACAGGCTCACCTTGGTTTGATGAACGTAAAACGGATTGATCTTCTGGAATAACACCCAGCAGTGGAATACATAAAATTTCTAGCACATCTTCCATACTTAACATATCACCACGGCTTACTCGGCCTGGATTATAGCGTGTTAATAGAAGATGTTCTTTAATAGGATCTTCGCCTCGTTCAGCGCGACGTGATTTAGAGGCTAAAATACCTAAAATACGGTCTGAGTCACGTACAGAGGAGACTTCTGGGTTGGTGGTGATAATGGCTTCATCTGCAAAATAGAGTGCCATAAGTGCGCCACTTTCAATCCCTGCAGGTGAATCACAAATAATAAAATCAAAACCCATTTCATCCAGTTCATCTAACACTTGCTCTACACCATCACGGGTTAAAGCGTCTTTATCTCTTGTTTGTGAAGCAGGGAGGATATAAAGGTTTTCTGTACGTTTATCTTTAATCAGGGCTTGATTTAAAGTAGCATCACCTTGAATAACATTAACAAAGTCATAAACGACTCTACGCTCACAACCCATAATTAGGTCAAGATTACGTAATCCGATATCAAAGTCGATAACAACCGTTTTATGCCCTTTTTGAGCGAGGCCGGTAGAAATGGCCGCGCTGGAAGTTGTTTTACCAACCCCACCTTTACCTGACGTAACAACAATAATGCGTGCCATGGAGTGATTCCTTGTCGATGCTCTAAATTAAGTTCTCGATTGTTAATTCATTCTCTTGCAAACTAAGTTGGACTGATTTGCCAACAAAATCTGTAGGAATTTGGTCGCTTAGCCAATATTGACCAGCAATGGAAACTAGTTCTGCAGATAAATGTGTACAAAAAATATAGCTCTCTTGGTCGCCTGATGCACCGGCAAGAACCCGTCCACGCAATACACCATAAATATGCACATTACCGTCTGCGATTAATTCAGCGCCAGCACTGACATTGCTTAACACGACTAAATCGCTGTTTGGTGCGTAAATACGTTGCCCGGAACGCACTGGTGTATGAATGATTTTGGTTTTTTGTCGTACATTTATCGGTACTTCATTCGTTTTATCGTTATTTGCCTGAGCTGTTGGCTTAGTTATTTTACCTTCATTTAGAATAGGTAACTGTGCGGCAATTATCGCTTCTTTTTGTTGAGCGTCATGACTACCACTAATTCCCACAACACGTAAGCCAGCATCTTCTACTATTCGCCTCAGTTTTTTAAAATCAATCGTTTGATCTGCGATAGCAGAGACATTGATAACAACAGGCGCATTTTTCAGAAATTGAGGCGCTTGGGCAATTTTATCTGAAATAGCCTGACGAATAACCTTCGGTGATCCATCATTTAAATGAAGTACCGAGAGGGTAAAATTACTGCCTTTTAACTCAATGGGCGTGTTTGACATCTATCTGACTCAGTAAATTTTCTATAATCTGGCACAAAAAACCAGAGACGATATTACGAAATTATATAAGCATGTTATATTTACTAAAATATTCAGGCAAGTCGCTTATTTTAATAATTAGAGTTTAATGAAAATGATTTGTGCAATTTACCGTAGTACCAAGCGTGATCAAACTTATTTATACATCGAAAAAAAAGATGATTTCTCTCGAATTCCTGAGGAATTATTACAAAGTTTTGGTGAACCACAGTTTGCAATGTTGCTAGATCTGGCGCAAAGACAGCGTTTAGCGAATGCTGACATAGAAAAAGTCAAACAAGCGTTGACTGACCAAGGTTTTTATCTACAAGTGCCACCTCCCGTCGAAAGTATGTTAAATGCTTATTTAGATGAATTAAAAAATTCAGAAAAAACTGAATAAATCATCGAGATAAAAGGAGCATAAATGTTCAAATATTCGTTCATCGCGGTGATTGTTTCTACTGTTTTGCTATCTGCTTGTGCAGATAGCCATCAGAAGAGTGCAGAAAAAAAACCTGTAACAAGTGAAATTGCCGATATTACGACATCAGCACCGGCTCGCTGGAAACAGATTGATGTTGCCTCATTTGAACAGGCTTTTCCAAAACAGTCACGGACACCTGCACAATTTCCTGCTTATGTAGATGCTTTAAAACAAAAAGCGGCTGAATTGGGTTATAAACCTGAAACTATCAATTTTGCCTTTTCGGAAATTCACTTTATTGACAGAGTGGTGAAGTCAGACCGTAATCAGCCAGAAAAGAAAATTACTTTAGATGTGTATTTACCTCGAGTGGTGACGAAAGGACGTATCGCAGAAGGGGCGAAACTTTATCAAGCTAACCAACAAACCCTAGCGCAGATCAGCAATCAATATGGTGTGCCTGCAAATTATATTGTTGCCTTATGGGGATTAGAAAGTGGTTTTGGTCGAGTACAAGGGAAAGAAGATGTTATCTCAGCACTGGCCACATTAGCTTTTGAAGGTCGCCGTGAGGCTTTGTTTAGTCGCCAATTAATGGCTGCACTTGAGATAATCGAAAATGGACATTTACCTGTAGGCCAGCGTTTAAAAGGCTCTTGGGCAGGCGCAATGGGGCAGACACAGTTTATGCCATCTTCATTTTTGACTTACGCTGCTGATGGCAATGGTGATGGCAATATTGATATATGGAATAGCCGTGAAGATGCGTTTGCTTCAGCCGCTAATTATTTAGCAACTGAGGGATGGCAACGCGATCTCCCTTGGGGGGAACAAGTCAGTTTACCTGCTAATTTTAATCAACAGTTGGAAGGTATAAAAACAGAGCAACAAAAAACGGTCGCACAATGGAAGGCGCTAGGGGTGCAATTACCCGCTAATAGCCAATTAAGTGATGATATGAAGGTATGGCTGATAATTCCTGATGATGATTTGCATAGAAGTTATTTAGTCACCCAAAATTTCCGTACTATCATGCATTGGAATAGCTCTTACTTTTTTGCTTTGAGCATTGTGACGATGGCTGATGGCGTTGCCAATAAAATAAATACACTGCCAACTCAACACTAAATCACGTTAGCAGTGACATAAAACACAGCGATTTACCTAATAAGGAAAATATTATGTATCAACATAGAGATTGGGAAGGTTCGTTGCTTGATTTTCCTGTCAATAAAGTGATTTGTGTGGGCAGTAATTATGCAAACCACATAAAAGAGATGGGCTCGGTGCGCTCTGAAGAGCCGGTTATCTTTATTAAACCAGAAACGGCGATGTGTGATATTCGCCAACCTATTGCGATCCCCAAAGAAATGGGGGCAGTGCATCATGAAATAGAGTTAGCGGTATTAATTGGTCAGCCACTGAAACAAGCCAATGAAGATAGGGTTGATCGTGCTATTGCTGGTTTTGGTGTTGGTTTAGATCTCACTTTACGTGATTTACAAAGTCAATTAAAAAAAGCGGGACAACCTTGGGAGAAAAGTAAAGCGTTTGATGGTTCAGCGCCTTTGTCGGGATTTATTCCGGTGAACTCTTTTGGTGATCCCCAAAATGTTGACTTAATGTTGAAAGTTAATGGTGAAATTCGTCAGCAAGGGAACAGTCGTGATATGCTAACGCCTGTTTTACCCCTTATCAGTTATATGTCGCGCTTTTTTACCCTTCGCCCAGGTGATGTCATTTTAACGGGAACACCAGAAGGTGTCGGTCCCTTAGCATCGGGTGATATGTTGGTATTAAGTGTCAATGAACATCAGCTGACCACACGGGTTATTTAATAATATGATGAGCAATAAGGTAATAACGTAGAGATGACACAGGCTTTTTGGCAGACAAAAACTTTGGATGAAATGAGTGATGATGAGTGGGAATCGTTATGTGACGGGTGTGGGCAGTGCTGTTTACACAAGTTAATGGATGATGATACTGATGAGATCTATTTTACTAACGTCGCTTGTAATCAGTTAAATATTAAAACTTGCCAATGCAGTAACTATGAAGATCGTTTTCGTTATGAGCCTGATTGTATCAAACTCACGCGATATAATTTGCCGACGTTTGAATGGTTACCGATGACTTGTGCTTATCGCTTATTAGCAGAAGGGAAGCCTTTAGCGGATTGGCATCCCCTTATTGCAGGTAATAAAGCAAAAATGCATCAAGGTAATATCTCAGTAAGATATATTGCTGTTCCTGAAGTGGAAGTTGAGGACTGGGAAGATCATATTCTTAATCGCCCCAAAGGACGCGGTTAATATTGCGCTCTCCCTTTGTGTTACACAGAGGGAGAGTCATTATCTTATTGATTAAACGTCATTAACTGATGGCGTTGATTAAAGAATTTCTTATAGGTTAAATAGCAAGCAATAATTGTTGAAATACTGGCGGTTGCCATCAACATAAAGGTGACCATAATTTGGTATTTAACCGCTTGTAGTGGATCAACACCGGCAAAAATTAATCCAGACATCATTCCAGGTAAGCTTACGATCCCCACGGTCTTGGCTGCGTCAACGGTCGGAATTAACGACGATTTAATACTATCTCGAATAATAGCCATTGAAGCAATTTTAGGGGTTGCCCCTAAACTTAACATTTCTTGGATCTGTTGTTGATGATTTTCAAAACGTTGCCCAAGCTGATTATAACAAAGTCCGGTCGCAATCATTGCATTCCCCGCGATCATACCGGTAATAGGAATGATTTGGATAGGGGTAAAGGCAATGGCATGAGTAAAAAGTAAAATACTTAAGGTGAGCAATGCCCCTGTGGTAATAGCGACAAATGAGATAATAAAAATATCTTTAACGTATTTACTGCGTTTTTTAGCATTATAGGCAGCGTTATAACAGATAAATAAGACCATTAGAAATGTAAGGATAATATGGTCGACATCGAAAATATAAGTTAATACGTAGCCAACAATAAAGAGTTGAATTATCGCTCGGGCGGTACTCCAAATAATATCTTTCTCTAATGAAAGTTTCTCTTTTCGGCTAATAAATATAGCCACTAAGACCAGTAACAGAGAAAAAATAAGAGATTCATTACTGATTGTATGTTCGTTCATAATAATTTATTTACTCACTGCTCAATAAAGTTAAAACTAAGGGGGTAATGGAAGTAAACCTAACCTTAATTGTTCATATGACTCGGTAAGTGGATCACATCATCGGCATGTTTGATTTCATTTTGATCGTGAGTTACCCATAATGCAGCGATTTTTTGCTCTTTGACGTAATGATGGATAAGCTCATTGACTTTTATTTTATTGTCTTCATCAAGAGCACTAGTAATTTCATCAAGCAATAACACTTTAGGCAAAAACTGTAGGTTACGGATAAGTGAGATACGCTGTTTTTCACCACCAGAAAGTTCATTAATACCTTTATTTAAAATCTCATTGGGCAAATTAAAGTAATCTAAATCTTTCGCTAATTTCTTCTCATCAACGGCGATTTTGCGTAGTAAATAAGGAAATTTAAGATTGTCATAAACCGTTTCACCAAATAACATCGGGGTTTGAGTACAATACGAAACTTGTTGTCGGTATTGTTCAGGAGAAAGGGTTAAGTAGTCTTTTCCGTCAAAGAAAAGTGTGCCACTTGTCGGTGATAATAAAGAAGCAATGATTTTTAATAACGTACTTTTTCCACAGCCAGAAGGGCCTGTAATCAATTTAAATTCAGAAGGTTGTAGTGAGAAAGTCACATTATCTAGAATAATTTTGCTATCGAGTTGAAAGCCAATTTTTTCCAGACATAGTAGTGCGCGATTATTGTTCATTCTGATCCTATACATCTAGAAGAGAGAAGTTATCACTATTATACAAGGTTAATTGTATAATGATCCTGTTCCATATCAGTGATCTGATAACAAGATTTAACTTAAGTATAAGAGCATAAAGGTGTGATGATAAATTGCTTTTCTCTATCACTACTATCAGTCAATCAATATTAAATAGCCAATAGGGGAAACAGAAAGATAACGCGGCATAAAAGATTAAGCATGATAAAATAGGCCTAATCATCGGCTCGTAAAAATTATCTTAATATAATAAGTCAAGATAGGATGAATAAGTTATTTATTATATTGCGCATACCATTGCTGTATATCTTGAACGACTTTTCCGGTTAATCGCTCACCTTGTTGATTATAAAAACCATGATTTAATTTATCATATTTAATAAATGTCACATTAGGTTGCGTTATCTCTTGAGATAATTGATGGAATGCAACCACATCTACATTGATATCATCTAATGTTTGAACAATTAATACCGGAGTTTGCGTGTTGCGCTTAATCACCTCAAGTAGATCAATAGCAAGATATTGTTGCCACCATAATTTGCTATGTTCACTAACAAATTGCTCATCACCAATTTGATTCGTTATTATTGCATTAGCGAGTTGTTGAAAGCTATTTATTGCTTCTTCCACATGCTCTTTAGGTGTTGTATTGCGTATATTGTACAGTACATCATCAAGGAAAAAACGACCACCGCCATTTAATGCGATTGCAGCGCTAACATCATGACGTTCAGCAACAACTAAATGAACCATTGTTGCGCCTTCACTTCCTCCAAGTAATACAATATTGGTGTAATTAGGGGATAATTTATCTAGCACTGCTAAATAATCAGCAAGCCTTTGGCTAGGATTATCATGCAGTTTATAGTTTTTAGGGCAATCTTCTCTTTCACCATTATCGTCGGAATAAGTCAATTGTGCTGTAATACCATACTTTTCAACCATTAAAACATCACTACTCGGTAGCCATCTACCAAAGGTTTCTTGAATAAAAGTATTATTTTTTATGCTATTACAGTCAGAACCTTGCATTAAAACTAACAGTGTTTTGTTATGTTCAGCTTGTTTATCTAGATAATAAATCAGTTCGCTATTATCTTGGCGAATTAGTTTATGTGTGCTTATTTCTGCGTAGCTTGATGTTATTGATGATACTAAGAAAGTGGTGCAGAGCAACAAAGAACAAATACGCATAGAACAACCTTATTAACCAAGGGAGGGTGAGAGAGAAGGATGGCTAAATAATCCATCAAGACGGTTAATTAGCCATATCAATAAACTGAAAGTCAAGTCGTTAAGTACTTATTACTGATTAATGAATTGGAACGTAATAATCAATTTCCAGTGTTTTTGGTAGTTCCATAATGTCGCTATCTGTTTCTATACAAATGTAGTTTTCAATATCTGGCCCTAAACGACGACATAACCCCAAAGCCGGTAAAGTATAAAAGTAGATCTTGATGGCAAATTGTTTATATTCTTCTAACGTGCCTTTAAATTGGAAACGAACATAACGCCCGCCTGCAATCGCTTTTTTTCTGAAACCACGGGGTCTGGTAAAGTGATCTAAATTGTTTAGGCCAATTTCATAATCAATCTGGATCTTATCTTTACGTAATGTATTTGGCTGATAAGAAATTAACACACTACTTTCCGTAAAGTTTTTATCTGTGTACAACAAAAAATCATTCCAAAACTGATGACGAATATCTTCATGTAGCTTGCCAATATCCTCGATAGAGCAAAAGTATTGGTATTGAATAACATAAAGAAAGCTTTCAGGTAGCTCGATAATATTTGGAATAGGGAGGTCGGTAACTTCAAAATTGATGGGGGGCTGAAAATTGTCGCTACACAACACATCAACTTTACTGTATTCCGAAGGAGTAACGCCAAAAACAGCTTTAAAGCGGCGTGTAAAAGATTGCTGCGAATCAAATTGATAGCGTAGTGCGATAGTTAATACCGGAAGTTTAGTTAAGCGCAATTCAGTGGCGGCTTTGGTCAGTCGTCTACCACGAATATAAGAGGCTAATGTTAAGCCCGTTGCTTGCTTAAACACCCGTTGCAAATGCCATTTTGTATAACCTGATTTTATCGCTACATCATCAAGTAATAACGGCTTTTCTAGATTTACCTCGATCCAGAGCAGAAGTTCTTTAATCACTTCTATATTAAACGAAGATAAAGAATTGGAAGGGATAAGTCCATTGAACTGAGATGACATGATGATTTCCTGAAAAGATATTTTGTTCAGTTTACACAAAACTGATACCCATATATTATTACATACTTATGGTATGTTTTATGGGTTTTTTATCATGAAATTAAAATCACGGCAACAAGAGAATTCAGAACAAACACGCTTAGCTTTACTTGAAGCCGGGCAATATCTCTTTGTAAATCAATGCTATTATGATGTTTCCATTGATGAAATATCACGTTATGCAAGGGTCACTAAAGGGGCGTTTTATCATCATTTCAGTAATAAAAAAGCCCTTTTGAGAGAGTGTTATTTACTGCAAGTTAAGCATGCTGTTCAAAAATTAGATGAAGTGCCTACTTATGATGATAAATGGCAAGAGCTAACGGCGCTCTTCTCTCTTTGTGTTGACCATATTTATCAGTGTAAAAACGAGTTAATTCCCTTACAAGAAGTTATCTCGGTATTAGGTTGGAAAGAGTGGGAAGAGATTGACGCCAACATTCTTATTCCTCGTATCCAACACTGTGTTGATATTCTCTTTGCTGAAAAACAGATCTGTGCTTATTCACCGGCTATTGTGGTGAATTTAATTTATGGTTTTATTACTCATATTGCTATCAATCTAAAAAATGAAGCGTCATTGCCGAAAGAGGCATGTAGTGACTTTAAAGCTATTTTTGCTGATTTTTTAATCGGGGTAAAACAAGCATCACCACAGCGTCATCAACATATGGCATAAAGAGGTATTAAAATACCTCTAAGCATTGTGCAAAAGATTAACAATCAACAAATAATTCTGTTCAATTATTACTGTATTATTGAATAGCAAAACATAGCGATTGAATAAAGAGATAAGTTTAATTGAACTAACTAAAAAATAATTAAAAATAGAATAAGTAATCTTTCTTAATATCGTTAATCTATTTGAGTTAAATAACCTAATGTCCACAGTATTAAGCAATAGCATTATTTTTTAAGAAAGTAACAACAATTCTTTCTGTTTAAATAAAAAAGTATGATTAGTTTAATTTATAAAATAAATACTGATATTGTATGATGAATTGGTCATGCTTTAAAATTTATCCTGTTCATTCTAAAAGATAATTAATCATTTAATTTTTTATCAATCAAATCATAATGCTAATGGAATATTATGTAACGAATTGCTTAGTGGACAGTGAAATGAAATGTTTATTTCAAAAATAAAAAATAGATTTCACTATGCTCTAAAGTTTTTGATGAAAATGACCGACATTATCAATGTGAGCAGTCTCTTACCTGTCTCTATAATCTAAAAAATAATCTTTAATTTATTTTGTTAACACTAGGGAATGCACTCTTTTTTACTAAAGAGTGCATTCTGATATCTTACAAATATACAGAAAAATCAAAGCTGTATATTTTGCTGGAATATGATTATGTTTAAAAACATCAGTATAGAAAAAACCGTTAAAGTTATGCTGGCTATTTTATTTGTACTTATTATGAGCATTATTTACTTTAGTTATGATGCTTCAACACGCTCTTATCATAACTTTGTTTCATCAAATAACTTAAGTCAGCAAATGTTGCTGATGGGAAAAGCGCGTTATCAAATGGCGGTGATCAGAGCGAATATTAATGGCTTGGATGGGCAGTTAAGAGTGAATGAAAAACCTTCTGCTAAATACCTTCATCAAACTCAAGAATATATAAAAATCACCCGTGAAGAGATCCACCGTTGGGCGGATGCTGAAAAGTTAACCATGGAAGGGCGTCAGGTTGCCGATGATATGACGAAACGTTTTGATGAGCTTTTAGATATATTTACCGATGCTTTAGCTAAATTACGTAAAGGACAATTGACTACGCACTCTGCTAGTCAAAAAATGGATGAACTCAACGAGATCACCATGACATATTATGCAGTCGCCAATGGTATTGAGAATAATTATATTGATATTGCGAAAACCTCACAACAGCGCATTATGCTAATGGCGTTAGTCACAGCGATTATTGTCATTATGCTCTTTATCATTATCTTACGTTGGTTCTCTCATAGCTTTATCGGCAATATTAAAGTGCTTATTAATATTTTTAGTAAAATGAGCCAAGGCGATTTAAGTATGCGAGTAGAAAATCACGGTAACAATGAATTTGGTAAGCTATTTAATGAAATGAATAAAATGAAAGTTTCATTAAGTCAAATGATTGCTTCGGTAAAAAATGCAGTAAACACCATTAGCGTCAGTGCAAGTGAAATAGCAACAGGTAATACTGACCTCTCCTCACGTACTGAAGAGCAGGCTAGTGCGCTACAACAAACCGTTGCAAGCATGGAGCAAATCAAAACCACGGTTGAAAAAAATGCTGATAACTCACGCCAAGCTAGCCAGTTGGCATTAAGAGCGACAACGTCAGCACAAAACGGCGAAAAGGTGATGGATAATGTTATCGAAACCATGTCGTCGATTTCTGAAAGTGCAAAGAAGATCTCAGATATTAATGACATCATTAACAGTATTGCCAATCAAACCAATATTCTCTCATTGAATGCCGCGGTTGAAGCGGCTAGAGCGGGTGAACAAGGTCGCGGATTTACCGTTGTTGCAGCCGAAGTGCGTAACTTAGCCAGTCGTAGTGCAGAGGCAGCCAAAGAGATAAATGAACTTATTACCCATTCGGTAAATAAAGTACAGGTTGGATCACAACAAGTGACCGAAGCAGGGCGCTCCATGTCGGAAATTGTGACTACCATTAGTCAAGTTAATGATTTTATGCAACAGATTGCCTTAGCCTCTAATGAACAAAGTATGGGGATTAATCAAATTGCTATGGCCGTAAGTGAGATGGATACCGTGACTCAACAAAATGCGGCACTTGTGGAAGAGTCTGCCACTATTACTGCCAATATGGATGACGAAGCTCATCAGCTTGCCAATTTAGTCTGTCAATTTAAAGTAGATGAGAAAGAAAATACTAGGCATGCATAAAAGGGATAGCTTACGCTTGATAAAAATGTACCTAAGAAGATAAATATGTTGTTAATTCATTAACCAAGACGAATAAGATAAAACCCCTTTAGCCACTCAAAGGTGACTAACAGGGGTTTTTAGAGACTTAGGCTTTCACTTCGTTAGGTGATGTTATACCTGCAGCAACCTCTTTAATATTGTGCAATGTCGTTTCACTAATACTAATTAATGCTTCTTCAGTTAAGAATGCTTGGTGCCCGGTAAACAATACGTTATGGCAAGAGGAAAGGCGACGGAACACGTCATCTTGAATAACATCATTTGATTTATCTTCAAAAAATAAATCGCGCTCATTTTCGTAGACATCCATGCCTAATGCGCCAATTTTACCTTGTTTTAAGGCATTAATAGCAGCTGCAGAATCAATTAAGGCCCCACGGCTAGTGTTGATGATCATTACGCCATCTTTCATTTGCGAAAAAGCACTTTCATTTAATAAATGATGATTTTCTGCGGTTAATGGGCAATGCAACGAAATAACATGTGAATTTGCGTAAAGAGTCGCTAAGTCAACATATTCCGCACCCAAATCTAATACAGCTTGGTTTGGATAAGGATCATAGGCCAATAGCTTCATACCAAAGCCTTTTAGTATGCGTAAAGTCGCTAGACCAATTTTCCCCGTACCGATAATCCCTGCAGTGCGATTATGCATATTAAAGCCAGTTAAGCCTTCTAAGGAAAAGTTTGCATCACGGGTACGCTGGTAGGCTCTGTGAATACGACGATTTAACGAGAGCATCATCCCAACAGTATGCTCAGCAATCGCTTCTGGGGAATAAGCCGGCACACGCACTACGGTGATCCCTAATTCTGCCGCTGCCTTAAGGTCAACATTATTAAATCCCGCACAACGCAGTGCAAGGATATGGATGTTGAGACTGGCAAGCTCTTGTAATACCGCACGATTAGCATCATCATTAACAAAGATACAGACTGCATCTGCGCCGACGGCATTTTTTGCTGTTTGTTCAGTCAAATTAAAGTCAAAATATTCGATATCATAATGATATCCATTATGCTGATTGGCCCATTCCATGTGTTTGCGGTCATAATGTTTAGTACTATAGGAAACAATTTTCATCCTGTACTCGCTTATTATCGATTAAAATTTATTTTGAGAGTGAGAAAACAAGAATTATCTAACCCCAATAGAGAAGCATTTAATACTATTATTATAAACAATTTAATGGGTAAAGTGGATGTTCGGAATGTGGTTAATGTGATCAAAAGGAAAATGAGGTGTTGTTAAAGAAAACAATCAAATGGACAGGGATGATACTACTGGGTGTCGGCGCAGTTAGCACGACCTTGTGGCTCACCATTCCACGTTGGTTACCTGTTGTGGCTAAAAGCTATTTACCTGAAGGTGTTTCACTCTCTTTAACACAACCTAGGTTACAACAATGGGGTGTTTTTATTGATGATATCGCATTAAAAAGTGATAGCTGTACCTTGGCTAATGTGCAGCAATTTACGTTTAACTATCAAAAACAGCAAATTGATAGCCTATCATTTAATAGTCAACAACTTACTATTAACGAAGGGTGTTTTTCACAATTATCTTTTGCAGATAAAAAAGAAACCGCAACAGTTCCTCTCGATATTCATGCGTTATTAGCTACTATTCCTCACTTATCGGTTGATATCAATCATGTTTCTTTAATGGATAATCAGCGCTATAACGGCCATTTTCAGCTTAAAAGTGATACAAATGGGCGATTAATCAGCTATCAGGGAGATAATACGCAGATACAAGCGCTGATCCGTGATAATCAATGGTTAGATATTAAACAATTAAAGATTAATTTGCCTGACGATAATCAGATAGAGCTGGCGGCTGAAATCGCGTTACCTCTTAATGTTGATTCATTACCAGAAAATGGTTCTATCAGCACAACATTGTTAACATCCCATTATGCTTACCCATTAGTCTTTATTGCTCAATGGCAAGGGAATAGCGGTACCATTTCTATTGCTGAACAAGGAGGAGGGCAAGCGTTAGCTGTGTTGCCTTGGAATGTAACTGCAGAAAATATCACGATAGAAAAAGGGCGTTGGGAATGGTTTGGGCTTGATCAACCCTTACGTGGTGGTGTGAATATCAACATTGCCCAGTGGCAGCAAGGATTAACGGGATTACGCTTAACTGCGCGCTTAAATGTTATGACGCAAGGGCATGCAGGGAAAGGGAATTTAGTGATGACGATACCTGAAACGGCGATTAACTGGTTAGATGCAGATATACCTATTCAATTGACAGGAATTGTAAATAAAGATCTCATGCAAGCCAGTGCACAACTTCCCGTTAAAGTGACCGGTATGTTGACAGATCCTACTATCGAATTTCAGCCCGGTTCACTATTACGCTTTAAAGGGCAACTAACAGAAACGCTGACGGTAAAAGATGCTCGTTTACCACTGGCTGGCTCAACATTATCTTCCAAAGGATTTAATGGTCACCTAAATGCGATTGTGTTAGCTGAAGATACTATTTGGGGGGATTATCGGGTCCATTTTGCTGGACGTTCGACCGATTTCTTACCTGATCAGGGCAATTGGCAATGGCGTTATTGGGGAGAGGGCAATTTATTGCCATTAAAAGCGCGTTGGGATATCGCTGGAACTGGCTCTTGGGTAGATAACATGGTGAGTTTTGAGACATTAAATACCGGATTTGATGTTTTAACTTATCAGCATACCAGTATGTTAGCCCCTAGGTTGACGCTTTTAACGCCATTTCGTTGGTTAAGAGACGATAAAAACCCGTTATTTGAAGGCAAATTAAAGTTAACCAGTCAACGAATTGATTTTCCTGCGGGGGGATTCTTAGATAGAGCGGATTTTATTGCCAGTGTAAAAGGTCAATCTCCTTTTCGTTTTTATATGAAAGGCGAGCTCAATGCCAAGCCAACTATTGGACCTATAACGATTAATACACGTTGGGATGGTGAAAGGCTAAGAGGGCAGATGCGTTGGCCTGCACAACCAATCAATGCCTTTCAATCTTTATTGCCAGAAAAATTAGGCATCACATTAGATAATGGCGAATTTTATACACAAGCTGACTTTTCTATTGCCCCTCAACAAGGTTTAGTTGCTGGTGGACATCTAGTGGTTAAGCAAGGCAGCATGTGGCTAAAAGATGGCGTATTAGAAGGACTCGATTTTATTTTACCTTGGCGTTTAAACGGTGACGAATGGCAATTAGGTGTAAAGCAACCAGTGCAACTACGCATTAAGCGCGTCAACAATTTATTTGAAATGACAGATATTACCGCCGATCTGCAAGGATTTTACCCTATTACAGAAGCAAAACCTTTAGTTTTATCTAATGTTAAGGTTGCTATGCTTGATGGCACTATTTCTATGGCTAAATTAGCATTACCACAGCATGAAGCGGCGATTATCTCATTAGATAATCTAGAATTAAGTCGGCTTTTCACTTTATTGAAGGTGACCCAATTTGCCGCATCAGGTAAAGTAAGTGGCGAATTACCTTTCTTTATCAATAACAATCAGTGGATAGTGAAAGATGGGTGGCTGGCTAATTCATCGTACTTAACCCTCAGGCTTGATAAAGATTTTGTTGACTCTATTGATGATAGCAATATGACAGCCGGTGTCGCTATGGCATGGTTACGATATTTAGAGATTAGCCGCTCTTGGACGCGGGTTAATTTAAGCAACCTAGGTGAATTAGTACTTGAAGCGGAAATCCAAGGGAAAAATCCATTGGAAGACAAACGGCGACAAGTAAATCTTAATTATCGCCATCAAGAAAATATTTTTCAGTTATGGCGCAGCTTGCGATTTGGTTCGCAATTGGAAGAGTGGTTAGAAAAGAGCCTATCCGATTTAGGGAGTGAGTCAGAATGATGTTATTATTTTTAAAAAGACTATTTTTATTTGTTATTTTCACTATCGGCATATCAGCACTCACTGGATGTATTCGATTAGAGGTTGCTACCCCGGAAAAACCGATAAACATTAATATGAACGTTAAGATTGAACATGAAATTAATGTCAAAATAGATCGCCAAGTTGAAGACTTGCTGAAAAACAATAGTGCTATATTCTAACGCTGGAGTGAATAATGAATTATAAAAAATATCTCTTTAGTTTTGCATTAATCACAGCATTGATTAGTTCAAATGCCGTTGCGTTAACACTTGATGAGGCGCGCGCGCAAGGTCTAGTAGGGGAAACCTTTAGTGGTTATGTTGAGTTAGTGCAACCAAACCATAAGCAAGCTCAAATATTGGTGAATGACATCAATCAAGCCAGAAAAGCCAAATACGCTGAAATTGCTAAAACCAATCAAGTGACTCCTGAGTCTGTTGCCCGTTTAGCGGGTGAAAAATTAGTAGCAAGAGCCAGTTCAGGTGAGTTTGTTAAAGGAATTAATGGGCAGTGGATTAAGAAATAATATCCACTACCCAAGTAGCGATAAAAGAGAGACTAAATTATTCTCATAGCGTTGATATAGTGATAATTCCTATTATCACTTTATTTTTTAGTCTACTATTTTGATTTTATCAGATTCAACAATCTGATCGTTCGCTTCTGCAATGAACGTAATATGAGCAATTACATTTCCTGGCTTTGGGGGAAGATTATCTTTTTTGACATAATTTACAGCGAAACGAAAAAAAGCTTCATTATTTTCATCAATATTTTTGGTGAATGCATTTCTCTGGTTTAAATTAATAGGATTATCTTCAAGATCAATTAATTGGAATGTCACATTATCACTTGCTGTAGGGCCTGTTGCATGATTGATAAGGTAACCATTATTAGGATCAATATCTTTATTATCAAAATTTACGGTTATTTTAGTATTACTTTCTGAACAATTATTAAAAAACATTCCAATATATCTAGTATAGCGTTCATCAGCTAAGGTTCCAGCATGATGTGTAGCAAAATCATCAGTACTTATATCACGAAGTATAATGGGATATATGGAAGTATCACAATTTACTGATGGTGGTAAACTACCTCTTCTATTATCAGATAAAGCAATAAAAGGGAAGTATAGCAATAATAGAGGAATTAAAAATTTTATATTTATTGATTTCATAGAAACACCTTACATAAATATTCAAGAATAAAAATTATTCATTATTGGCAATCAATTTGTTTCTTAATAATTGAATTATTTTTACTTTCATTTTTTACGTTATAATTGAAGAAACATTGTTGCTCCTCTGTATCTCCCCATTTTACTTGTACCGTTCCGGTTTCTTTTATTCCGGAGAGGAATATTCTATTGTGGTCATAGACAGAATCAATAGAAATGAGATTGTTATTATCATCAAATACCATTACATTGGCAGCAAAAGGAATTGGTGTATTTGAGGTAAATAAAACATTATAGCCGACATTTATAGGGAAATTGATTTTTGCTACCGCACCTAAAGTAGGTACGATGATTTTACTTTGAGTTTTAGTATTACTAAACTCGGGTAACGAATTTATGTTTAGTCCAATAGTATTTTTACGATATGGCATGATGTGCGGTAATATTAAATTACCGTTATTGTCTGTCGTGGCTTGTGAAGAACGATTAGTTTTAATTCCGGCAATGCCATTTGTATTTACAATAGCAAAAGTATTACCTAAATCAGGTGCCAAAGTTATTCCACTTTGATGTAACACTATTGCACCATTAATCCCTAATCTTAAATTGGTTTTATTATTAGACAATTTAGTTGCATTAATAGAATAAGATTGATATCTCCCCTTATACTGAGTATTTACTGAAGTATGATAACCAGCATTTGGGTGGCTAAAATCCCGTTGGTAATTAATAGAATATCCTAAGCGGTAGTGTTCTAGTAAACTTCCCCCAATAGTCGTACTATTTATATAACGTTTATTGTTTGGATGATAATCAAATTGATTGCTTACCCAATGATAGGATTGAGAGCTATTTGTTAGTGGAATATTAAAATTTAAAGAAAAATGATTGTCATTATAATATCTTTCATTTTTATATTGATATTTTATACTATAATTCATTTTTTTTATAGAAGATGATAGAGAAGTATTGATTGTAAAGTCGTTTTTTCTTTTGGCATAAGAATTTTGATGGTAACCAATAGAAAATGTCCCGAAAGATTTAATCGGTTGAAAAAGAGAAATTGTATAGCTATTTTTTATGTTGTCTTTTTGACTTTGCCTATAGTTAACACTATCAGGCTTTATTGATTGATAATGGCTAGAAGATATATTTAAAGAAGTACCAATATTGCTCCATCGTTTATTATAGCGCAACTGGTATTTTAATAGACTATTGTAATCAAAATAGCTAATATCACTAGCGACTCCCCCCCAACGTCCTAAATCTAATGATAATCCTGAAAAGAAAGTATTGCTATTCAGTTTCTTTCTAATTGCACCATAGGCAGTTATTTTTTGATTAATACCATAGGAGAACTCACCCAGTAAAAAAATAGGGTTATTATTTTGATTATCAAACTGGTTATATCTATCATAAGAATATCCAGAAATAAAATTATATTGATAACGACCTTTTTTTAATTGGTTTGGCATTGTAGTAAAGTAATGCGTACTTTTTCTTATACGTCCATCTGCTTCTTTTATTTCTAATACCAATTCATTGCTACCTATAACAGGTAGATCGTTTAAAACAAAAGGCCCAGGAGGAACAATAGTTTCATAAATGGTTCTTCCTTGTTGTTTCACTTTAATTTCAGCATGAGATTCTGCAATCTCTTCTATGATAGGACTATTCATATAGAGATCATTACCAGAGAGCAAATTACTAGATATAAGTTGAAATCCAATTAATTTATCTGTTGATAACATTCTACTGGTTGGTCGAAATTCCCCCACATTAAGCGTTGCCAACAGCGTATTTAATTGATGATAAGCATATAATGAGTATAGTTTAAATTGCTGTTGCTTATCCGTGTGGTGATAATAACTTTTACTACGTACTCGCCAAGCACCTAAGTTAGCACCTGAATTAAAACTGATGTTGTGGTCTATCTTATTTTGATTGTTATATTTACCAAAATAAGAATACGAGCTAAATAAAGCAGGGACACCATCATCCCATAAAACTTGGCTAGCAAGCTTATTTTTTTTATTATCTAAGGCTTTTTGTGGAATAGTTAAATATAATGATTGCGAGGAAAAGTTATATTTGAAATCAATATTGTAATCGCTTAATAACAAATCAGAACTTAAATCAACAGGAATATTATAAAAAGATGGATCAATATTTAAACGAATTAAATCATTAGCATTAATTCTTGGCGTTAATATACCTTCTTTATTTTCATAATATAAAATAATAGTTTCTTTTTCCATGTTGTTGATATAAATATTTGTTGAGTAATAGCCATCAGGATGTTCATTATTTAATAAGTTACTGATGGTTTTATTATCAATATTTGACAATACACTTTTATATAGAGAATGAATATTATTGTTAGCAATAGAAAAGAAAGGGTATGCATTTAATATCAATAGCAAAGATGTTTTTAGTCTAAAACTTGCCTTACTCATAAACAAGCTCCTTTGGGGGTGCAATGATAGTCTGTTCATACTCATCGATTCTCTTCCAATGTACTTTTTTATCCTTAATATTTTTAGTTATTTTTTTATTTTTTATACTGTAATCTTTAAATGGCGATAGGGTTATTCTCTCATTTAATATATCAATATCATCCACCTTTGCTTCTGCTATGGTAATAAAATAAGGAGTGGGATTGTTTATTTTAATAAAATCTTCATTATTAATAAAAAAATTAATGTCTTTATTATCACTTTTGTTAATAATATTGCTAGGTGTATAGAAAAGGTTATATATTGAGTTTAAAGAAATAAGAAGCAAGTTTTTATCAGCCATTTCATCATCTATAACTGGAACTAATTTTATATTTACTCTATATACAGATTCTTGGTTGATTTCTTTTATATCATCCGTTTTGATAATTTTTAATGTAAAATTATCATTTGGTGCTAATCTTATTAAACTAGGAGAAATGATAAATGGTGCCTCACTATTATCTTCTTTGTTATAGTGTGATACCCAACTTTGAATAATATAGCTTTCTTTTTCGCTGTTATTTTTTATATCAAATAGAATTTCTTTATCTTGTTCTTTATAAAAAAATCTATCCTTATTAATTTTAATAGAAGCATAACATGAGAATGTAAAGGCAAATGATATTATATAAATAATGTATTTTTTAATCATATGTTTTTAATTAACCATTAGATAAGTTATTTATTGTATTAATCCATAAGTAAAAAGCCGGTATTTCCCCGACTTTTTATTGGGCTAAAAATTAAAGAAAAATTATATTTAATTTTTGACTTTTTTATTGGATATCATCAGTGACGTAAGCATCAAAAGATAAGGTAGAACTGAAAACACCTTCGGTAACCTTATCACTCCCTCCTGGTCCTTCATATTTTAATGAAAACATTATTCCATGCCCAAGCGGATTAGATGTATAATTCGAAGAAAATGTACGTTGACGTGGATTATCACTATTAAGTTGAATAGGGTTATTCTCATCATCTAATAATACTACTCGAGCATTGGTAGCATCTGATCCCTTATTACTATTTGTTAAATAAGAATTATCTTGTTGTTTAAAAGTTACTATAACTTTTTTATCTACTTCCGGATTAGTACAGCCAGTAAAATCTATAGAAAACGTTGTCGGAGGAGTACTTTCAAGAGTATCAATTTCAGCATTCTGTAATTTAACTGTAGCTACAGGTTGAACCTGACAAGTTAGGGGATCTTTAACTACTCTGCCTTGGATAGTTATATTCTTAGAGTCAACGGAAACATGTCGTGCAATAGCTTGTGTTGATAAAGAAAGTGTAGATAGAATTAATAGTGAAAATAATGATTTTTTCATTCTAAAGTCCATTTAAGTATTAATTGTAGTTACAAATTTGCTCATAATTAAGAGCGAGATAATAATATTTTTTTACGTGAACTTTGACAAGTTATATATAATTGCAATAAGTATTTGTTTTTTAAATAATTAGAAATGGGTGCTTTATATGGTGGGTAAGTTGGATTTAAATATCGAAGTATAGGTAAACGGTGAAGTATTTATCTGTTGATGTTTTTTTTTTAAAAAAAACAGAGGTTTTTTTTTGTAATTATATTTATAAAAAATAGCACCTCGATTAAAGGTGCTATTAGATATATTTTTATTTTATTATTATTTTTTTATTAATTATTAAATCTATTTCTTTTTATGCTTGAGCATGTGACTGATATATATATTCCTCACCTAGCGCAGTACCCTAGGTGAGAATAAACTGTACATTATTAATACCAATAAATGATAAAATTGTGTTAGATATGGAATAATTAAATCAGAGGGTTGTCCTTTATGGATATCGCCACGACTCGTTAATACAATAACTTGCTTATCTTCAAGTAATTCGACAGCCCCAGCTTCAGTATATTTAAAGGTTTCGCCTGCACGCGCAATAAAATCAATATAATGTTTTAATTGAGAGGGGATGGAGAAATTATATATAGCCGTATCTTTGCCAAAAGCAAATGATGTGGCTTGATCTAAAACGGGAATGAGATCTTTTGCCAGATCACGTAGGGTAATGAGGTCATTTTGATGGTGTTTTTGCCAATTTATAATCTTATGTTTTTTAATAAACCATTAGATAAGTTATTTATTGTCTTAATCCATAAATAAAAAGCCGGTATTTCCCCGACTTTTTATTGAGTTAAAAATTAAAGCAGAATTATATTTAATTTTGGCCTTTTTTATTCATCGTCGAATCTTACGTTTTCGAAGCCGGCACCACTTAGGAGGACTGCTGCTGGGAATCCTTCGTCGGCATTACTTTGCATGGACTCTCTTCCGTCGGAAACTTCGACGATATCATCAGTGACGTAAGCATCAAAAGATAAGGTAGAACTGAAAACACCTTCGGTAACCTCATCACTCCCTCCTGGTCCTTCATATTTTAATAAAAAAATCATGCTAGCCCCAATCGAATAATCAGATAGATAATCCGAAGAAAATGTACGTTCATCTTGATTAGCATTAAGTGGAATAGGTTCATTCTTACTATAATCTAATAATGCTACTCGAGCATTGGTAGCATCTGGTCCCTTATGAGTATTTGTTAAATAAGAATCAGCTTGTGGTTTAAAAACTACTTTAACTTTTTTATTTCCCTTCGGTTTATCACAGTCAGTAAAATTTATACTAAAGTATGCAAAAGGAGTATTTGAAAAAGCATCAATTTCAGCATTCGGTAATTTAACTGTACCTACAGGTTGAACCTGACAAGTTGGGGCATCTTTTTTAACTACTCTGCCTTGGATAGTTATATCCTTAGCGTCAAGTGTAACATGTCGTGCAATAGCTTGTGTTGATAAAGAAAGTGTAGATAGAATTAATAGTGAAAATAATGATTTTTTCATTCTAAAGTCCATTTAAGTATTAATTGTAGTTACAAATTTGCTCATAATTAAGAGCGAGATAATAATATTTTTTTACGTGAACTTTGACAAGTTATATATAATTGCAATAAGTATTTGTTTTTTAAATAATTAGAAATGGGTGCTTTATATGGTGGGTAAGTTGGATTTAAATATCGAAGTATAGGTAAACGGTGAAGTATTTATCTATTGGGCTTTTTTTTTAAAAAAAACAGAGGTTGTTTTGTGTAATTATATTTATAAAAATAGCACCTCGATTAAAGGTGCCATTAGATATATTTTTATTTTATCATTATTTCTTTATTAATTATTAAATCTATTTCTTTTTGTGCTTGAGCATGTGACTGCTGGGCACATTCTTCGCCCAGCGCAGTACCCTCGGTGAGAATAAACTGTACATTATTAATACCAATAAATGATAAAAATTGTGTTAGATATGGAATAATTAAATCAGAGGGTTGTCCTTTATGGATACCGCCACGACTCGTTAATACAATAACTTGCTTATCTTCAAGTAATCCGACAGCCCCAGCTTCAGTATATTTAAAGGTTTCGCCTGCACGAGCAATAAAATCAATATAATGTTTTAATTGAGAGGGGATGGAGAAATTATACATAGGCGCTGTGATCACAATAATATCATGTGCTTTTAATTCATTAATTAATGTATCAGAGAGTGCTCTAGCGGCTTTTTGTTGTTCTGATAACATAGCCGTATCTTTGCCAAAAGCAAATAATGTGGCTTGATCTAAAACGGGAATGGGATCTTTTGCCAGATCACGTAGGGTAATGAGATCATTTTGATGATGTTTTTGCCAATTTTCTATTAAATAGTCAGCCATTTTATTGCTGTGTGAGTAATTTTCTAAAATACTGGATTTTAGTACAAGAAGCTTGTTCATTTTATTCTCTCGGTAACTATCTGTTATGTTTATATAAGTCAAATTTTATCTTATCTGAAAAATTTCACACCATAATCGTTTGAATATGCTATTCAAATTTATTGATTATATATATTCATAGAATAAGAAAATTCATCAACCCTTTATGTGCAAATTGGCTGTTGTGATATCATGGCAACAATATTATTGGGTTAAAGAAACCTCAAAAAGGATAACAAAAGGTGGCACTATCATCTGCGATGCTCTACAAAGAGATAGAGCAACTCTCGTTGCGGGATCAGCAACGATTGAGAAAACGCTTACGTGGCGTTGATAAAATAAGTAAAGAAACGTCGAAACAGGCGGTATTAAGCGAGATTGAGCAGGATATTATTGTCGCAAAACAGCGTATATTAAATCGACAAGCTCACTGTCCTAAAATTGTTTATCCAGAAAACTTGCCTGTTAGCCAGAAAAAAGAGGCTATCTACAATGCAATCAAAGATAACCAAGTGGTTATTATTGCAGGGGAAACGGGATCGGGTAAAACAACTCAGATCCCGAAAATTTGTCTCGAATTAGGGCGAGGTGTAAAAGGTTATATTGGGCATACGCAGCCTCGACGTTTAGCTGCACGCTCTGTCGCAGAGCGAATTGCCCATGAATTAAACACAACATTAGGTGAGTCTGTCGGGTATAAAGTTCGTTTTAGTGATCATGTTGGTGATAACACGCTGGTTAAGTTAATGACTGACGGGATTTTATTAGCTGAACTACAACAAGATAAGCTGTTATTACAATATGATACTATTATTATCGATGAAGCCCATGAACGTAGCTTAAATATTGACTTTATTCTTGGTTATTTAAAGCAGCTTTTGCCCAAACGCCCAGATTTAAAAGTGATTATTACTTCTGCCACTATCGATCCTGAGCGTTTCTCTAAGCATTTTAATCAAGCTCCTATTATTGAGGTATCTGGCCGAACTTATCCGGTCGAAGTGCGCTATCGTCCTATTGGTGGTGACGCTTTGGATAGTGATAAGGATATGACTGAGGGCATTATTGATGCGATTGATGAGTTAAGTCGAGAAAGTGCGGGTGATATTCTTATTTTTATGAGCGGTGAACGTGAGATAAGGGATACCGCAGAGGCATTAAATAAATTACAACTACGTCATACCGAAGTTTTACCACTATTTGCTCGTCTTTCTAATAGTGAACAAAACCGGATATTTCAGCCTCATACCGGAAGACGCATCATATTAGCAACCAATGTTGCCGAAACTTCTCTTACGGTACCTGGCATTAAATATGTGATTGATACGGGTTATGCACGTATTAGTCGATATAGTTATCGAACCAAAGTTCAGCGCTTACCCATAGAGCCAATCTCTCAAGCTTCTGCGGATCAGAGAAAAGGGCGTTGCGGTCGTGTTTCTGATGGTATTTGTATTCGTCTTTATTCTGAAGATGATTTTATTTCCCGTGCGCAATTTACCGATCCTGAAATACTAAGAACCAATCTTGCTTCGGTTATTTTACAAATGACCTCGATAGGATTAGGGGATATTAGCGGATTTCCTTTTGTACAAGCGCCCGATAAACGCAATATACAAGATGGTGTACGCTTATTAGAAGAGCTGGGTGCCTTACAAGAGGGTACTGATAATAAAGGTGCTTATCGTTTGACGCCGATGGGGAAACAATTAGCTCAGCTTCCTATCGATCCAAGATTAGCGAGAATGGTTCTTGAAGCGCGCAAATATGGTGCAGTTAGAGAATTAATGGTGATCACATCGGCGCTTTCTATTCAAGATCCTCGTGAAAGACCGATGGACAAGCAACAAGCATCAGATGAAAAACATCGTCGTTTCCAAGATAAAGATTCAGATTTTCTTTCATTACTCAATTTATGGGACTATTTAAAAACTCAGCAGAAAGAATTGAGTCACTCTCAGTTTCGAAAACACTGTCGCCAAGAGTTTTTAAACTTTATGCGAGTTAGGGAATGGCAAGATGTCTATACGCAACTACGCCAAGTTGTGAAGGAATTAGGTTTTCCAATTAATAGCCAACCGGCCGATTTTAAAAGTATTCATGTGGCTTTATTAAGTGGGCTATTATCACATATCGGGCAAAAAGATAGCGATAAGCAGGAGTTTACTGGCGCGAGAAATGCGCGTTTTGCTATTTATCCCGGCTCGGGGTTATTTAAAAAACCGCCCAAATGGACCATGGTGGCAGAATTAGTAGAAACATCACGGCTATGGGGGCGTATTGCTGCACGCATTGAAGCGGAATGGATTGAACCTATCGCCACCCACCTAGTTAAACACCACTATAGTGAGCCTCATTGGTCAAAAGCACAGGGTGCGGTAATGGCTAATGAAAAAGTCACCTTATATGGTTTACCTATTGTGGCTTCGCGATTAGTAAATTATGGCAAAATTGATCCACTATTATGTCGAGAGCTATTTATTCGCCATGCGTTGGTAGAAGGCGATTGGCAAACTCGGCATGCTTTTTTCCGTGAAAATTTAAAATTACGTACCGAGGTTGAAGAGTTAGAGCATAAATCACGCCGTCGCGATATTTTGGTAGATGATGAAACGCTGTTTACATTCTACGATCAACGAATACCACAAGATGTTATCTCTACCCGCCATTTTGATAAATGGTGGAAAATAGCGCAAAAGAATTCACCTGATTTGCTGAGCTTTGAAAAAAGCATGCTTATCAAAGAAGATGCTAAACGTGTTAGTGCATTAGATTATCCAAATTATTGGCATCAAGATAATTTAAAATTACGCTTAACTTATCAGTTTGAGCCAGGTACAGCAGCAGATGGCGTCACTGCCCATATTCCATTACCGATTTTAAATCAGGTTAAAGATGAAGGTTTTGATTGGCAAATTCCGGGTATTCGTCATGAATTAGTCGTTGCCTTAATAAAATCATTACCTAAACCTATACGTCGTAATTTTGTTCCTGCGCCTAACTACGCTTCAGCTTTTTTAGAACGAGTGGTTACCCCTGAAGGTGAATTACTCGATAAATTAGAAAAAGAGCTACGTAGAATGACCGGCGTTACGGTCGAACGTGACAGTTGGCAACTTGAGCAAGTGGCCGATCACTTAAAAATGACTTTTCGAGTTGTTGGTGACAACAATAAAACCCTTGCTGAAGGAAAAGATCTTAATCAGTTAAAAGCACGTTTAAAGGACAAAGTTCAAGAAACATTATCAGCGGTAGCAGATGATGGTATTGAGCAGCAAGATTTACATATTTGGAGTTTTGGTGACTTGCCACAACGCTACGAACAAAAGCGTGGTAGCTATTCAGTTAAAGCCTATCCGGCATTAGTGGATGAAAAGAATAGTGTTGGTATCAAGCTATTTGAAACAGAAACAGAGCAACAAGCGGCAATGTGGCAGGGGATAAGACGGTTATTACTACTTAATATTCCTTCACCCATTAAATACTTGCATGAAAAATTGCCTAATAAAGCAAAATTAGGTCTTTATTTTAATCCTTATGGCAAGGTGCTAGATCTGATTGATGACTGTATCGCTTGTGGGGTTGATAAACTCATTGCTTCTTATGGGGGATTAATATGGCAAGAAGAGCAATACCAAAAACTCCAAGATTATGTCCGTGCTGAATTAAACGATGTTGTTGTCGAAATTGCTAAACAAGTTGAATCTATTTTAACTCAGGTATTTGCAATAAATAAACGCTTAAAAGGGCGGGTCGATATTAGTGTTGCTTTTGCATTGTCTGATATTAAAGCACAACTTAATCAATTAGTTTTTCCCGGATTTGTCACATCCCATGGCTGGAAACGACTTGCGGATATTCCTCGCTATCTCAGTGCCATTGAAAAACGTATGGAGAAATTAGCGATTGATCCTAACCGTGATAGAGCACAAATGAGCCGAGTTGAAAATGTCATTTTGCAGTGGCAACAGTGGTTAGCTAAGTTAACCGAGAAGCAAAAGCAGCAAGAAGAGGTACAAAATATTCGTTGGATGATAGAGGAATTAAGAGTGAGTTTATTTGCTCAACAGATAGGAACACCTTATCCCATCTCTGATAAACGCATCTTACAAGCTATTGAGTCTATCTCATTAAGTTAATGCTGATAGATAAACCCACAATGGTGAGTTATAGCCATTGTGGGTTTATATACTACTATTATTGATAATGTACTGAAATGGTAAATTGATCATTAATATTGTCAGCTAAAACCACTTTATTACTGTCTAAGATAAAAGATGTTATTGCGCTATTTTTTATTGAAATGGCAGTGTTCTTTTTAATATTCAATATACTATTAGCGTTTTTTATTATTGATGGACAATTTGATATCTTCAATATAACTTCTTGGTTCTCTTTTGATTTATTATCATCCATTATGTATTCACAGCTAGTTTCATAGATATAATAAGCATTTACAGAAAACACAGGTAGTAATATTAATAACATGATAATAGGAGTTACATGTTTTTTCATAGGGGACATAAATTATTTATACTCTAAGTTTACATTAATCTGTGATGTTACCTTACCGGGCAATATATTTTCACTCATCTTCACATACCCTACTGAGAAAGGGAAAGTATATTCAGTCGAAGGTGTTCTATGAACGCTATTATAAATAACATTACCTAAATAATATTTATTATCATTATATTTAATTGATAAACCTACCCCAGAAGGGGTGCCATTATTAAGAAGTGTTAATAAATTAGTATTTCTACTTTTATAAATAGCAGGTGCATCAAGCTTTAATGAAACTAATGTATCTTGGTTACAAATAACACCAATAGAAAAATGTGTTTCATTAGCGGGTATTGAATCACTTAAACTGTTTTTTTCTACAGGCGCTAATTCAATATTAGGTTGGTCAATATTAAGTTCGCAAACTTTATTCTGGGGCTTCTCAATAATCAAATTATTATAAGTAAATTTTTTATTATCTAATGTATAAACAAGAAAATCATCCATAACAAATATGTCGCTCAGAGGTTCTAGAACGATTTCGCCTATTTTTATTAATTGAATATATAGTCTTGGCCAACTATCAGTACAATATATATTTTTATATCCTTCTTTTCTATTTTGAGCGTTACAGACATTTGCATATTCAGGTGTTACATTAAACTCATTGCCTACAAAGTTAAAAGGTGTTTTATTAACTGATATCTTAAAGCCAACTCCTGGAATATTTGTTTTGAAAATATCATCTTTATAATGCCTTGCGTTAATGATTAATTTTAGATCAACTTCCTTTTTACAATGAAGAATTGACGTAGATAGAGCGGCATCAGTAAAACTCATTTCTGCGATAGGTTGGCCAATATCGACACCTAAATCAATATCACTAGCTTTAAATCTAATAGTATGTACTGGAATAAACCCATTGTCTGTTATATCGTCATAAACGCAATTGTTACTAAAGCTTTTATATGGTTCATCAGAATAACAATGAAATGAGAGTAAATAAATTAAAATAATAATGTATTTCATTTTTATATATTATTCCTCTTTAATGCAATTTACAGTTTTAAAATAAATTCTATTTTGTTTTTCATTATCATTTAATTGATAGTTAAATGAGCACTGTTGTTTGTTGGAACTTCCCCATTTTACAAAAATCTTTCCTAAGATGGGTAAATTAGAAATATATAATTTATTATCTTCATTTACATAGGATATATCGGATAGGGTGCCATCAGAATTTTTCACATAGGCTGTTGCACCAAAAGGAATGTTTTGGTGAAATGTAAATAAAGCACTTTCTCCTTTAGTTATCTTAATATTTTTTGCAATAATAGCTCCTTTAGTAGGAATTAAATGATAGCTATAATTATCAATATTATAATTATAATCTAATGATTTTGCATCAATGTGGAACTTATTGTTATGATAACTAGTTAAGTTAGGAATGATTAAATAACCTCTTCGGTCTGATTCTATTGTTGGCTTTCCTATTATTTTTACTTTCTTAGCACCTGCAAAATTTAGGATAGCAAAACTATCATTTAGATCTTGGGCTAAAGTTATTCCTCCATTATGAAACACAATGCCACCATTGAGTCCATAGCCTAAAGAATAACTATTTTTATTAAATCGAGAGTTTATATTTAGTTTGGCTATCCTACTTAAATAATTAATTTTCATTGATGAATCTAAGTGTTCTTTATTATTTTTAGAAAAATCAAAGTTATAATTTAACCGGTTATTTTCTAATGTATTTCCACTAAATGAAATATTCTCATGAAAATATTTTTCTCTATTATCATAATTGATCCTTGCTGTTGCCCAATGAGAGAGATCTTGACCAATAGGATAATTTAAAAAAATTGATAATTGATTATTATTGCTGTACTGATCTTTGCTATTCTCTAGCTCTAATGAATAGGAAAGTTTTTTATAATTTGAACTAGTATTAATAAAAAGTCGTTGGCTTTTTTCTTTTGAGTGATAATAGGTTGCAATATTATACCCCAACGTTAAAGCAATATTATTATTTAATGATTGTGAAAAGTGAAATCCTAAATCATATTTCTTATATTCTTTATTTACAGTATAATTCTCTTTAAATCTAAAGTAGAATGATGAGTTTAATGAAATAGTTGTATTTTCCATAGAAAATACTTTTTGGTAATTAATCTTATTGGACTGATATTGTTGATGATATTTTTCTCTTATCCAAGCGTTTTCTAATGAGACTATACCTAGAATATTTAATCCTAGGGTATTTCCAATAAGTGCTTTAATATCATCTCCTTTTTTTTCAGCTCCTATCATTGTCGTTAAATAATTGCTCACTCCATAGCTTAAATTCAATTGAGTTAATAGTTCTTTTTTCTTATTAGAAGGAAACTGTCTTTTTTGAGGATTGTTTACTAAACCTATAGTATAGTAATAATTCCATTGGTTCTTTCTTAATAAATACTGTGAAGAATAATTCCAGATTTTCTTCTTTCGTACTTCGCCATTTTCTTCTTTTATAATTAACACGAGTTCACCATTTGTACCTAAAGAGGGAAGGTTATTAAGAGTAAATGGCCCAGGTGGTACAGATGTGCTATATAGTGTTTCTCCATTTTGCTCAATACTAACTTCTGCATAGGTATAGGCGGTTTCACTTATAATGGGTGCATAACCTACTAGGGCGCCATCTTTCATTGCATTATCACTATTGATTTGCACGCCTAGTATTTTATAAGTGTTTAAGTTAGGAGAATAAGCATAGAAATCACCCATAGTTAAAATGGAATTAATATTTCTAAGTGTCCTATATATATATTGCTGGTTTATAGAAAAAGAATTATTATTATTATAATTTAGATCTTGACGATAACGCCATGCAAATAAATTAATTCCATTATATAGCTGTAGATTATGTATGTGTTGTCCATTTAAACTATTTTGTTTATAATAATGGCCTTGATAGTTGTATTTAATGAAAGCAGCATTATCACCATCATCCAATTTTTCTTTGGAATATGAAGTGTTTTTTTCTATCGCAATTAATGGTACTTTAAAGTAAATCGACTGTTTGTTAATTTCTAATTTTATATTAAATAATTTTTTTAATAAATCATAGTCAACGATATCGTTGTCTAACTTATTTTTTAAAGGCTCGTAATAATTGGTGTTTATTCCCCATCGTTTTAAATCAAATAGAGTTATTATTGGAGTTAAGTTATTGTTTTTGTTTTTGTTTTTAAATGATATCTCAGTATTTTGTTTTTTATTGTTATTTATATAAATTGTTATGTTATAGGTTCCTTCGAGAAAATTTTCATTAAGCAAGAGTGAAAAATCAATATTTCCATTGTGGTTTTCAATTGCTTGTAAGTAAAGTGCATTTGCATATACATAGGGCGTAAATAATAAGAGTAAAGAAATAGGAGATAACTTTATCATAATTAATACTATTCGCTATTTTTTATGTTGATATTAACTTCATTACCAAAATCATTTATATAGCTCCAGCCTACTTTAGCTGTACCAAAATGATTTTTTCCTATATTAATTTCACTAAAAGGGGATAGCATGACTGAGATCTCTTTTTTTTCCCCATTAGAAAAAATATTTATAATAGTGAAGTGGTATTCAGAGTTGTTTTTTATTATCATTTCTTTTTTATTATTTATAGAAAAAATAATTTTTTTTGTCGCTTCTTCAACTGTTTCTGTTAAGCTATGTGGTCGGTAAAATAATTTAAACACTGACTTAATTGATATATGAATACTATTATGTTTTGATTCAGCGATAGGGATCGCTTTGCTATTTATATAAAAAAGACTTTCACGATCTGTTTGAGCTATTGATGTGATTTTGGCAATTCGCAAAATTGCAGATTGTTCTTTATTTAATTTAAATAAAGGTGGGGTAATCATAAAAGGTGTATTTTTATCATTTTCATCCTTTGTGATCCAGCTTTGTATTAAATAATCAGTAGCGGAGTTTTTATTTTTTATATTAATAATAATATCATTATCGTCTTCATTATAGATAAACCGTGTTCCACTATAAATTACATTTGCTTGTGTAAAAAAAGTAGAACACAGAATTATGATAAATAAAATATAAACATTATACTTCATAATAAAATAATCCTGTGTTTTTTTTAATTAAGAATATTTAACGGTAAAATTTACTGATGTATTGACAGTTCCTGATGTTGGATTTGGAAGATAACTCGCGTAATTGGCATGGAATTTATAAGTTGCTGTTTTATTTTCAATTCTCTTAGTTATTGCTTGGTTACCATTTAAATGAATAATATTTTTATTACCTTCATCACTACGAATGAAAATTCCTACTCCTTTAGCACTATTATTTGTGATGCTTTTATTCTTCATAATTTTATTTTCACCCGCTAAATCAGTACCGTTAAATGTTAATGTTGCATTATTATTGCCACAATCTAATAGTTTAATTTCAAAATTACTACCTGTACTGCTTTTGGCATTGGTCCAATCTTTATCTAAGACTATTTCCGATTTATTAATTGTAGGCAAAGTGATAGGAGAAATAGGGCTATCTATATTGCAGGATGTTGATATTACTGTTCCACTAAAACCAATGATATTGCTATTTTTCTTTTCTGCTGTTTTACTATTATTGGCTAATACATTCATGCTAGAAGAGATAACTAATAATGCAGATAGTAATCTGATATGATTTTTTATTTTCATAGTTTTTCCTTTAATAAATAATTTGATAACGCAATAGGTTTATCCTATTTGTTGCGACGGAGTGGATAATATAGTTTTCTAACAAAAAGTAAATAAAGTGTATTTATCTGCTTTTTGTTAGAAAACCAGTTTATTTATCTGTATATTATATTTTCTGTGGTAGTGTTAACTAAAAATAATATATTTTATTGTGTTATTCACTGGATTTTTAAAAAACATCATATAAAAAATGAATTTTATATAAAAATTATATGGGTAAATTGTGGTCAAATAATAAAATTATTAGTTACAACATACAATTTATTTCTCTAATATAATGCACCTAACCATCATCAATAATATTTACTTGCTAAGTAATCAAAACATGGCGTTATTCAATTTCTAATTACAAAGCTTAAGGAAATGAACAAGAGAAGCTTGGGTAGAAAAAAAGGGGAGTGAAGGGCAAGAGATGCCCCCTTGCTTCTTTCTCAAGGGGGAATATAGATCTTAATTAAATATTAAATAGCCACAAGCAGGAATTGCGCCAATTAATACCATCATCAGTAGTATTTTTTCACTAATATTTAATGACTGCTTATCTTTATATTGTTTTCGTGAATATAAAAATATTAATATACCGGGTGCATAGAGAACGACGGAAAGTAATAAATTAATTACACCTGATGCATAAAGTAACCATAAACCATAGAGGCTTGCAGGTATTGCTATCAGTAATAATCCTCGGCTACTGCGTTCTATGGCAACTTTAAATAAGAAAGCACCAACCAGGAAATAAGGAACGAGGATCATTTCTGACGCGATGGTCAGTAGGGTATTGTAATTACTACCAGTAAGCCAAATTAATACTAGTGATAATTGAACAGCTAAATTAGTAAACCACAAGGAAGAGGAAGGCGCATCATTGTGATTTTGTTTACTCAGTTGTTTAGGAAAAGAGTGGTGTAATGCGGCAATATAAGGGACTTCAGCAGCCATAATTGTCCAGCTTAAATAAGCGCCACATACCGATAGAATAAGGCCGGCGGCAATAACTATCTCACCTATATTTCCAATTAGTTGAACCAGTAAAGGTGCCATAGATGGGTTTTTCATCATAGCAAGCTCTGGTTGGCTAACTAATCCTTGAGATAATAGGGTAACGAGAATATAAATAATCAGCGCGATCACAACCGCAAATATTGTTGCTAAACCAACATCTCTTCTATTTTTTGCTCTTGCAGATACGACAACCGCACCTTCAATACCAATAAATACCCATAAAGTAATTAACATGGTATTTTTTACTTGTTCCCAAACGGGCACGCCCATTTTTATCCCTTCGAAATCAAGGGTAAAAATATCCATATTAAAGGCAAGTAGGGCAACAATAATAAATAACCCCAATGGTATTAGTTTTGCCATCGTGGCCATTAAATTGATACTAGCGGCTGTTTGTACACCTCGTAGAACTAAAAAGTGTACAACCCAAAGCAAGATTGATTCACCCAACAATGCCTGCCATGTATTACCATCACCAAAAATAATATTATTAGGGCTGTCGGTAAAAAAACTCACAGCAGCGAAAACGATGACTAAATAAGAGACATTGGCAACTACCGCACAGACCCAATAGCCCCAAGCAGAACAAAAGCCAATAAATTCACCAAATCCTTCTTTTGCATAGGTAAAAATACCGCCATCAAGATCAGGTCTTAAGCGAGAAAGCAATAACAATGATAGGGCGAGAAAAAGGATGCCAACCCCTGTTATTATCCAACCGATAATCAGTGCCGCAGGGCTTGCAACCTCAGCCATATTCTGAGGTAAACTGAATACACCTGCACCAACCATTGAGCTTAGCACTAACGCTGTTAGTGACATTAAACCAAGTTTTTTATTCAAAGATAAGTTCCTGCATGATTAAAATTGTGAATAAATAGCGTATTTTCTTGTTTTTGGTTTAATAATTAGCATAAATATGAATCTGTTAATTTAAGACAAAGATAAAACCACTAAAAAACAGCGAGATTTTACGGAGAGTTGACTTGGTTGTCTATGCATAAAATCATAAATTTTATGCATAAGGATAAGAAATTGAGTGAGGTTATTTGGACAAGTATAAAAAAACCTTGCATAGAGCAAGGTTTTTAAAAGAAAAAGTAACAACAGATTATTTAAATAAATCAGCGGTGATTGTTACCGTACCACCATTACTCTGCCATTCACGAGTAATATGGTAGTATTTTGCACCTTTCTCTGCTGCACGTTTAGCAACTTGATAAGAAACTTCCGGAGAGTTTACAAAATAACCACTGAAAGTAATGGTATCAAAAGGTTCCATTAATGCAGCCGCTGCTTTATTAACCTCTTGAATTTCAGTGCCATCAGGTAAGGTGACAGTGTAACGTCCGCTTTTACCTGATGATTGTGTTTCAGAAAATACACCTACATTTCTATCAAAGTCACTATTTGACGCAAGTCCTGGTTTTTCAACTTTATTGGCTGCACTTCCACCTTCGGCAATAAGCGCTCGACCCGCATCAGAGTCATAAGGAACCACGGCTTCTGAAGACTGTATGGCTCTTTTAGGGGCATCTTTTTTATAGATATAAGCAGTAACTTCTTGGTTACCACCATCATTTACCGAGATATTACGGACAATAAAGAATGATGCTGCGCCTTTTTTTGCTGCTTCTTTTCCGATTTCGTTATTAATATCAGGTGTTGTTGGATAGTAACCATGAATAGTAACGGTATCAAAAGGCTGTAGCAAAATAGCTTCAGGTTTTGGTAATTCTTTTACACCATGAAATACGCGGTATTCTTCTTCAGTTGCTTTTGGTGCATCTTTTCGATACAGATCGGCAGTCACACTCATGTTGCCACTATCACTGATATCATCTAGACCTTGAATGTAAAAACTATCAGCACCGATTTTATCAGCACGACGAGATACTGCGTCAGCTGCTTCATAAATCGCATTAAAACGACCGATGACTGTAATTCTTTCAAATGGTTTTAGCTCTGCCGCTTGTTCTGGAGACAGTTCCTGTGCAGCCTGCGCAACAGTAATATTAGTTAAAGATAACACCGCTGCTGCGATGACTGAGGTTTTCAGCTTCATACAAAATCCTTCCGCCTTGCGCAATTAATATTGGTCATGTGCTGAACATAGTGATCTATCACATAGAGTGCAATTATTACATGTAATAATAGCGTTTGTCGCATTATTTTATTTAGTGAATAGCCACTGGGTCAAATGACCAGTATATGTTACCAGATATTTACTTAAATATAGTGAATAATTCATTAATATGCCTTTTCGACTAAAATGATCGCATTAAGTTCAATTTTAGCTTTACACAGATCTAGATTATTGGTTTTATTTTCAGTAGGTTATTAGTACCCCAATAAATGGCATGTGAATGATAATGCTTAACAATTTTTTTGCATATTAATGAAATTAGCCATGAAATTTTAACAGTTTTCGGATGGATAAGAAGGGAAAATTATGCGAATTGGTATACCCAAAGAGCGACTTTCTAACGAAACAAGAGTTGCAGCAACACCTGCTACAGTCACACAACTCTTGAAATTAGGATTTACAGTCGCGATAGAAAATGAAGCTGGCATTGCTTCTAGTTTCGATAATGACGCTTATCAACAAGCAGGGGCTGAGATCTTAGATTGTCAAAATATTTGGCAATCCGACATTATCTTAAAAGTTAATGCCCCCCTAGAAGATGAAATTGCTTTACTCAAAAAAGGCTCGACTTTAATTAGTTTTATCTGGCCCGCACAAAATGCACCATTGCTAGAAAAATTAGCTGAAAAAGAGATTAATGTAATGGCTATGGATAGTGTACCGCGTATCTCCCGTGCACAATCTTTAGATGCATTAAGTTCAATGGCGAATATTGCCGGCTATCGTGCCGTAGTTGAAGCCGCTCATGAATTTGGCCGTTTCTTTACTGGGCAAATTACTGCTGCAGGTAAAGTACCACCAGCCAAAGTGATGGTAATTGGTGCGGGTGTCGCTGGGCTTGCCGCTATTGGGGCCGCAGGTAGTTTAGGCGCTGTTGTTCGTGCATTTGACACTCGGCCTGAAGTTAAAGAGCAAGTGCAAAGTATGGGCGCTGAGTTCCTAGAGCTTGATTTCAAAGAAGAAGCGGGGAGTGGTGATGGCTATGCTAAAGTGATGTCAAAAGCATTTATTGATGCAGAAATGGCATTATTTGCAGAGCAAGCCAAAGATGTTGATATCATTATTACAACAGCACTAATTCCAGGAAAACCTGCACCACGTTTAATCACTAAAGAGATGGTTGATTCAATGAAACCAGGCAGTGTGGTGGTCGATTTGGCAGCCCAAAATGGTGGTAACTGTGAATATACCGTTCCTGGTGAGATTTTTACCACTGAACATGGTGTAAAAATTATTGGTTATACTGATTTAGCCGCCCGGTTACCGGCTCAATCATCTCAACTTTATGGTACTAACTTAGTTAACCTATTGAAATTACTCTGTAAAGAAAAAGATGGTAATATCAATATTGATTTTGATGATGTGGTTATTCGCGGTGTTACCGTTATTAAAGCAGGGGAAGTGACATGGCCGGCGCCTCCTATTCAAGTTTCGGTGCAACCTAAAGCAGCTCCTGCTGCAAAACCCCAAGAAAAACCCGTTGCAAAACCTATTTCTCCGTGGAAAAAATATGGTTTATTGGCTATTGCCTTTTTACTATTCGCATGGTTGGCTAATGTTGCGCCAAAAGAGTTCTTATCACACTTTACTGTCTTCGCACTTTCTTGTGTTGTTGGTTATTACGTTGTTTGGAATGTCAGCCATTCATTGCACACCCCATTAATGTCGGTGACAAATGCCATTTCAGGTATCATTGTCGTTGGTGCATTACTACAAATTGGTAGTGGTGGTTGGGTAAGCTTTTTCTCATTTATCGCTATTTTAATTGCCAGTATTAATATTTTTGGTGGATTTACCGTCACTCAACGTATGTTGAAAATGTTCCGTAAAGGATAAGGGAGACAATTATGTCCAGCGGTGTTGTTACAGCGGCATATATTGTCGCCGCAATATTATTTATTTTTAGCCTTGCAGGGTTATCCAAACATGAAACCTCAAAACAGGGGAATTACTTTGGTATTGCAGGGATGGCTATCGCGTTATTTGCGACTATCTTTGGGCCTTATGCTGATAATGTAGGTTGGATCATTGTTGCTATGGTTATTGGTGCCGTTATTGGTATCCGTTTAGCCAAAAAAGTTGAAATGACGCAAATGCCAGAGTTGGTGGCTATTTTGCATAGTTTTGTGGGTTTAGCCGCGGTTCTGGTTGGTTTTAATAGTTATCTAGATCACAATCCTGCCATTGATCCTGTAATGGCCAACATCCATCTCACAGAAGTCTTTTTAGGTATCTTTATCGGTGCGGTTACTTTTACCGGCTCCATTGTCGCTTATGGCAAACTAAGTGGCAAAATGTCATCCAAACCTATGATGTTGCCTAATCGCCATAAACTTAATTTAGCGGCTTTAGTTATTTCATTTTTATTAATGATCTGGTTTGTCAAAACTGACAGTGTTGGTTTACAAGTCTTTTTAATGATTGTGATGACAGTCATTGCATTAGCATTTGGTTGGCATTTAGTTGCCTCCATTGGTGGTGCGGATATGCCTGTTGTTGTGTCAATGTTGAACTCTTATTCGGGTTGGGCCGCCGCCGCTGCTGGTTTTATGTTAAGCAACGATTTGTTAATTGTGACAGGGGCATTAGTGGGTTCATCGGGCGCTATTCTTTCTTATATCATGTGTAAAGCAATGAACCGCTCATTTATTAGCGTGATTGCCGGTGGTTTTGGTACAGATGGTAGCAGCTCCAGTGACGAAGGAGAGATAGGGGAATATCGTGAAACAACCGCAGAAGAAGTTGCTGAACTATTGAAAAACTCAACTTCAGTGATTATTACGCCGGGTTATGGCTTAGCAGTGGCACAAGCACAATACCCAGTACATGATATAACAGAAAAGCTTCGTCAGCGTGGTATAAAAGTACGTTTTGGTATTCACCCAGTTGCGGGTCGTCTACCGGGGCATATGAATGTATTGTTAGCAGAAGCGAAAGTACCTTACGATATTGTCTTAGAAATGGATGAAATCAATGATGATTTTGCTGATACAGATACCGTTTTAGTTATTGGTGCAAATGATACTGTTAACCCAGCCGCACAAGACGATCCTAATAGTCCAATAGCAGGTATGCCGGTATTAGAAGTATGGAAAGCTCAGAACGTGATCGTGTTTAAACGCTCTATGAATACCGGCTATGCGGGGGTACAAAATCCATTATTCTTTAAAGAAAATACCCAAATGTTATTTGGTGATGCTAAAGCCAGTGTCGATGCGATTTTAAAAGCCTTGTGATCTGTTTAGCAAATAATCTTTAATAAAAAACGCCCGACTATTTAAGCGATAGCGGGCGTTTTGCTATACAGTATTAAAAGCGTTATTCGTTATCTGAATCGACAGTGATAGGACAGGTAAAGCCATCAGGTTTGATAGCGAGTAAATCACATTTTATATGGTCGATCAGCTGTTCTGCTGTATTGCCTAAGAAAGCGGCAGAAAGTCCGGTTCTCCCTAAAATACCTAATACGACAATACCCGCGTTTAGCTCTTCGCATACTTGAGGGATAACTTGCTCAGGCAATCCTTCTTTGACATGTGTTTTTTCCTCAGGAATAGAGAATTTCTGGCGAAGCTCTTTCATCGCTATAAGGTGTTGTCCACGCAAAGCATTGTTATAAAGATTAGGATCAAAGTCAGGTAACTCAATTGCAATATTAATGGGTGCAACAGGGTAGGCACTGAGTAAATGAACGTCTGGATCTTTTTGTATACGGTGAGATAAATCGTTAGTTAATTCAATTAACTTTAAATTTAATGCATCATGATATGACTCTTCATTGGACAGATTAGCGGCGACAACAATAGTGCCGTATTCTGGCCACTCTTTATCTTTTACCATCCATACAGGAGCAGGGCATTTTCTTAACAATTGCCAATCTAGAGGAGTAAAAATTAAGGAGCCTAACTTATCATGTTGATGAGCCATTTTAATCAGTAAGTCATGCTTATCGGTGATCACTTCTTCAATAATGGCTTCATACGGTCGGTTATGCCAAATCACTTTTATGTCGATTTGAATGCCGGCTTCAAGATAATAGCGAGCTTGCTGTTTTATCCAAGCGGTTTTTTGATTAATCACGCCTTTGCGCATCGCATTACGTTCATCGGGAGATAAAAGGGTGGTCATGTCATATGAGAGATCATAAACAGGTAGAAAAGCTTTTATCCGCCCACCATTACGCTGAACGATATAAACAGCACGACGTAGTGCTGGTTGGTCATCTTGGTTAGGATCAATGACAACGAGAAGGTTTTGATATTTTTCCATTGCTATATCCTCTTTAGGGCTGGATTTATCCATCTACATTTTTAAAGATAACCCAAGAAGCTAAAATGCAATAGCACAAAATAGAAAACGGGACACAAATTTGTGTGCCCCGTTATAAAAATAGGTGATGTAATGTAAAAGATTAAGCTTCTGTTGAGGAAGGCAGTTTGCCTGCGAGTTCACTTAACATTTCACTATCTTCAATAGTGATATATTTACCTTTTACACTTAACATACCACTTTTCTGGAAACGACCTAATAGTCGGCTAATGGTTTCTACTGTCAGGCCTAAGTAATTACCAATATCACCACGGGTCATGGTTAAACGGAACTCACGAGGTGAAAAACCGCGCTGCGCAAAGCGGCGAGAGAGGTTATAAATAAAGGCGGCTAAACGTTCTTCTGCATTTTTCTTTGATAGCAGTAAGATCATCTCTTGGTCACCTTTGATTTCGCCACTCATTAGACGCATCATCTGTTGACGTAAATTAGGCATTTTGCCTGATAAATCATCTAGTGTTTCAAATGGTATTTCACAAACCATTGATGTTTCAAGAGCTTGTGCAAAGCTTGGGTGTTCGGTGTTGATAATGGCATCAAATCCAACCAAGTCACCTGCAAGATGAAAACCTGTGATCTGTTCGTCGCCTTCTTCAGTGATCGTATAACTTTTAATAGTTCCTGAACGAATGGCATAAAGTGACTTCAGCTCATCACCGGCTTTAAACAAGGTTTGACCTTTCTGGATAGGTTTTTTACGCTCGATAATATTATCCAGTTGATCAAGCTCATGCTCGTTTAAAGTAAACGGGATGCAGAGCTGGCTAATACTGCAATCTTGACAATGGATTGCACAACCGCCAGATTGGATTCGGCGAACGACGCGTTTTTCTGGGATCATAAGCTTGCTCATTACAAATAAAAATATTGATATGTGTCAATTTTAACACACATTGCTGTAATTGGTAAGGGGAATAATGGTACGCATAGAAATAATTCTGAATGTAAAAAACGATATAGATTGATTAAGCCCGTGTTTTGTTTGGTGACTTATTTAGAATAATTTGCGCTAACCCTATACACGGTTGGTATATTATTCGATTTTTTAAGGAAGTCATAGGGTATTTGCTAAATTATCTTTGGTAAAACTAAAAATTAGGAGGGAACTCAAGAAATTTTATTCAAGGATTAACATCTTATTCACTTTATTTTCTTAACTTTTCGTTTTGCCAACAGAAATTAATCATCTGTTAACACTACCTAAGTAAAGTTAGCTAAATGTATTTTTGATACAACTTAATGCTAACTTGAATTAGCTTTTCCTTATAAAATGGCAGATCCCATACAAAGACGAATGGAGTTTTGAAACATTCGCTTACCTATTAAGTGGTATTGATATGTATCAATAAGGGTTATCCACTATCTTTTATCATTTTCATTAATAAAAATAGTTATGTGAGAATGATATGTCTATAAAAAAACAAGAAAAAAGGCTTGCTAATCAAGAGGGGATGCCATTAACGCGTCGTCATTTTGTACAAGCCAGTGCAGCATTAGTGAGTATGCCTTTTTTCGCACAAAATGCACAGGCCAATCTTGATAAAAGCCTACCTATTGCCAACATTGATGAGAAACCTGCTACTGTCGTCGCAACATGTAGCACCTTTGACTGTGGTGGTAAATGTGATATCCGAGCTCATGTTAAAGAGGGGATTGTTACCCGTATTACCACAAGACCAGATGCTGATTTAGATGAACAAATGCCGATAATGAGGGCCTGCGTAAGAGGTAGAGGTTATCGTAAATTCACTTATCATGCGGATAGACTTAAATATCCCATGAAACGTGTGGGTAAGCGCGGTGAAGGCAAATTTGAGCGTATCTCTTGGGATGAAGCAACCTCTTTAATTGCTGATAATGTAACACGATTAACTCAACAGCATGGTGCAGCAAGCCGTTTTCTTACGGTAAATACCGCTGTCACTGGGGGGATCTTCTCTGGTGATACTATGATGAAAAAACTCTTTAATCTCACAGGAGGATATCTTCCTTATTATCATTCAGTGAGCTTAGGGAATACCGCTAAAGTAACACCTTATACTTATGGCGTATCTAAAACAGGAAGTTCTCTTGATACTTTAGCGGATACGCCTTTAGTTATTTTGTGGGGACATAATCCCAACGAAACCATTTTTGGTCACACCAATCACTATTTTCAAAAAATGAAAAATAATGGGACCAAATTTATTGTTGTCGATCCTCGTTATTCAGATACAGCTCAATCTTTAGCTGATCAATGGATCCCATTACTTCCTACCACAGATAATGCACTGATGGATGCAATGATGTATGTCATTGTGACCGAAAATTTACATGATAAAGCGTTTATCGATAAATATGTGGTAGGTTTTGATGAAGATCATATGCCAGAAGGGGTGCCAGCTAACGAATCATTAATGGCTTATTTGTTAGGGAAAAAAGACGGTATAGCGAAAACCCCTGAATGGGCGACAAAAATCACACGAGTCCCAGCCAATACTATCCGTCAATTAGCACGTGAATATGCGATGACAAAACCCGCGGCCTTAATTCAAGGTTGGGGGCCACAACGTCATATTTGTGGTGAACGTACCGCCCGTGGTTCAACGTTATTAGCAGCAATTACTGGGAATGTGGGTAAAAAAGGGGCTTGGGCGGCTGGATATGGCGGAATTGGTAACCGTCAATCTATTCGTGGTCCCAATATTGGCAAAAATCCGGTAACTGCACAAATATCCATTATGAATTGGATGCAAGCTGTTGAGGATGCGAGCAAAGTGACGCCAGAAGACGGCCTTATTGGCGTCGACAAACTTGATAGTAATATCAAAATGATCTTTTCTTTAGCGGGTAACTATCTTGTCAATCAAAACCCTGATGTTAATGCGGCAGCTAAGTTACTTGAAGATGAATCTAAAGTAGAGTTTATTGTTGTTAGTGATCTATATATGTCGCCGTCAGCCAAATACGCAGACTTAGTTTTACCAGAAACGAGCTTTTTAGAGCGTTGGAATATCGGTAATACTTGGGGAACGGGCAACTATTTCTTACTGTCAGAAAAAGTCGTTGAACCTGCTTTTGAAAGACGTTCTGATTATGAATGGATCAGCGATGTTGCTGAGAAAATGGGAGTCAAAGAGGCTTTTACCGAAGGACGAACAGAAAAAGAGTGGATAGCTTATCTCGTTAATACTAACAAAGAACGCTTTAAAGATAGACCTGATTTCCCAACTTTTGATGAATTACTCAAGACTCGCCGCTATCTTTTCAAAGATGCACCTTTTGTTGCATTTGAAGAAAATATTCGTGATCCAGAAAATCATCCTTTCCCAACTCCATCAGGAAAAATTGAAATTTTCTCTAAACGTCTCTATGACATGAATAATGTCGATATTCCTGCATTATCTCATTATGTTCCTGCAATTGAAGGTCCAGAAGATAAATTGACCGAGAAATATCCACTACAAATGTTAACTTGGAAAGGAAAAAATAGAGCCAATTCAACGCAATATGCTAACCCTTGGTTACAAGAAGTACAACGCCAAGAAATGTGGATAAACCCTATTGATGCACAAAATAGAGGCATCAAAAATGGCGATATGGTGCGTATCTATAACGACAGAGGGATCACCCAAATACCCGCTTTAGTTACCGAGCGAATTATTCCTGGTGTGGTTGGTTTACAGGCGGGGGCTTGGTGGTCTCCTGATAAAGACGGTGTTGATCATGGTGGGTGTCCTAACGTTTTGACATCAACACGTATGACACCATTAGCCCATGGTAATTCACATTTAACCGTTTTAGTTGAGGTAACCAAAGCATGAGTGAATTCAAACAATATGCGCCTGTTAGCGATGAACAGCTTGGTTTTTTTATTGATTCTTCTCGTTGCTCAGGTTGTAAAGCATGCCAAGTTGCATGTAAAGATAAAAATAATTTAGAGGTTGGGCGCCGTTTTCGCCGTATTTATGAAATACAGGGCGGGGGATTTGCACCTAATGGGCAAGGTGCATTTGAAAATAATGTCTTTGCATACACATTAACGATTTCATGTAATCACTGTGACGATCCTATATGTGTAAAAAACTGCCCAACAACAGCAATGCATAAACGCCCCGGAGATGGCATTGTCCGTGTTGATACCAGCAAATGTGTTGGGTGTGGTTATTGCTCATGGTCATGTCCTTATGGTGCACCACAAATGAATACTGAAACAGGACAAATGTCGAAATGTGATTTCTGCGTAGATTTATTAGCAGAAGGTAAAAATCCTATTTGTGTTGATACATGTCCATTAAATGCGATTAAGTTTGGAAAAATTAAAGATCTACGCGCTAAATATGGCCATTTAAGCCAAGTTCAAGGGTTACCTGATTTTACAATCACTCACCCTAATTTGGTCATCAAACCACATACTGGTGCAATTAAAAAAGGAGGGAACCAAGCATGAGTGAATGGCCATTAGTTACCTTTACTTTGTTAGTACAAAGTTCTGTTGGTGTTACTATTTTTACTGCCCTCTATTTTTGTTGGTTAGAGAAAGAAATAGGTAATCAACGAGCAACACGCACTTTGCGCCCCGTATTACTGACAAGTGCTATATTGGGATGCTTAGGATTATTAGCCTCAACACTGCATATGGGATATCCGTGGAATGCGTTTCATGCCTTACGCCATATATCATCATCATGGCTAAGCCGTGAGATTATCTTTGCTGCTCTTTACCTGGGCGCACTATGTTTATATACCTTGCTAGTACTAATAAAAGGTCATATGAATAAAACCCTCTTAGCCATTATCGGTTTACTGGGGTTAGTGGATATTTTCTGTATGGCTTCGCTTTATTACAGCACATCGATGATAACTTGGATGCATGTTAATACCTATTTTATGTTTATCGGTTCTGTTTTTTCTGCGGGAGCGGTGATCACGTTATTAATCACTTCAATAAGGGTTAAAGCCTTTGCTGATGGCGAACTTGCTAAAAAAATAGTATTAAGTGCTTTGGTTGGTATTTTTCTTGCCGTGACTATCCGTATGGCAGAGCAACCACTTTATTTATCATGGATGTCAGAAATACAATTAACCAATGATGCAATTACTTTTCCTCATACCCCTATAATTGCGTATAATGAGACTTTCGGATTAAGAATATCTGCATGGATATTGTCTATTATCAGTATATTAATGATGGGATATAGCCTGTATAAATATCGTATAGCTGTATTTACTTCTGGGTTATCTCTAATTTGGGGTAGCGGTATTGTCCTGTTAATTGCTGAAATACTTAACCGATTTGCATTTTTTATTGTTAAGTAATAGTAATGGAGTCATGAAGTATGAGGCGTTTTATTAGGGTAGATCTTCCTCCTGAACCTATCATTAATGATAAATGTGTTAGGAAACGCCTCAAACAAAGCCTTTGTGATAGCTGTTCAAAAGTCTGTCCTGTGGATGCTATCACTTTTAGTCTTTTGAACGTTGAAATAGATAATGAGCGTTGTTTCCAATGCGGTAATTGTCTATTTACTTGCCCTGTTGACGCTATAGAAAATATCTCCCCCCATGAACGTAGCTTTCAAGATAATCTATTAGTCATTAATCATGATGAACCACTGGCCAGTATTGAAGAGCTTTTGGTTTGGCATCGACAATATCAAATACGCGGTATGAAAATAGCGGAACCCTTGGTTGATAAGTGGCTGCCGATACTCGCACAACTTAATTTGCAATTAAAAACCTTACAAGAGCCTATTTGGCAATTAGTTTTAGTGGAGCCTGAACCGGTCGATAGTGGTCGTCGCTTTATGCTATTTCGACAAAAATTAGATGAAAAGCCACTTAATAAAGGTCACGTAAAAACAGGATTAAATGCAAGGAAACAGCTTTATCCGCAAGATAGCTGGTTCCATATTCAATTAGATAAAGAAAGTTGTATTCTTTGTTCTGCATGTGCCAAGGTGTGTGATGAAGGTGCAATCACAATCGAAGATAATCGCTTTATCATTGATGAAAAACGTTGCACCGGTTGTATGAACTGCCAAGTTGTCTGTTTTCCAAAATCAATAAAAGTCGTAGAACAAATTGCTAAAAATAGCACACCGACACATTACCATTATTATGATGCACAATGTGATAAATGCCGCCTTGCTTTTTTTGCTTGGGAGCCTAATGCCACCTTATGTCCGATTTGTACTCAGCATCAAAAACAGGGATGGCTATAACAGTGTTTATAATTTGTTCTATGCAAAAATAAATTTATCTCAATAACATCATTACTTAAATAAAATGACTATTTTTATGCGATAGTGATTGTTGATAAAGATCTCATTCATTTCTAAGTAAGGTGACATCATGATAAAAAATAATGACTTACCTGCTTTTATGACGCAAGTGGTTATTACTGAACCCGGTGGCGTTGATAAGCTGCAATTAGAAAATAGCCCATTACCGTCATTGCCCCCTCATTATATGTTGGTAAAAGTTAATGTAGCGGGTGTTAATCGCCCTGATATTTTTCAACGTCAAGGTAGTTATCCACCGCCAGCCGATGCATCTCCTATATTAGGATTAGAGATTGCTGGTGAAGTGGTGAAATTAGGTGAACATTGTACAAAATGGGCAATAGGTGATCGTGTTTGTGCTTTAGTTGCTGGTGGCGGTTATGCTGAATATTGCTTAGTCCATGAAGATATCGCTTTACCGTCGCAAGGATTAAGCGATATTGAAGCGGCAGCATTACCTGAAAATTTATTTACTGTTTGGGCAAATCTATTTCAACTCGGTCAGTTAAAAGCAGGGGAATCGGTTTTGATCCATGGGGGCACTTCTGGGATTGGCTCTATGGCGATTATGTTAGCACACAATCTTGGTTGTGAAATTTACACAACGGTAGGTTCAAAAGAAAAAGCCGAAGTTGCCCAAAAATTAGGGGCTAATCATGTTATTAATTACCGTGAGAAAGATTTTGCTACAGAAATTCCTGTATTAACTCAAGGCAAAGGCGTTGATGTCATACTTGATATTATCGGCGGCGATTATGTGGAAAAAAATTATCAAGTTGCGGCGAAATTTGGCAGAGTGATCCAAGTTGGCATGATGAAAGGGGCCCCTAAAAACTTAAATATGATGCCACTGATGCTTAAGCGATTAATTCATACAGGTTCTACCATGCGTTCTAGAACGCCAGAAGAAAAAACGCATATAGCACAAGAATTAAAACAACAAGTATGGCCGTTGATTATCAAAGGTCAAATTAAGCCTATTATTAATGCGGTCTTTTCTTTACAAGAAGTTGCCAAAGCACATCAATTAATGGAGTCTGGTGACTTAATTGGTAAAGTAGTGCTTGAGATTGATATGAATAAATCACTTGTGTAGAGCGAAAATAAATTTATTTTATTTATTATAAGTTATAAAAGCATTCTCATTCTCAATCACGATTATTCTGAAAAAACACATAATAAAGATATTATGTGTTTTTTTATTCTCTATAAAAAATTTAAGAAGCTTTAATATGATCCTGTGTTTTTTGCGTCATTATAAAAATAAACCTCACTTAATAATTCATCATATCTAAGATAAAAAATCACTTATTTAAAATAAAACAGATTTAAGTATCGACTATGGTAAAAATATTATAATAAGTTTTGAAAAATAGCATAAATCAAAATTGATAATGAAATTTATAAACTAATTAATAAAACTAAATCATTTATCATGAAAAAGTTAAAACTTTAGAACGAACTTGGAAAATCTTATCTGATATCAATAAAATAAAGAAGATTCTTACTCATCATGTAGTATATCATTTAAAAAGAGACTAATTATTTACGTAAAATAAACTCAATTCTGATTAAAATTGATAACAAAAATTTATATATAGGTGCGATGATGGCAAATCACAAAGAAATCTGTCTGAGTGCTGCAGAGCGTGTGTTTGATACCCGAACCGTGGATACCCTAACATGTTATCATCGAGAGATGGTAAAGATGTTGATGGATAGTGAGTCCTTTTATTCTAGTCCAAATAACTCACAGATAAATACTAATGAGAGATTAGAGAACAAAATAAAAAGCAATACCATTGAAAATAAAGCTGTGAAGGGATCCTATGGTGATATTTTAAATAATTTAAACCAGCAGCTAATGAATAATAAACCTGAGATTGAGCCTTATTTCTCACATTACAACTCTCCCGTCATGCGATTGGCGAAATTAGGCTACCTTTCTGCACTGGCCTATAATGCTGATAATGTTTTTAACAAACATTCACCCATACAAAAACAGCAAGAGCAAAAAATAACGCATGATTTGTGTAAACTAATCGGTTTTGAACCAGATAAAGCATTTGGGCATATTACCACCAGTCATGTTTTTGCTTGTTATGAAATTTTGTGGGCTTTGAGAAATTTAAAAACACTGCCGATGGCGATTGCACGTCATCCCAAATCAAGAGATCTGGTTGCAGATAAAAAAGCATTTGAGTTATTTAATATGTCTATCACTGATATTTTATCCATCAGTGAACAGCTATATGAACGAGATATTTTTGATGATGTCAGCCATTTAACTTGTCGTGGCACCGGCATGACAAGAACGATGCATTTAGGTAAATTACTAGTACCGATATACCGCTTCGAATTTTGGAAGAAGGCGATGGATATCTTGGGGTTAGGTTATGATAATCTCATTGCCTTACCAATAGATGAAGAGTTTAAAACAGATATAGCTAAAACGCGTCATATTGTGCTTCGCTTAATAGAGCAGGGAGAGCCGATACTCGGTATTATTGGCGTGTTAGGCTCATCGACATACGGTAGCATTGACAAACTTAAGCCTCTTTTCGAATTACGTGAAGAGTGTGAAAAACAACATAACAACTCATTCTATATTCACATTGATGCATCCCAATTAGGCTATATGAAAAGCCTGTTTCTTGACGAAAATAATAGCATCATCCCTTATAACATATTGTGCGATAAACTTAAGCAAGAAGCACCTTTACTTGAGTTAACCTCAGATATTTATGATAGTTTTACTCAGCTATCAAGAGCTGATTCTGTTTCTTTTGAGCCATTTCAAGCGGGATTTTCTCCTTATCCTACGGGGATTGTTTGTATAAAAGATGCTCGATTAAGCCGTTTTCTCGCTAACCCGCCAAAACTATGCCCAGAAGAGGGGAATATTCCCGATGAAATTGATGGGATCCAATCAGCACCTGCAGTTGCATCAATGTGGGGGATCCATCAGCTATATGCTTTTAATAATTTTGGGTATGGGCAATGCGCTCAAAATCAATGGGAAGCTAGAGTAAAACTGGAACAACAATTAAAACAAGAGAACGAATTTGAAAAATCGGGTATCTCTTATGCTATTCATATTTTGCCAGTTTCAGATTTTAATAAACTTACTTTTGCCATTGCAATTAAAGGCAACCAATGTTTAAAAATACAAAATCAGCTAAATAATGCTATTTATAAAAATTTAGAAATAAAGAGCCAATATAAGCAAGATCTCAACCTATTAGTGCTGTGTGCTCGTAATAGCGATGATATACCTGCTCAGTTTTGTCAACAATGTCATTTAGGCAAAGATGAATGGAAGCAAATTAACCACTTAAGTCTTTTACAATTAACGATAAAAAACACTGACAAATGGGGTGAAGAGCATATTAAAGCAGGGTGCGACTATATTAAAAAAGTTGTCCTATCTGCATTAAAATAGCTATTTTGTTCTATTTATTATTTAACATAGTAAAAGTTAGCAAGGAAAAGGTTGCTAACTTTTTTATTTTACCCTTATAAAAGTGACGCTGTCACTAAAGTTACTCCTTCCTTTGCTTGTTTCGTTTGTCTAGCTCCTTATTTTCGTTATAAATAGCACATAAAATCAAGCTCGAGAATGAGAATCATTCATAATTAGGCGTGAATGATAGAATGTAACTATAGATAAATCATATTGTTACTATTCCTTATGATAGATAAAAGTAAATAGATATATCTAAAACTTGATCATTTAGATATATCGGATTATATTGGTCATCAATGATTTCGATATATCTAAACAATGAGGGAATATTATGATGATCCAAGCGTTACATTCGCTTTATCAACAACACACCGATAATGGTGGTCATGGCATCGGACGTTGTGGTGGTAAAGGTAAACACAGAGGACAACACCACAATGGCAATAATGAACATTGTTGTCATGGTGAAAGGGGCCATCACCAAGAACGTCATGGCGAATGTTGCCAACATGGTGAGCAAAGTCATGAGCATAATGGTCATGCCGATCATGGCTGTTGTCACGGTGAAAAACAGCAAGAGCATGGTAAACGACATGGCCGAGGTTGTGGTGCCGGTAAAGGAAAAGGAAGAGGCCAAGGTCGTCAATTAAAACGTATGTTTGACCATGGTGATTTACGTGTTCTTCTGTTGAGTATGATCGCGGCAAAACCTAGCCATGGGTATGAAATTATTCGAGGAATAGACGAAGCATCTTCAGGACTATATGTACCAAGTCCAGGGGTTATATATCCAACACTGACACTATTAGAAGAGCAAGATTTAGTTGTTGCTAATATCGCTGAAAAAGGCCGTAAAAATTATAGTATTACGCCAGAAGGTTCAGCATTTTTAGCAGAAAACCAAGAAACAGAAAAAAATATTCAAAATAAGCTGGCTTATGCACGTGATTTATCACAAAACGCAGGGGGAGTTTCTGAGGAAATCGAATTTGCGGTAGGAAAATTAAAAGCGGTATTACGTCATAAGTTAGTATTGAAACAACTTTCTGTAGAAAAAGCGCAACGCATTGCTTTTATACTTAATGAAGCAGTCGAAAAAATAGAAGCCATTAATGAGGCATTGATCTCTGAGGTAAGGGAAGATGAATAAAACAGAAACACCATTACGGAACAGAAGCAAAAATAATGATATTGAAAAAGAAGAGCTAGAAAATAATCCAGCCGTCAAAGAGCAAATTTGTCCTAAAATGCCAGTATCCTATTTTCGACGAGCGTTACGAAAAACAGGTAGACTATGATAATGCTAGACAGAGGCTATCCATATGCTATAGCTTCTGTCGTTTTGAGCATGCTGCCTCGCATATTTCTTTTATCATGTCATCATTTTTTTCAACGCACTGTTTTTTCAAATAGTTCTCACTACTAATGAGGCACTTTATAACTATTTCAGTGGTTTTTTATTAGTTTTTTATTATAAGTTGTGAGACTCCTCGCTTTTTTATTCTTAGTTCATTATTTGCTGATTTTATTGATACTGTTATTTTTTAATTTGTCATAATATTCGAGATACCATTGATATATGGTAAAACCAAAATGCTACCCATGCATCTATATGAATAAGATGATAGATAAGATAAATAAGATGACAGATAAGATAAACAGTACCTATATGCCTTACAAACATTATAAAAATAGCATAGCAATATTATTTCTCGCCTCTGCCTTGCTACCTAGATTTTCTGTGGCTGAATCACTCACTCATTTACCTCAAAAAGATCGCATTTCTTATTTTGCTCAAGCGGAGAAAATGGCCATCACTGGTGTGGCAATTAAAACCAAACCCGTTTTAGCCAGACCTGCAAAAGAAGGAGAAGTGATCACCACTTACATAAAAGGTGAAGGGGTTGAAACTATTTCGGAGCCAGCCAAAGCCGGTGATTGGGTTGTACAAAATATTTGTCCAGCAACAGGTAATGAAGAAATTCTGGTCAGAAAAGATAAATTTGCTCAGCGCTATAATCTGGCTGATGCAGACAAAGCGAAAAGCATCACACCGATAAGGCAAGGCTATCAAGTTTTTATCCCTAAAGGGATTGAAATGAATTATTTTATTGTTCCAAAACAAACCGCTGAGTTTGCAATGGAAGCGCCTTGGGGAGAGCTACAACGTTTTCAAGCTGGTGATGCAGTTGTGCAATCTACCACCGATAAACAAGATATTTATCGGATCCAGCAGGCCGCTTTTAAATGCACTTATACTATTTTAAAAACCGCCAAAGAGATTTGATCTGTATATATGTGATAAAAAGCGCTAAATTGAAAAAATAATTGTTACTTTTTATAGAGTTAATTTTATATTTTTACTGCTAAAAATAGCAATAATTAGCTTTTTTTGTCATTAAATCGTGTTTTTTTGTATTTTTTTTAGTCATTTGCGTTAGTCGCTACATTTCGTTAATCTATCTCTATCAATTTATTAAACTCATTAGGTAAAACCTATTGATATGATAGTAGGAATGTATTAGATATTCTCAATTGGAATAGGTACATTAGATTCATACCAAACAGGAGGAAATACAATGTCTTTAATTAATACCCCAATCAAACCATTCAAAAACATGGCATTTAAAGACGGTCAATTCGTAGAAGTGACTGAAAAGGACGTCGAAGGCAAATGGAGCATTTTCTTCTTCTATCCAGCTGACTTTACCTTTGTTTGTCCAACAGAATTAGGTGACTTAGCTGATCATTATGAAGAATTCCAAAAAATGGGTGTAGAAATTTACTCTGTTTCTACTGACACTCATTTTACTCATAAAGCATGGCATAGCAGCTCAGAAACTATCGGTAAAATCAAATACGGCATGATCGGTGACCCAACTGGCGCATTAACTCGTAACTTTGAAAATATGCGTGAAGCGGAAGGTCTAGCAGATCGTGGTACTTTCGTTGTTGACCCACAAGGTATCATCCAAGCAATCGAAATTACTGCTGAAGGTATTGGTCGTGATGCAGCTGACCTGTTACGTAAAGTAAAAGCAGCTCAATATGTTGCTAGCCACCCAGGTGAAGTTTGCCCAGCAAAATGGAAAGAAGGTGATGCAACTTTAGCTCCATCACTGGATTTAGTTGGCAAAATCTAAAAAATTCTAAATAAGAATCAAGCCACTAAAGAAGCTACTAACGTAGTTATTTATCGGGTGTTTCGGCACCCGATTTTATTGAGGGTGCAAAAATGTTAGATAATAATTTAAAAGCTCAACTGAAAGCTTACCTAGAACGATTAACCCAGCCAGTTGAGTTAGTTGCAACATTAGACGACAGCAAACATTCTGCTGATATCCAAGCCTTATTAAAAGAAATTGAACCGTTATCTGATAAAGTCACATACCGTGAAGATAACAGTGCTAATGTGCGCAAACCATCTTTTCTTATTACCAACCCAGGGAAAACAACTGGCGTTCGTTTTGCAGGCTCGCCATTAGGTCATGAGTTTACTTCTTTAGTATTAGCATTATTACAAACCGGTGGTCATCCATCTAAAGAAGCCCCAGAATTACTTGAACAAATTCGTCAGTTAGACGGTGAGTTTCATTTCGAAACCTATTATTCGCTCTCTTGTCATAACTGCCCTGATGTTGTTCAGGCATTAAACTTAATGGCGATTTTAAATCCGAACATCACCCATACGGCGATTGACGGAGGCATGTTCCAAAATGAAATTCAGGAACGTAATATCATGGGCGTTCCTGCGGTATTCTTAAATGGCAACGAGTTTGGCCAAGGTCGAATGACTTTAGCTGAAATTGTTAGCAAAGTAGATAGCAATGCAGAAAAACGCACTGCAGAGTTATTAAATAAAAAAGATGCCTTTGATGTTCTGATTGTCGGAAGCGGCCCTGCGGGGGCGTCAGCGGCAGTATATGCTGCACGTAAAGGCTTAAATACAGGTCTTATCGGTGAACGTTTTGGTGGACAAGTTCTCGATACTGTTGATATTGAAAACTATATCTCTGTACCTAAAACAGAAGGCGCAAAATTAGCAGGGGCTTTAAAAGCTCACGTTGATGATTATCAAGTTGATGTCATTGACAGCCAAACTGTCAGCCGTTTAATTCCGGGAGCAGCGGAAGGTGATCTACACCAAATTGAAACCGCATCTGGTGCGATTTTAAAAACCCGTAGCTTAATTATTGCCACGGGTGCTCGCTGGAGAAATATGAACGTACCCGGTGAAAACGAGTACCGTACTCGCGGTGTAACATACTGCCCACATTGTGATGGTCCTCTATTTAAAGGTAAAAGAGTGGCTGTTATTGGTGGTGGTAACTCCGGTGTTGAAGCTGCCATTGACTTAGCTGGTTTAGTGGAGCACGTGACCGTACTAGAATTTGCCTCAGAAATGAGAGCCGATGCTGTTTTACAAAAGAAACTGCGTAGCTTAAGTAATGTCGATGTTATCTTAAATGCTCAAACAACAGAAGTATATGGAGATGGCACTAAGTTAACAGGACTGAAATATAAAGATCGCACTAACGATTCTATGCATGATATTGCCTTAGCGGGTATTTTCGTCCAAATTGGTTTACTGCCAAACACACAATGGTTAGAAGGAACTGTTGAGCGTAATAAAATTGGTGAGATCGTGGTTGATCCACGTGGTGAAACCAATATTAAAGGGGTATTTGCTGCGGGTGACTGTACAACTGTTCCTTATAAACAAATTATTATCGCCGCGGGTGAAGGTGCAAAAGCCTCATTAAGCGCCTTTGATTACTTAATTCGCACAACGGCAAAATAAGCAAATCAAAGATAATCAATAAGTTATAGAGAAAGGCATCTTTTTTAAGATGCCTTTTTTTGTACATAAAATCATCAAAAATGGCTGAAAAGTGCCCTTAAGTGTTCAAGTGTGGACAATATGTGGACACTCTAAACCAGTAATTCTGTACTACCTTTCAAGGGGTTATATTGAATGGCATCTTGTAAGAAGTCTGGTGCAAAGTGTGCATAGGTCAACGTTTGTTGCAAATTAGTGTGTCCTAAGATGCGTTGTAACGTAATAATACTTCCGTCGTTCATCATAAAATGGGTGGCGAATGTATGGCGTAATGCGTGGGTTGCCTGACCTAATGCCATACTCGGTTTCACTTTTTAATTGCTCTACGAAACATGTGATAAGATGTTTCAGTAAAGAGCAATCCTGATTTCTTTGTACAAATCATGTCAGTAACAGCTTGAGAAATTGGCACAATTCTTGGCTTATTAGTTTTTGTGTGCGTAAATCTCACCTTATTTTGGATCACATGTTCACGTTTTAGCTTGAGCGCTTCGCCCCAACGGGCGCCAGTACTTAAACAAAGAACGGCAACTTTTAGGTTGTCACTTTTCAATAATGCCAATAATTGCTGAATTTCATTATCTGTTAGATATGACATTTCAGTCGTTTGCTGTTTTAACCGTGATATTCCTTGAACGGGATGTTTACTTAAAAAGAAATCCGTTTTTTTAAGCGCAGTAAACATACCGCCGAGTGCTGACATATCCCTATTTATCGTTGAAGCTTTTACGCCAGAAGCGAGCCTGAGTTCACGATAGAGTACCAATTGCTTATCGGTTAATTGGCAAACAGGGGGATTATTCAGTGATTCAGCAATACGTCTTACCCTTAGATGCGTCATTCTTCCATAAGGTGTATTTTTGCCGAACACTTCCCAGCAAATATCAATTAAGTCGCTAAGAGGGCGAATATCGGTTGATGTTTTTGTTTGCTGAAAACTAACAAAGTAATTTAATGAACATCATTAATAATGTTCATTAAATACACGAATTCAATATATTATTTTATTCTGAATGAGAAACTCTTAGATATTATGTGATAAAAGTCTCGTACCATAGAAATACTTTTGATTTATGTATGAAATATTAGTTTAATTTATTCAAAGAGGCAGGTTTTTCCTCCTATTTAGGTAGGGGTGGCTCTAATAAAGAACAGTATTTATACTGTTGGTGAATAACCACTGATCCTTTTGGATGTTCAAAGTTATCTCAAAACTACTTGCCTCTTTTACTTTTTAGGAACAGATTTTATGCACAATGACAATGACAATGACAATGACAATGACAATGACAATGACAATATTTGGTTTACATATAAAGCCCGAATTCAAGCATGTAATAGACTTGAGTGGTGGGATTTTCATTCGCAACTACTATTAGTTTGGTATGCTATTTTAGGTGTAACTCTAGCTATTGTATCTATTCCGTACCCAGAGATATTAGGTAAAAATACGAGTATTTATGCATCAATAATGTCCGTTGCGCTTCTTGTTATCTCTCTTGTTATATCAAATCGAGATTTTAGAGGGCGTTCATTGAAAATGCGTGAAAACTATTTAGCTTTACAAGAGCTTTATAGTTCATGTCCATTAGTTAATAATAGTGAAGTTGTAAATAAATATTTTTATTTATTAAAAGATATAGAAAATCATAATGATCTTGATGATAAAAAATTTAGAGTTTTTGCTCATGGCTTAAAAAATCGAAAACCTAAAATAGTAGAAATCATTTATGTTTATGCTGCTATTATTTTTCGGATGTTATGTTGCATATTTTTTTATATCGCTCCTTTTTCTATCTTTTTATTGGATATTTGAATGATTGCGTCATTAATTTTTAAAAAAAACTTTTCAGAACGAAACCTAACAAAGATCTATACAGAGAAAATAGAAGGTTCTGGGGCAATTGGTTTAGATAGGATAAAACCAAGTAGTCTAACGAATAACATATCAGATGAAGCATCTCTGATTTCTAGAAAATATCATGATGGAAGTTATAAGTTTACGGCATATAAAGAAAAGTTAATATCCAAAGGTGCATCATCTTTTCCTAGACAAATATCAATTCCAACGGCAAGGGATCGAATAACTCTAAGAGCAATTTGTGATAGCCTTGCTCAAATATTTCCTGATGCAAAATTGTCATTACCTCAAGATGTGATTAGGTCATTAAGTTTAGCATTGGAAAGTAAAGAATATAGCGAATATATAAAAATAGATTTACAAAGTTTTTATCCATCCATTCCTCATGAACTAATAAAAAAATCATTAAAAAGTAAAATATATAAAAAAGAAATTAGAGATATTATAAATAAAGCAATTAAAACCCCTACGGTAAATGGCAATATAGGAAAAAAAGATACTGAAGATAATGATGTTGGCGTTCCTCAAGGTTTATCAATTTCAAATATATTAGCCGAAATTTCTTTGCAAGTGATTGATAAACAAATTAGCTCAATACCTAATATTTGGTACAAAAGATATGTTGATGATATTTTAATTTTAACTAAGTCAGGTTGTGCTACAACTCTTGCAAAAAATTTAATAGCAAAGTTAGAGTTTATGGGGCTTAAACCGCACCCAATAGGTGTTGATGGGTCTAAATCAGAAGTTGCAACTTTTGCCAAAGATTTTTCCTTTCTCGGTTATAGTATAAAATCCAATCAAATTCTAGTTAAGAAAGAAAGTATACTTAGGTTTGAATCATCTATAGCAAAAATACTGACGGCTTTTAAATATAATTTATCCAAATACAAAGGTGTATCTGAAATTAGAAATAAGGAAATTAGAAACAGAGCATTAGCATATTGTAAATGGAAATTAAATTTACGCATAACAGGGTGTATATTTGAAGGCCGACGATTTGGTTGGGTAGCTTATTTCTCACAAATTTCATCAACTACTCAATTACGCTCTCTAAATCATGTTATAAAAAAAATGTTGGTTAGATTTGGATTAGAAAATGAAATTAAGATTAAGTCCTTGATTAAAGCATATTATGAATTGCGTAGAGGCGATAAAAATGAACATAAATATATACCTAATTTAGATAATTTGACTATTAAGCAACAAAGAGAAATGCTGTTAATGTGGTTAGATAAAAAAAGGGTAGATTCTCTTAGAAACGAACAAGTCCGTAAAATGTTTAGACAAAAAATATCAATCTCTGTTAAAGAGTTAGAGCAAGACATCTCCGAAATATCATAATTAGTAAGTTCTGAGTAATTTAGCATAAATTTGTATGATTTTAGTACTAACAATATTTTAGTCCTTTATCAGTATAAGTGTGACATTAGCTACTGTCTGCAGTTGCACAAAAACCGATACATTTAGTGAGCGGGCGTGGTGGAGGGGCACGATTGCGTTTTGAGGGAGTTAAAAACATTATTGTTCGCAAATTTCCAGCGCGTAGTGCGATTAAAACAAGATAAAGTTATCTATGTACGCTTAAAATGGATTGTAGGCACATTTAATACGGGTTTGAGAGGGTGAAAATTAGGCGGATTCGCCTTGTCAGGGTGTAAAAGGTATAATAGAGTTGAGTCACTATTGTTATTAGTCAGACGGATACCTATACCTTATAGGCAAAAAAGTACCGCCAGTGTCGGCGGTATTGTTCTTTGTGTGGTGAGGTTACTTATCATCTAGTGTGTACTTATCAAGCTTAATCACTTCTTCACCTAGCCAATCATTAATTTGTAATATCTTGCTTTGTAGCGGCGTCAACTCATTACGAAAGAAAATTTTTACTGCTTTTTCAACATCACCAAAGCCACCGGTATACAAGCTTACTAGCTCGATTTGAACTACGACAAACAAAAGAAAATCCATCTAAAACGCAAGCAAAAAACCAAAAAAGAGAAGTAGAGCAAAAAAAGAGGGCGATTATATTGAGGGTGCTGAGGGTAATGTTTTTGTGATGCGACAAACCTTTAAAAACGAGCAATTCGCTAAATGTGCCGCTGCCGCAAAGTGGTCAAAATGACAAAGGGGCGTAGTAGGATTTAATATTACATTGGCCTAGGGGGCACGCCTGTCACTGTAACTGGATTTAAACCGCACCAGTGGGGGATTAGCCGTGTTGTTCATTAACTCGATGATCACGGCTTTATCACAAATTTGGAGTTAGAAATAAGGATCATAGATGTTGGTATTGAATGAGGAGTAACCTCATCAGAGGTTCTGTTAATATTATAAACTAATCCTTTTCAACTAGACTCACATCGTCATTGTTGACAAATATACATTTAGGAGGAGTTTTTTCATGTTTAAAGAAAACAAATTCAATTTTTGTGGTTAATGATTTTATATCATCGTAGTTACAAAAGATAGAATGGGTTGGTGTTTGAAATGCATTGAAAGCAGTCATTTGAATTTTATTCAGTGTTGCAGGAATAGGTATGTCAGCATCATGCCATTTTTTTGATGTTATTTCGATTTTGTTTTTATTAATGAAATGTATGGAGTCAAAGGTTTTATAAGCCAGAAGATTAAGAATATTAGTGGTGAAGGATAAAAATATTAAATAAAGTGAAAGGTAAACAGTTTTTTTTATGTTCCCAATGTTTGGGAGTAAAAGCATCATGTTTGGAATTGTATATAAGATAAAGCACAATATAATAAATGGTATGAATGCTTCCTCTAATTGCATTTCACCATCAAGGTTATTTACTAATGCAGAGATAGATAGTATAGACATAGGAATAATAAGCAGTGAAAACAATAATAGCATTATAAATCTATCTAGATTTGTTATTCTGTTGTTGTCTTTTTTACTTCTAAAAATATCTTTAAATTCATTGGGGTGCGTCATGAAGTAAGGTGTTTTTATTATTGTTTGGAAATTTTTTTTCACTGAGCGGAATAATTCTTTTTGGGCTTTTTTGAAATTAAAAATAGTTTCGGTTAATACAAATGAAAGGCAAAGAAAGTAAGGCACAGATGCCAAATGATATTTTTTTTCGCTAAAATAATTATAAACTATAATAAAAATTATTGTTAAAAATAAAATACTAATGGTTTTACATAGAATAATCTTATAAAAAATTAATTTTATTCTTATTATTTTAACATTATTCTTGTATCGTAATATTAGCAGTATCATAATCATAAATATTATGAATGCCATGAGTTTCACATATTTGGGATAGTCCGTAGTTAAATAAATCATAGAAAATATTATAATTGGACTTATACATATTGATAACAAATAACTCCAGGTAGATAATCCAAAGTTTTGTTTTATATTATTATCATTGGTTATTTTAATAGATAGATTAATAAATTTAAATGTTAAAAATGGAAGGCTATAAAATATAAATGTAAAAATAAACCAAGCGATAGAAATAAATATCAGGTAAGGGAATAAGTAGCTCTCTTGTAATAAAAAAGAAAAGAAATTTTGAGCACTTAGTGTACTAAGATAAATAAATAATATTATAGGTGATATAAGGACAGATACGGATATCAATAATGTGATTTTAGAAGAATATGAACCCTTAGACATATGATGAAATCCTTTTAATTGATTTTTGTTATGAAAAGAGTAGCCCAGCTTAAGGCATACTCCAAATCCTAGGTTAAAAAATGGCGTTCAATTGTCCCCTATGTGGCGCTGTGACTTATACAAAAACCAGTAAATCCATGAGCAGTGAACCCCGTAGAAGCTACCACCAATGTCAAAACATGCTGTCTGGCTGCTCTTTTACGACAATAACCTCAGTGTAGATTTATCTAACAAAAACTATTCCACAAGAGTTACCTGAAGGTTTTGAGATCCCGATGGATGAGTTACCTAGATCACATCGAAGAGAAAAACAGATGAAGATGTTTTGATAAACAGTATTTAATTTTTAAGCAATTTAACCATTCCAATTAAGATACTTTTTACATCTATTTTTCTTTGTTCAAGAAAAATGCTATTCAAAATTTTTAAGCAATCTATACTATTATTCCACTACTTAAATAATCTATAAGGAAATTGATTGATATGGATCTAAAAAAGAGATGTTTTAGACAAATTGCTCCTGCGCTTATTTTTTCTTTACTAACAATTGGTACTTTCTCGGCAAATGCGAATATCGATGTTCGCGATGAAACCTTATTTGAAGCACATCAGCGTTTTAAAACACAAATTATAAATGATAGTTTTGACAATACTGAAGCACCTTGGGAAGCGCCAGCAGAAATATTCAATGTAGTTAAATATCCCACCAAACTAGGTGATATGTATGCTTATTTAACCCCTCCGCCGGCGAATAAAAAAAATAAACTACCAGCGGTGATTTGGCTGAATGGAGGATATGGTGGGATAGGAGGAGATGATTATTTTTGGACACCACAACCAGTTGAAAATGACCAAACAGGAGCGACGTTTCGTGATCCTAATATGGTACTCATGATACCTTCTTTTCGTGGTGAAAATACCAACCCTGGTCGCTATGAAATGTTTTATGGTGAATTAGAAGATTTAGACTCAGCTAGAGAATATTTAGCGTCATTACCTTATGTTGATCCTAAACGTATTTACGTAGTAGGACATAGCACTGGGGGAACGAGAGCATTATTGGCTAGTGAATACAGTGATAAATTCAGGGCAATATTCTCTTTAGGAGGAATACCTGATCTTAAACTACGCACAGAAGGGCGGATGATGGTTGAATTACCCTTTGATAAAAATAACGAAGAAGAATTTAATGTCCGCTCTGTATACCGCTATATTAAATCAATAAAAACACCAACATTTTATTTTGAAGGTCATGATTATTTTTGGGATGAATTCAATCAATTGCGTGTGGTTGCAATGGAACACGATATTCCTCTGAAAATTTATAATATAAAAAATGGAGACCATTTTAATATTATTGTCCCTGTCAGTCAGTTAATTAAAGAAAAAATATTGCAAGATACTGATACAAATAAAGAAAGCAATATTCGATTCACTAACGAAGAAATTAAGTGGATCAATAAAATGGTGAAATAAATTTTAAAATGATAAAACCGCTCTATTATCAATTAGATAAAAGAGCGTTAGTATCTATTTAGAGCCAATATAGTGCGTTTAAAATTTCATCATATGTGCTTAAAAGTATTTAGAACTTTGTTGATTGTCTCTTTCAATAATCAAAACAGAAGATGTTAGAATTGCTTATACTGTCTTATAAACATATAGTTTTAGGTAAAAATATTAAGTATATTATATATGATATGAAAGAACACAATTTTAAAATAGAAAGGATTGAATATGAAAACTAAAATAGTTTATCAATGGAAGGAAAAAAGACGGGATAGACTCTCTTTTTTAGGAGCAGAAGTGGTTTTTTCTGTGTTATTTGGTATTGTAAACGGTTTAATATATATGTTATTTATGACCTTGTTACCTGATTCCGTTGAGAATGATCCTGATAAATTATTTTTCTACCAATTCTCTTTTAGTTCTTATGGTATAGTCGAATTCATATTATTAATAGCACAAATCTACGTATTTGCACTTATTTTAACTCAACGAGTAAGAGATTTCGGTTTCAAATATCCTATCACTATTGCACTGATCTTTACCATTGGCACCATGGTCCTTACACCATATCCATTACTTATTTCTTCAGATACAATGGTGATAGTGCGTTTTATTTTATTATTAGGATACGTTATTGCATTATTATTACCATCTTCGAATAATGTTGAGTGTAATAATGATGAAAATAATAAGATAACCATACTAAAATAGTTAACTAATAAGTGAATTATCCTAAGTGTATCAGGCGTAATGGATACACTTAGGACATTATAAAAATAATATTATAATAGTGGTATAAGAAGAAAATATAAAAATAGTGAATAATAACTTCTATAATTGCAATATATACAGTGGCTAATGAGGTTATAATGGAAGGTGTTCAACTTAGGCTTGCGGAGCCTCATGAAGCAAAACGATTATGGTATTTAAGAAATAAAGCGTTACGTTTTGGCTGTCAACATGTCTATCCACCCGATATATTAGCCGCTTGGACTCCTGATGAAATGCCTGACGGCTATAGACAATCTATTATTAATAATCCTTTCTATGTTATTGATGATAAAAAATTATCTATTCCCGTAGCTTCTGGATTTTTAGATCTTAAAACAGGCTTTGCTGAAGCTATTTTTACATTACCGGAATGCATGGGAAAAGGATATGCAGGACTTATTCTTAAACAGCTACAATATGAAGCTAAACAAAGAAATTTTGTTAAATTATTTTTAGATGCAACGCCTAATGCGATGCTATTTTATTTAAAACAAGGGTTCACTGTTTTAGAAGAGCGAGAGTACTATTCTAACTTGGCTCAGGCAAGTTTACACTGTTATCGAATGTATATTGATTTATAAAATTTATAAATAGTGCCTTATTGACATAAAAATTATACCTAGCATTATAGAACAGAAAAAGTTGGGCTTAAAATGCGAAAATTTTTTATTTTTATCATTTTTTGAATTAGCTTTTATATTAACAATATCAGTTGGTAATTTTGCTAATGTTACGATATTGTAAATTATGACTATTTTTCTGGGGCAAACACTATGCAAAATGTGTTGTTAACGTTATGGCCTTTATTTGCGTTAATTGCGCTAGGCGCTATTTTAAGAAGAAATAAAGCATTTGAACCTGCATTTTGGGTAGGAGCTGAAAAATTAAATTATTTTTTACTCTTTCCTGCATTACTTCTCAATAGCTTGGCTAATGCTCCTTTATCTGATCCTCAATTACCTCACCTTGCTGGGGCTATTTTCTCAGTAGTCATCATTACCACTATTTTGTGTGTTATTTTTAAAAAAATAACCGGCTGGTCTGCTGGCCGTTTTGGTGCGATCGTTCAAGGCAATATTCGGTTTAACACTTATTTAGGTTTAGCTATTGTCGCTGATTTATTTGGCGTTGAAGGTTTAGGAATAGCTGCTTTGATATTAGCAACCTTGGTTCCTCTATCAAATGTGACTTCAGTGCTTTGTTTAACCGCAGGGCAAAATGTAACTTTTCGTCAATTAATCTTCCCAATCATTAAAAATCCATTAATTATCTCTTGCGTAATAGGGATTGTTATCAATTTATCAGGAATAGGGCTTCCTTTTGGTAGCGATCAGTTTCTAAAATTGTTAGCTGCGACTAGTTTACCTTTAGGGCTTATCTGTATTGGTGCGGCATTACATTTATCAACACTAAAAGCAGAAAGTAAAATGATTAGTATTAACACAGTGACTCGGTTGCTTATTGTACCGATAATTGCATATAGTGTTGCTAATTTTTTAGGTTTGTCTCCATTAGTTATGATGCTTTTAGTCATTTTCTTTTCTATCCCTACAGCCCCAACTTCTTATATTTTAACTCGACAGCTAGGAGGGGATTCTGAGCTAATGGCGGGGATCATTACATCACAAACCATGCTTGCAGCAGTTACCTTGCCGATCGTATTAAGTTTTTTAATTCCATAAACTTAAAGGAAATACGACTAATATGATTTATAGTGGGTGATTTTTTATAGCATAGTTTCACTAAAAGTGTTCTTCTCTTAAATGTAATTTTAATTATTATATGGTTAATTTAAGAGGAAAATATGATGAGTGTAAAAATTAATCACAATGATATTTCTAATTCACAAATATTAAGAATATCACAAGGAGAAAAAACAAAAGATGTGATGTCATTATGGGATAAAATAAAAGACTGGTTCCAATCAAGCAAAAGAGAAAAAGCACTAAAAACAGTTGAAAATATTGTATATCAAGATCTATTTGATGACAAAAATCATTTTAAAATGCTATATCATGTTTTAATGCTAAAAACTATGGCTTCAGATGCATATAAAGAAAGAATAAAAATTGATATTAATGATAATGATAATGATAAAAATATTACGATTTCAATAGATAATTATAATATTTCTATAACGGATATAGACAATGAACAACTTAATAAAATGTCAACAATAATTAATGCATTTAATCGGCATTCATCAATTTTTTCTAATGAAATTGCATTGAAATATCTATATGAAAAGTTAGATAAAAATGAGCTTAATGATCAAATTTTTGCTGAGTTGTATATTGAATTAGATAATAAAATACGTTCTGGTGAAATAGACTTAAAGCTTAATAAAAGTAACTTTAATCAAGTTAACTTTAGTGCAATAAGACAGCTCGTAAGCAAAGCGATAGAAAATGATAATACTAACTTAGATACAGAAAATGATAATATTAACTTAGAAAATGATAATGCTAACTTAAATATAAAAAAGGCACTAATAAAAGATATAAATAGAAATACTTATATTTTCAATGGTAAAGAAATAAAAAGTAAAGATCAAGACGAGGCAATGGAAGAATTTGAAACTTTAACTAAAGATATCTCAGAGGAAAATAAAAAGGCAATTTATTATTTACTAAATCAAGAAGGGATCACCTTAATTAAATCATATAATGATTCTTTTGATTACTACACATTAACAACATCTTTTTCTATGAGTAATGTTGTTAAGCAAGAACAAATTTATAGTATAAAGACTCTTTCTGATGATTTAATTGAATTAAAAATAAAATTTTTTAAAAAAAGTAGCGATAAAATAAATCTAGATATTCCCTTAGCTCAACCATTTGAAAGTAAGTTATATAATTTTATCTATGATATGGTTGCTATTAATAATAATATCGAAATAACTGATGATAAAATTTTAAATGAAAAGATGAACGAGATAATAAAACAACTAAATAATAAAAAACCAAAGCTAGGAGAGCTATTCTCCCATCTATTGAGTCGAAATAAAATCATTAAAGAAGACAGCGTTGATATTACGTTAAAACTAAATAAAGGACAACTAGTCTCATTAGGTGGAGAATGCTCATATAATTTTTATTAATTTTATTCTTTGGTCAAAATAGAGCTTCTTGCTATGATGTGAAAAACGTGAGAATAAGTAGAGGCTCCTTTATGTCAAAACCTCATAACCCAGAAATTCAAAAAATTATTAATGAGTTAAAACAACAATATCAAAATGCTGTTGATGCCTTACGTAATGCTATTATTATGTATGCTCAAGATGGAAAATTACCTGATATAAAACAAAGGGCTGAAGGTCTATTTGCTTATCCGCAATTAACCGTACATTGGTATGGTGATGTTAAAAAAGAAGATAAAACAAGAGCTTATGGGCGTTTATCAAAATCAGGTACTTATTCTACTACTATCACCAATCCAACTTTATTTGAAAATTATTTAACTGAGCAACTGCAACTTATTGCAGATGCTTATCATGTCTCTTTTGAAGTGACGGCCTCAAAACAGGAGATACCATATCCTTTTGTCATTGATGGCACTGGCATTGGTTTTGATCGGTCAATGAGCGCTTCTTTAGCAAAATATTTTCCGACTACCGATCTCTCTAAAATTGGTGATGATATTACCGATGGTTTAATTGATGACAGCGAGCTTTTACCTCTTTCACATTTTGATGCACTACGGACGGATTTTTCTTTGGCTCGTTTAAAGCATTATACCGGAACTTTACCTGAAGATGTGCAACCTTATATTTTATTCACCAATTATAACCGCTATGTGGATGAATTCGTTCGTTGGGCCTGTGCACAAGTTGCTGATAAAAATAGTCCATATTGTGTACTTTCTTGTGCAGGTTTTCAGCAAATAACCGCCGATACGGTTGATCCGGAAAAATTAATTTCTGATCTGACATGGAAAAAATATCAAATGCCCGCCTATCATTTAATTGCAAAAGAAGGGCCGGGAATAACATTAGTGAATATTGGTGTTGGGCCGTCAAACGCCAAAACAATTTGTGATCATCTGGCGGTTCTACGTCCTCATGTTTGGTTAATGATTGGTCATTGTGGAGGCTTAAGAGAAAGCCAATTATTAGGTGATTACGTTTTAGCTCATGCTTATTTACGAGATGATCATATTTTAGATGCTGTATTACCGCCAGATATTCCTATTCCTAATATTGCTGAAGTTCAGCGTGCACTTTATGATGCCACTAAAGCCATTAGCGGTAAGCCTGGGCATGAAATCAAACAACGATTAAGAACAGGAACGGTTGTGACAACAGATGATCGCAATTGGGAATTACGTTTTTCAGCAACATCAAGGCGATTTAGTTTAAGTCGAGCCGTTGCCGTGGATATGGAAAGTGCCACTATTGCCGCTCAAGGTTATCGTTTTCGCGTTCCTTATGGCACTTTGTTATGTGTATCTGATAAACCGTTACATGGTGAAATAAAATTACCAGGACAAGCTAATCACTTTTATGAAGGTGCGGTATCAGAGCATTTGCAAATAGGTATTCATGCAATTGAGTTATTAAAAGACGAAGAAGATAAATTACATTCTCGTAAATTAAGAACCTTTAATGAGCCACCATTTAGATAAATCATAGCCATATTAATAAGATGGAAATTTATACCCAATTTCATTGATTGAATTGGGTATATTTTTACAATATAAAAAGCTAAAAACGTAAATGTCGAGCCGCTTTTCTAAGACGATCATCACCACGTCTATCATAGCGCTGTGTAGTCATAATACTGGCATGACCCATGGCATCTTTTACGGTTACAATATCTTCGCCATTATCTAACATTGCAGAGGCAAAAGTGCGTCGCAGATCGTGAGGAGCAAATTTATCAATGCCACTTTCTTGTTGGCGTGTCTCTAAAATATAATAAATGGCTTGGTCTGTTATTCGTTCATCCGTTACATCATCAAAGCGGCGAATACGTGTGAAAAGGGCACCATCTTGTGCTCCCCTTATTTCATCGATCCATAATTGAACACGTTCCCAAGTATCTTCTGGCATATAGGATATTCTTTCTTTATTACCTTTTCCTCTGACAATAAAGGCTTGATCACGAAATTGAATATGCTCGTAATTAAGCGCAACAATTTCTGAACGGCGTAATCCACAGCCAAGTAGTACACTTAATATGGCCGCATCTCTTAAACCTTTTGAGGAGTGGTCTTTTTCACAACAGCGAAAAAGTGCGCGAATTTCATGTCCAGTAAGCGCTCGACCTTTAGGTAATCGACTTCCTCTTACCGATTTTACTTGGCGAATATGTTGATAGCTTTCTGTATCCATCAACTTCATCGCCCATGCTTCTAAAGCGACACCTTTTAGTGCAGCTAAATAAGTGTTAATTGTGGCGGGTGCTTTATCCGCATCAGATAACATGTCGATAATCGCTTGAATATGGTGGCGGCGAAGTGCTCCCCATTGGCAATGCTTTATTGAAGAGAAACCAATCATTTTTGCCACGATAGTTAAAAACGATCCCATCGTTTGGCGACTACGTTTAGAGCCTAAACTGCGTAAATAAGCCAGTGCAGGGTTAGTTTGTGTCGGAGAGGTGAAAGTTGCATTGAGATCTAATAATGGTTGTTTTTCCGCCAATACAAGTGATGTTTCTGGTGTTATTTCTTGATCGTCGTGGTGAAAATCCACAGCAATTTCCTTATTAAATCAATATAACTATGCTGAATATTCTAACAGATCTAAAAAAGAAAAAAGCTACTTTTTCAAAGGATCATTTTAATAAGTAGAGGCGATCGTGTTTGTTTTTAGCGTATAACGTTTGTTTTATGAACTGTTTTGGAGTGCAAAGTGAACAGTGGGGTTTACCCATGAAAGGAATAAAGAGATCAAAATAGGGGGATGATCGTGGAAATGGCTTAATATTATGCCCTTGGTTTATCTGTATTTTTAATAACAGTCGCTAAAAACCAAAGGCATAGTTTTAAAATAATGAAGGTTAATCTTTATAAATGGCGACTAGTGGTTTGCCATCATTACCAATGGTGCCTCGATACATTCCTTCAGAGTTAAAGCTCATCGTGTAGTTTCCAGATTTGTCTAATACGATAACACCACCACTTCCATTTATCGCTTTTACTTCATCAAGTGCATTTTGTGCCGCTTGCTCTAGAGGTAGTTTTTGATATTTAACTTGGGCTGCAATATTAAATGCGGTCAGCGTTCTAATAAACATTTCACCTGATCCTGTTGCCGATACCGCAACCGTTTCATTATCCGCATAATTACCTGCACCGATAATAGGGGAATCGCCCACACGACCATAACGTTTATTGGTCATTCCCCCTGTTGATGTTCCCGCCGCTAAATTACCATGTTGGTCTAATGCAACAGCACCAACAGTGCCATATTTATAATCATACATCATCGGATCAGCAAAAAGAGCCGCCGTTTTACCATCATGATCTAATACAACTTGTTCTTTTTCTAATGCTTTTTGTAGTTGTTGCCAACGATATTCAGTACGGAAATAACTCGGATCAACGATGGTTAACCCTTGCTCTTTGGCAAAAAGATCAGCCCCTTGAGAAACCATCATAACATGTGGACTTTTTTCCATTACCGCAATAGCGGCATTAATCGGATTTTTTACTGTGGTAACACCAGCAACAGCACCCGCTTTGCGCGTTTTACCATCCATAATAGAAGCATCAAGTTCGTTTCTACCATCGTGAGTAAAAACAGCACCTTTACCTGCATTAAAAAGAGGAGAGTCTTCCATAACATTAATCGATTTTTGTACAGCTTCAATACTGGTGCCTCCGCTATTTAAAACAGCATATCCAGCATTTAATGCTTCGGTCAGTTTGGCTTTATATTCTTTTTCTTGCTCTGGGGTGATGGTATCTTTAGTTATTGTACCTGCACCACCATGAATAACGAGGCGGATAGGGGCTTGTGTATTATTAGCTAACGCAGAAGAGGCAAAAAGAGTACAAAGGGTAAGTGTAGCGAGCTTATAGTTAATGTTTTTCATATAAACCTTCTCTTAATCGGATTGAGTTGTGTATTTGCAGGGATGTTATTACTTTAATTGTATATTGTTATTTGATATATAATTATTAACTGCAATAATCACTATATAAAAACTTTACCTAATAAGTGGTCTGATGACAGGCAAAAATAACAAATAATTTTAATTTAAATTAATGCTATAATAATCAAACTGTTATATTTAAGGGGTTTTATGCAATTAATTTAAAATTAAATCTTGCAAATAAAATATTAAAATAAAAGTATGTTGGTTATTATTTATTTTTAACGCTGTTAAATTTATAGTAAAATCAAAAAATAGCTAACTCCATCAACATTAAATATGTGACTTCGATCAATTATCGTAACCAAGTGTTATTATTATATTTTGATTTTAATGAAGCTAATGGATGCTAAATTTTATACATTTTGTGTGTTATCTCGAATAATCAAATTTTGATAGTGTATTATGTGATAAAAGTACTACATTAAATTGACACAACACACTATCATATTCTTATTATATTTTATAATTCATATGGTTAACTTTTGTTTTTCTCTTTTTTTATTTTATTTTAATTCGCTTTATATATATAAATGGACTATTTTTAAAGTAGATGAAATAAAATTAAAAATTGTTATTTAACTATTTTCTTACACACAGTAAATCACAAAAAATTGGGTTATTTATGGCAAAAGGAAGGTTAAATAATTTATATGAAAAATCAAAAAACGAATCGTTTTTTTGTTTACGGCATTATTATTGTTGCAATTATTGCAGCAGGTATTTTTTGGTGGAAAACACAAGCACCAGCACTCCCTGATGGGTTTGCTCAAAGTAATGGGAGAATTGAAGCTACTGAAATTGATATTTCAACCAAAACACCAGGAAGAATTGACACTATTTTGGTCAAAGAGGGGGATTTTGTTAAAGCGGGTGAAGTGTTGGCAACAATGGATACTCGTACCTTAAAAGAGCAACTTCATGAAGTTCAAGCCCAACTAGAGCAAGCCAAAAGTAGCGTTATGACCGCAGAGTCGGCACTTTCTCAACGTCAAAGTGAGCAAGTTGCAGCGCAGGCGGTTGTTCGTCAGCGTATTGCAGAGCTTGACGCATCAGTAAAACGCCTTAATCGCTCCCGGGCATTAGTTAAAACAAAAGCAATTTCTATTCAACAACTGGATGATGATATAGCAAGAACCGAAGGGGCTCGTGCTGCTGTTGAAGCTGCAAAAGCACAAGTGACTGCAACTATTGCGGCAATTGATTCGGCAAAGTCTGGAATTATTCAAGCAAAAACTAAAGTTGATGCAGCAACAGCTACCGAACGACGTATTATGGCTGAGTTGGATGATAGTATCTTAAAAGCTCCTCGTAATGGCCGTGTACAATATCGTGTTGCGGAACCCGGTGAAGTGCTAGGCGCTGGCGGTCGAGTGTTAAATATGGTCGACCTTAGTGATGTGTATATGACATTCTTTTTGCCAACTGAAGCCGCTGGCAAAGCAGCCTTAGGCAGTGATGTCCATATTATTTTGGACGCAGCCCCACATATTGTGATCCCTGCGAAAACGACTTATGTTGCCAGTGTTGCACAGTTTACCCCTAAAACGGTTGAAACTGACAATGAACGTTTGAAGCTAATGTTTCGTGTAAGAGCGAGGATCTCCCCTGAATTACTAGAGAAACACCTTGAATATGTCAAAACAGGTTTACCGGGACGTGCCTATATTCGCTTAGATAATAGCCAACCTTGGCCGACTGATTTAGAGGTGAAATTACCACAATGAGTCAACTAATGAGAACGCAAAGTCATTCTCATATCATTGAATTGACTCATGTATCCCAACATTATGGTGATACCAAAGCACTTGATGATGTGACATTGACTATTCCTGCCGGAAAAATGGTCGGCTTAATAGGCCCGGATGGTGTCGGAAAATCGAGTTTAATTTCTCTTATTTCAGGAGCCAGAGAAATTCAGCAAGGGCAAGTGATAGTACTTAATGGTGATATGAATGATGTTAATCACCGGCGAGCTGTTTGCCCCAAAATTGCCTATATGCCGCAAGGGTTAGGTAAAAATCTTTATCACACTCTTTCTGTTTTTGAAAACGTCGATTTCTTTGGTCGCTTATTTGGTCAATCAAAACAAGAGCGAGAAGAGCGCATCAATGATTTACTTGAAAGTACGGGGCTAGCGCCTTTTAAGGATAGACCTGCAGGTAAACTATCTGGTGGTATGAAGCAAAAACTGGGGCTTTGCTGTGCATTAATTCATGATCCACAATTACTGATCCTCGATGAACCCACCACAGGGGTTGACCCATTATCACGGGCGCAATTTTGGGAGTTAATTAATCGTATTCGTAAACGTCAAACCAATATGAGCGTATTGGTTGCAACGGCTTATATGGAAGAGGCTGAACGCTTTGATTGGCTGGTTGCAATGGATGCAGGTAAGGTTTTAGCCACTGGTCATGCGGAAGAATTAAAGGCGCAAACGGCGACAGATGAATTAGAAGCTGCTTTTATTGAGCTTTTACCGGAAGAAAAACGTAAAAACCATCAAAAAGTGATTATTCCTCCACGGGATAAAAGTGATGACGATATTATCGCCATTGAGGCCAAAGAGTTAACAATGCGCTTTGGTCAGTTTGTTGCTGTTGATCATGTCAGTTTTCGTATTCCTAAAGGCGAAATTTTTGGTTTTCTAGGCTCGAATGGTTGTGGTAAATCCACCACCATGAAAATGCTTACAGGTTTACTTGAGGCAAGTGAAGGGCACGCTTGGTTATTTGGGCAAGAGGTTGATCCAAAAGATATCGAAACCCGTAAACGTGTTGGTTATATGTCGCAAGCATTCTCACTGTATAGCGAATTAACGGTTCGACAAAATTTAGAGCTACATGCCAAACTCTTTCATATCCCAGAACAGGATATTCCTCAACGTATCAAAGAAATGAGTGAGCGTTTTAATTTGACCGATGTGGAAGATATGATGCCTGATGGTTTACCTTTAGGTATTCGACAACGCTTATCGTTAGCGGTGGCAGTGATCCACAAACCAGAAATGCTGATCCTTGATGAACCCACCTCTGGGGTTGACCCTATCGCTCGAGATATGTTCTGGAATCTGATGGTTGATCTCTCAAGACGTGACGGTGTCACTATTTTTATCTCTACCCACTTTATGAATGAAGCGGCGCGCTGTGACAGAATGTCTCTGATGCATGCCGGAAAAGTGCTAGTGACAGATACTCCGGCTAATTTAGTGAAAAATAGTCAATTTGATACACTAGAAGAAGTATTTATTGATTATTTGAAAAAAGCATCCGGTGAAACAGAAACGCCCGATATTGAAGATAAACAGCTACAATTGCCTGCCTCTAGTGAAGAAAGTGCGGAAAAAGCGTTAAAACAACGATTTAGTTTACGCCGTTTATTTAGTTATAGTATTCGTGAAGGGATGGAATTACGCCGTGACCCAGTACGCCTTACCTTAGCATTACTAGGCACGGTAATATTGATGTTTATTATGGGTTACGGCATCAGTATGGATGTTGAAAACCTACGCTTTGCCATTATGGATAGAGATCAAACAGGGCTAAGTCAGGCTTATAGTCAAAACCTATCAGGCTCTCGCTATTTTATTGAAAAAGCGCCGATTACCGATTATAACCAACTTGAGCGTCGTCTCCGCAGTGGTGATATTACTGTTGCGATTGAAATTCCGCCTAATTTTGCTCGAGATGTTGCTAAAGGACATAAAGTAAAAATAGGGGTTTGGATTGATGGCGCGATGCCAAATCGTGCAGAAACTGTCCGTGGGTATATTCAGGCAATGCATCTAACTTGGATGTTAGATATGGCCATGCGTCAACCTACCAATATGGTTGATCAATTTTCCCCCATTGATATCGAAACCCGTTATCGTTATAACCCTGATGTAAAAAGTTTACCCGCCATAGTACCTGCGGTTATTCCGTTGTTGTTGATGATGATCCCCGCGATGTTAAGCGCCTTGAGTGTGGTACGTGAAAAAGAGCTAGGCTCTATTATTAATTTATACGTTACTCCAGTCACTAAAGCCGAGTTTTTATTAGGCAAACAGATCCCCTATATTTTATTGGGAATGTTTAACTTTTTTATGCTCTGTGCGCTTTCGGTATTTATTTTTGGTGTCAGTTTTAAAGGAAGCATGTTGACACTCTCATTAGGGGCGTTGCTTTATATCACTATTGCTACGGGAATGGGATTACTGATTTCTTGTTTTATGAAAAGTCAGATTGCGGCTATTTTTGGTACTTCAATTATTACCTTAATTCCTGCTACACAATTCTCCGGCATGATTGACCCAGTATCATCCTTAGAAGGTATTGGTAAATGGATAGGGCATATTTATCCGACTTCTCACTTTCTTACTATCACTCGAGGAACGTTTTCAAAAGGACTTAACTTATTTGATTTGCCTTGGTCTTTTATTCCGTTACTTATCACGATCCCCATTGTGATTGGGCTGAGTGTCTTTTTCTTGAAAAAGCAGGAGGCTTAAATGTGGCATACCGTACAAAATATTTTTAATTTAGGAATAAAAGAGTTACGAAGTTTATCCCGTGATAAGGCGATGCTGGCATTAATTGTGTTTGCCTTTACCGTATCAATATACTCATCGGCTACTGTAACACCGGGCTCATTACACCATGCGCCGATAGCGGTGGCTGATCAGGATAAATCTCAACTTTCGGCCCGTATTGTCAATAGCTTTTATATGCCTTACTTTTTACCACCTGCAGATATTACACCCGAGCAGATTGATGGTTTATTAGATAGAGGAACTTATACTTTTGCGTTAGATATTCCGCCTAATTTTCAACGCGATCTACTCGCAGGACGTAAGCCAGAAATTCAAGTCAATATTGATGCAACACGGATGAGTCAAGCTTTCTTAGGAAATAGCTATATTCAAAATATCGTTATGGGAGAAGCGAAAACTTTTCTTGCTAAAGAGCGCACTAACGATCCACTGCCTGTGGATTTAGAAGTTAGAATGAGCTTTAACCCAAACTTAACACAATCTTGGTTTGGCTCTGTTATGGCGATAATCAATAACATTACCATGCTATCTATTGTATTAACCGGGGCGGCACTAATACGAGAGCGAGAGCATGGCACTATTGAGCATTTATTAGTTATGCCTGTCACACCATTTGAGATCATGCTTTCTAAAATATGGTCAATGGGATTGGTTGTATTGTTAGCGTCGGCCATGTCTTTAGTACTAGTGGTTAAATCACTGCTACATGTGCCGATCGAAGGCTCTGTTTTGTTATTTATGTGTGGGGTCGCGTTAAGTTTATTTGCAACGACATCCATTGGTATTTTCTTAGGCACAATGGCGCGCTCAATGCCACAATTTGGTTTATTGATGATTATGGTATTGTTGCCATTAAATATGTTGTCTGGAGGGATGACCTCAAGAGAGAGTATGCCTCAGTTTGTACAAGATGTGATGCAAACTATGCCAACCACACATTTTGTCAGCCTTGCACAAGCGATATTGTATAGAGGCGCAGATTTCTCGATTGTTTGGCCTCAATTTATCGTTTTAATTATTATTGGCTCAGTCTTTTTTGCATTGGCACTGTTACGTTTTAGAAAAACGATATCTGCAATGGCTTAGTCGTTCTGATAAACCGAAAAAAGAGACTTAAGGCATAAAACGATAACCGATCCCCGTTTCAGTAATTAAGTGCACTGGACAGGTGGGATCGGTTTCTATTTTCTGACGTAGATGCCCCATATAAATTCGCAAATAATGGCTATGCTCTACAAAGTTAGGCCCCCAAACATGCTGCATTAAATGACGTTGAGTTAATACTTTTCCACTATTGTTGACAAGTTCACTGAGTAGACGAAACTCGGTCGGAGTAAAGTGAATGGGTACGCCTTGGCGAGTGACTATTCTTTTAACCCAATCAATAGTGATATCACCAAATGTAAATTGAGTCGTTTCTGTTTCTTGTTTGACAAAGCGACGTAATGAAGCACGAACCCGAGCTAGTAATTCACTCATACCGAAGGGTTTAGTTAAATAATCATCAGCTCCAGCGTCTAAAGCATCAACTTTATCTTGTTCAGAATCTCTGGCGGATAACACAATAATCGGCGTGCTACTCCATTGGCGGAAATCTTGAATAAAGCAGAGCCCATCTTTATCAGGTAATCCCAGATCAAGAATGACTAAATCAGGTTTTCTTGATGCTGCCTCTATTAATCCTCGTTGACATTCTGAGGCGTCATAAACACGAAAACCTTCGTTCTCTAATGCAAGGCGAACGAATCGTAAGATCTCTTTTTCATCTTCAACAATCAATATGTTATATGGCGTCACTGTTTTATTTCAATCTCATCAATATTAGGTAGTGATTTTAAAGGTAAAACAAAGTGAAAACTGGCTCCACCTTTTTTATTATTTTCAGCCCAAATTTTACCTTCATGTAAGTGGATAATAGCACTGCAAATAGCAAGACCCAGCCCAACCCCCGGAATGGCGGACTCTTTTACTGCACGTGAAAATTTATTAAAAATAAGCTGCAATTGTTCAGTGGGAATACCTGCGCCTTCATCCCAAACTTCAACATGAATTTGATCCTCTTCAACCGTAGCTTTTATGCCTAATTTAGTTTGTGATGCGGTATATTTGACTGCATTTTCTAATAAATTAGTTAACACGCGCTCAATTAACAGACTATCGCAATAGAGTAATAAATCAGCTGGAATATCAATTTGTAATGGGTGTTTATCAAGTAAATAAGAGAGTGAACGTATTGCACTTCCAGCAATTTCTTGCAGTAAATTCCACTGCAAGTTGACTTGGATCCCACCTGATTGAATACGTGCCATATCCAGTAAATTGTTGACTAAGCGGGAGGTCGTCAAAATTTGTTGGCGGATCTGACTAACTTGTTCAGTATGAGCAGAGCCCTCAGCACTTAAGTCTAGAAGAAGAATTTCAGACTGGCCAAACAGGACGGTAAGTGGTGTTTTTAGATCATGAGAAAGGGCGGCTAAGAGCGCATTTCTTAATTGTTCTCGTTCTATATTAATACGAGATTGTTCGGCCATTTCCGCCTGTTGTAACCGTTCAAGAGCATTGGCAATTAGGCCATTAAATGTCTGTAGGAGTTGCTGTTGTTCAGGAATAAGTACTTGGCGTAGATTATTTGGCTCAATCGCTAAAATCGCTAATACTTGTTGAGATGCGCTAATAGGGTGCAACTGATAAGGGACACTAGGTAGGGTATCCGTTCCTGCACCTGCGATTTGATCTTTATCCCAACACCAACGGGCAATACCACTATCAATGGGAAGTTGTCCCATACCTTCAGCATTGTATGGCGTTAATTCACCATGATGATTAGGCATTAATAAACAAACTTTGGCATCAAAAGCACTTGATAAAAAATGATAACTAGTACGTACCACTTCTTCTAAAGTCAGTGCCCGACTCAGCTCTCGGGTCATTTCAAATAAATGACGAGTGCGTTGTTCTCTATAACGAGCAACCCGGGTTTGATAACGCATTCCCGCAGTTAAATTACCCACCACTAACCCAACAATGAGCATTACGGAAAAAGTCACTAAATACTGCATATCTAATACAGCCAGTGAAAAATGCGGTTGTACAAAGAACAAATCAAAACTTATCACATTGATTAAAGCGGCAAAAATAGAAGGGCGACGACCAAAAAATAGCGCGATAAGAACAACGCCTAATAAATAAAGAGTAACTAAATTCGCCTTATCTAACGCTAACAAAAAAGTACGTGAAAAAAGCGTAATAGCTAGACATAAACCAATAGCTGTTAGATAGCCTTTAAGATTTTGACGCCATTTATCATTTTGTGGCACAAATGTTTTTGTTTTATAACGCGGTTCTTCTTCATTTAAAGCGACACTGATAACATGCAAGTCAGGTGCATAACGCGCTAACCTTTCTGCGAAACGCATACGGACCCAACGTTTTAACCATTGCCACTTTTGATAGGGGCGTTGACCGATAATCACCTTGCCTAAATTATGCTCTCTGGCATAGCGGATCACCGCTTTTTCCGCTTGATTATCAGAAAGGATCGCCGTTCTTGCCCCTAGGTGTTGTGCTAACTTGAGGGAATGTAAAATAGCACGGCGTTTATGCTCACCTATCTGATGTAGCTTTGGTGTTTCAACATAAATAGCATGCCATTGGCAACCAAAAGCAGCAGCATAACGAGCGGCAGTACGCACTAATTTATCATTTCTTCCATGAGCACCAAGACAAACCATTAAACTATCAGTAGTATGCCAAACAGGCGTACCACCTTGGCTATCACGGAATTCTTTTACTTGGGAATCAACGCGATCTGCCATCCGTCTTAGGGCAAGCTCTCGTAATGCAATCAAATTACCTTTACGAAAAAAATGCTCTATTGCACGCTCTGCTTGTCCTGCCAGATAAACTTTGCCTTCATTTAAGCGCTGTTGTAGGTCGTCTGGTGGTAAGTCGACCATAACCACTTCATCAGCATTATCAAAGATATAATCAGGAATAGTCTCTTGAACGCGAATACCTGTAATACTACCAACAATATCATTAAGACTTTCAATATGTTGTACATTAATGGTGGTTAAAACATCGATGCCCGCATCAAGTAACTCTTCAACATCTTGCCAACGTTTTGGATGGCGACATTTATGTGGATTACTAAAAGCCAATTCATCCATTAAGATCACCGCAGGATGTCTTGCTAAGGCCCCATCTAAATTAAAGGCAGAGAGCTTTCTACCACGATAATGTAATTTTAATGGCGGTAATAACGGTAATCCCTCAAGTTGTTGTGCCGTTTCTTGGCGCTGATGGGTTTCTACAACCCCAGCTAAGACATCAATACCTTGCTGATGTAAACGTTGAGCTTCTTGTAACATGGCGTAGGTTTTACCTACGCCGGCACAGGCACCAAAAAAGATCTTTAATCGTCCTCGATGGGGTGCTCGCGTTAATGCCAGCAAATCATCAGGAGAAGGGCGTTGCCACTGCGGAGCTTGTTCCATTTTATTACCCGCTCACTTTATTGTTTTTTTCTGCACTCAATCTATCAAGTGCCTGATTGAGTTTAAAGACATTCACCACAGGTTCACCTAAAAATGGTATTAATGGCGATGTCGTATTTTCTGTAATTAATTGTTTTATTTCATTTATTGTGAATTGACGTAATAACGCAATATGCGGTGCTTGGTAATAAGCGGCAGCCAATGAAATATGAGGATCAAGCCCACTGGCGGAAGCGGTCACTAAATCAACAGGAACGACTTGATGATTATCAACCCTTTTTTGCCATAAACGAACACCTGCAGCCACTTTCTCGCTTAAGAGTGGATTTGATGTAGCAAGTTGGCTAGCGCCGGAAGCCATACTATTGTAAGGCATTTCACTTGTCATTGAGGGGCGACCTTGAAAGTAATCGGCTCGATTAAATGACTGTCCAATCAATTCAGAGCCAATCAGTTTATCGTCCTGATAAACCAGTGAACCATTTGCTTGCCAAGGAAAAAACAATTGAGCTAATCCGGTTATAAATAAAGGATAGGCTAATCCAGTGATAAGTGTCAGTAATACTAACATCACTAAAGATGAACGAAAAAGATGCATAGTATTCTCCTTAAAGCCCAATAATAGCTAAAATCATATCGATGAGTTTAATTCCTAAAAAAGGAACAATTAACCCACTTATTCCGTATAAAGAGAGATTACGGCGTAATAATGAATGAGCAGAAACAGGACGATAATGCACACCTTTCAACGCTAAAGGGATCAAAAAGACGATGATCAAAGCATTAAAAATAACGGCTGATAACATCGCGGATGCTGGGGAGTGTAATCCCATAATATTGAGCATATTCAATTGTGGATATGTCACCGCAAAAGCTGCGGGAATAATGGCAAAATATTTTGCGATATCATTGGCAATACTAAAGGTGGTTAGGGCGCCACGGGTCATAAGCATTTGTTTACCAATATGAACGACTTCAATTAATTTGGTGGGATTTGAGTCCAAATCAACCATATTGCCTGCTTCTTTAGCGGCTTGCGTTCCTGAATTCATGGCCACAGCAACATCGGCTTGCGCTAAAGCCGGCGCATCATTAGTACCATCTCCGGTCATAGCGACAAGTCGACCTTCTGATTGATATTGACGGATCAACGCCAGTTTAGCCTCTGGAGTGGCTTGCGCAAGAAAATCATCTACACCGGACTCGGCAGCAATGGCCGCCGCAGTAAGATGGTTATCACCGGTGATCATCACGGTTTTAATGCCCATTTGGCGAAGTTGAGCAAAGCGCTCTTTGATACCCCCTTTGACGATATCTTTAAGTTCAACTACACCAAGGATATTTTGATTTTCAACGACGACTAATGGCGTAGCACCAGCTCTTGCGACTTGCTCGACTATGGTGTTGACTTCATCGGGAAAATGGCTATGACTAACTTCGATATGGCGACGAATAGCATCAACCGAGCCTTTACGTATAATACGCTCGCCAATATTTACGCCACTCATTCTGGTCATCGCTGAGAATGGAACAAAAGAGGCTCCCATCGAAGTTAAATCTCGTTCACGTAAATTAAAGCGCTGTTTGGCTAATATAACGATGCTACGACCCTCAGGTGTTTCATCTGCTAAAGAGCTTAATTGCGCCGCATCTGCCAATTGTTTTTCAGTTATTCCTGATAGAGGAATAAAACGAGAAGCTTGGCGATTACCTAAAGTAATTGTCCCTGTTTTATCGAGTAATAAAACATCAACGTCTCCTGCGGCTTCTACTGCACGCCCACTAGTCGCAATCACATTAGCGTCTAACATCCGGCTCATACCTGCCACGCCAATAGAAGAGAGTAGTCCGCCGATGGTTGTAGGGATCAGACAAACTAATAATGCGATTAACGTTACAACAGAAATAACCTCACCATGCTCTTGGAATTGCACGGCAAACACACTAAAAGGATAGAGTGTGGTACAAGCGAATAAAAAGATCAGCGTTAGGGCCGTTAATAAAATAGTTAATGCAATTTCATTCGGCGTTTTTCTGCGTTTAGCCCCTTCCACCATACCAATCATACGATCGAGGAAAGAGTTACCCGCTTCAGCACTACAACGAATAATCAACCAGTCAGATAACACACGAGTCCCTCCAGTAACAGAAGAAAAATCGCCACCTGACTCACGAATAACGGGAGCTGATTCGCCGGTGATCGCACTTTCATCAACAGAAGCGCCGCCTTCAATCACTTCACCATCACAAGGAATTACCTCGCCAGCATTGACCAAAACAATATCGCCTTTATGTAATAAAAGTGAATCAATGATTTCTTGGGGAGCATGAAGATCAGCATGCTGTAAGCGCACCGCTTTAGATTGTTGTTTCGCACCTCGTAAGCTTGCCGCCTGTGCTTTACTACGACTTTCTGCTAAAGATTCAGCAAAATTGGCAAATAGTAGGGTTATCCATAACCAAAGCATGACTTGAAAAGTAAAATGATTATCTGGTGGTAGATACCCCAGTAAAACGGCAAACCAAATACCCGTAGTGAGTAGTGCACCAACATAAACAATAAACATCACCGGATTATGCCATTGCGCTTGAGGGGTGCATTTTTTGATAGCATCCAAGAAAGCTGACATCATTGTTTTTCTATTAAAAAGAGGTGTTTTTTTCATGATGAGTGTCCTTATTTAGCCCATAACAACTGTAAATGCTCAGCAATAGGGCCTAGTGCTAATGCCGGAACAAAGGTGAGTGCACCAATCATTATTACTGTGAGGAACAATAGAAAAATAAATAGCGGTGAAGTAGTGGACAATGTGGCTAAACTTTCAGCTTGGCGTTTTTTTATTGCCAAACTACCGGCGATAGCTAAGACAGGCAACATGACACCAAAACGTCCGACAAGCATAGTGATACCTAATAACAGATTATAAAAAACAGAATTAGCATTCAGTCCGGCGAAAGCACTGCCATTGTTATTGGCAGCTGAAGTAAAAGCGTATAAAACTTCACTAAAACCATGAGGACCAGGATTTAAAATCGCTTCGCGACCTACTTCGCTAAAGAGGGCAAGTGTTGTACCTAATAAGGTGATTGCTGGTGATATTAAAATAGCGACAGCAACCCATTTCATTTCTGCTACACCAATTTTTTTGCCGAGATATTCAGGTGCTCGACCCACCATTAATCCAGCGATAAAAACAGCTAACAAAACATACAAGATCATGCCATAAAAACCAGAACCAACACCGCCGAAGATGACTTCTCCAGTTTGCATTAACCACATAGGAACCATACCTCCTAATGCAGTTAATGAATCATGCATGGCATTTACTGCACCACAAGAAGCGGCTGTAGTGACGGCAACAAATAACGCACTGCCTATTAAACCAAAGCGACTCTCTTTACCTTCCATATTTAATGAACTATCCGCACCCATTAAAGTAAATTGTGGGTTACCTCGCCATTCAGCCCAAACAATTACGCTAACCGCAACAATAAAAATCAATGTCATTACCCAAAGTAAGGTATAGCCTTGCCGTTGTGTGCCACTCAGTCGGCCAAAGGCGAAGCATAGCGCGGTAGGTAACAGGAATATGGCAAGTATTTGCAAAAAGTTACTGAAAGAGGTTGGGTTTTCATAAGGATGAGCAGAGTTTGCTGCAAAATAGCCTCCTCCATTGGTTCCTAACAGTTTAATCGCCTCTTGAGAAGCAACGGGGCCCATTGGTAACCATTGCTGATTTTCAAGTCCTTGGCTTAATAGCGCGGGATGGAAATTTTGGATCACGCCTTGGCTAACAAATAACAGTGACCAAATAATGGCTAAAGGTAGTAACAGATATAGGGTAATACGACCAATATCTACCCAAGCATTACCAATGGAATGGCAAGAAGATTGTGTTAATGCTCTGATCAATACAAAGGCAACAGCGATCCCCGTTGTTGCTGATAAGAAATTTTGTACTGTAAGCCCCATCATTTGGCTTAAATAGCTAACGGCTGTTTCACCGCTATAGGCCTGCCAATTGGTATTAGTAATAAAACTAATGGTGGTATTTAATGCTAAATCCCAACTCATATTAGGTGCAAACTGTGGATTTAAAGGTAAATAACCTTGATTAAGTAAAATTACCAATAATAAAAGTGCTCCCATTGAGTTAAAAATTAACAGGGCGAACATATAGTGATACCAACTCATAGACTGAATCGCTTTGCCGGCAGGTTTAAAACCACAGCTACGCCAAATAACCTGTTCTGTTTTTGTTACCCAATGAGGTAAATCACCTTCTATGAGACGAGCAAGATAATTGCCAATCACTTTTCCCATAATCAGTAAGACGGTGAGAAAAACGGCAATATAGATCAACGTTGTTGTTGCCATTTTTAAAATGCCTCTGCATGAAACAACACATAAATAAGATAAGCAGTGAGCACAATCACTAATGCCACAGCACCGAATATCAACATTTGAACTATCCTTTTGCGATTTAGATTGAGTAAAGCTACTGAAAGAGGTGTAAAGATGTTGATAAAAGCGCTATGGCGGATGTAAAAAAAGTATAAAAATGCTGACCAAACCTAAATCAAGGCTTAATGGTGGAATATTTTATTGCTCAATAGGTTGAAATAATGCCATCCCTTTGTTAGATGTAATAAATGGTCGAATAATCTGCTGATTAAGCAGGCTGAAAATACCCCTTCACGAGGAGAGATTGAATGAATACTATCTATTTAAAGACCAAGTGGTTTTTCTACTTCTTAGGCCTATTAATGGTTTCATCTATCTTTATGGTAAAAGCAATGGCAAATTCTGATAAAGCAGATCTAGTAACACTGGCACAAGAGGGAAACTTGCCAGAATTAAAGCGCCAGATAGCGCAAGGAGAGAATATTGAACAACGAGATATCAAATTGCGTACACCGCTAATGGCGGCTACTCATGCGAATCAAATTGAGGTGGCAAAATACCTGATTGAACAAGGGGCTAACGTCAATGCCCGCGATGCTATCTATGATTCACCTTATCTTTATGCTGGAGCGAGAGGATTGCAGGAAATTTTAGCCTTAACCTTAGCCCATGGCGCAGATCTGAATAGCATCAACCGTTATGGTGGTACGGCATTGATTCCTGCGGCGGAGCGCGGCCATGTTGCCACAGTAAAAACCTTGATTGATGCCGGTGTGGATGTCAATCATGTTAATCGCCTTGGTTGGACTGCGTTAATTGAAGCCATTATTTTAGGTGATGGAAGTCAAAAATATGCAGATATCGTGACGTTGCTGATCGATGGTGGGGCGGATGTTAATTTAGCTGATGGATCTGGACGTACACCATTAACCTTAGCGAAAGATAAAGGCTATACCAATATCATCAATATTCTTCAACAAGCAGGGGCAAAATAATGTCAGATAAGCAATTTATACAGCAAGCCATTTCGCTTGCCACAGAGAATGTGAAAGTTGGTGGGCGTCCCTTTGGCGCGGTGATCGTGAAAAATGGCCAAGTGATTGCTCATGCTGTTAATCAAATTACAGCGACAAATGATCCAACTGCACATGCAGAATTATTAGCATTACGAGAAGCTGGAAAAGTGTTAGGACGAGCAAAATTGGATGATTGTGTGGTTTATGCTAGTGGTCAACCTTGTCCAATGTGTTTGGCGGCTATGCGTATGGCGGGGATCTCACAAATATTTTATGCTTACTCTAATGATGATGCCCAGCCTTATGGATTATCGACAGCCAATATTGCTAAGGCATTAAGAGTCGCTCCGGAGCAACAAGAAGGGTTGCAATTTGTGCAAATAAAACCTGAAGACGAAAAACAACCGGCACTTTATCAGCTTTGGTCTCAACAATCTTAACTAAAAATAACAGCCCAATTAGGGCTGTTCTTCTTTTGATCAAATCAGTCGATTAGCAAAATAGCTGTTTTTCAACAGGAGTAATCGAGAGTAGGGATTGCCAGCTTTTAAGCGTTAACGTTGCTAACATGGCAAGACCTTCATAATAAGGGAATGCTCCTTGTAATGACAATTTCTCTAGATAGCGATAAGCCCAAGGTAATAAATGTTCAGCAAGTAGTTCAGTTAATTTTTCAGGGCGTGTTTCTGCAACCCATGCCACCATCATCACCATTAAACCAAAGTGATCTTCAGGTTCATTTTGAGTCAAGGCAATATCAATACCATTCTCCAGCATCCATTCACGTAAATCTAAGGTTGAATCACCAAATAAGACATTCTCATGATCAAGATACACCGATCCCCAAGGTGGTGCAGGTAGCGCATAAGGCCCAATAAATAAACGTTGATAGGCTTGTGCTAATGTTTCATCTTGATAGGTAGTTTGCGCCAATAATGAGGCAATGCGTTGTTTTTCTTCTTCAGAGCCATAAGGCCATTCAGTTAACCATTTGCCGCTTGAGAGTAACTCAACAATGTCACTTTTTTCAGTTGGTGGGTAATAGAAAGCAGCCCCAATAATACGGGCAGAGAGAGAAATATCTGTAATAACTTGTTGTTCCATAATATTTTTATTATCCGCTGAAATGTATATTATCTATAATAGGTTATTCCCTATATAAACATAATGACTAAGATTAAAAAAGGGTAACACAGTAAAAGAAAACCGCCATTACGGCGGTTTTTAAGGATAAATAGGTTGATTAACCTACAACAGCCATTCCTACTGTCATATGTAAGCCATAGAATACGCCACGACCAATAAATTCACCAACAAACACCAAAATAAAACCTAACACCATTAAAGAAACAGAAGGATTATTTTTGCGTAATAACGGTGCTATCCAACAAGCTAACCCTAATGTTAGGGCAATCAATTTAATGCCCATTAAAAAACCGTAATCAGGAACTAAATCAACCGCTTTTTGTACGGAGGTTTGAATTGAACCCAATTCAAAGCCTTGAGAGGTAGCCACAATAGCACTGATAATAATGGCGATAACACTTAATAGCGGTAATGCACTAATACAATTTAAGTTAAAACCGGCAATACGCATTAACAGTGCCGCTAAAATAGGGCCGCCAATAAATGCGGTTAGTACGAAGTTAACTGTGGTATAGCCATTATACCAAGTAGGTACAGTATCAATTTGATAAACTCGCGAAATAGCCGTGATAAATAGCACTGCAAGTATCATGACAACCACTAGCCACAATTTACCTAATGCAGCAGGCATTTTATTTAACACACTAATTAACCAATATAAGCCACCTAAAGCAAAGAATGTGGCACCACTGGCAATTTCATTACTTAATGATGAATGACCAAAACGGATAAAAGAGTTAAAGGCACGCATTGGGGTTCCCATGTGGATCATGGAGAGTAAAAAACCAATCCCCATTAATAACCACAAACCAAACATGCTGTAATGCACTTTGCGATTTAACGCTTCAGGCAGTTTGCCTGAAAGAATGGCGCAACCCATAATAATAAAGGCGCCAGCCACACTTTGACCAATAACGGTAAAGAACATCAGTGGCCATTCATGTAATCCCATGCCCATCTTACACCTCCTCTGGGTTAGCCAGATGCCCGGTGGTGTCACCTACAGGTCGGCTATTGGCATTTAATTTAAGTACAATATTCGGTTTAGTGTATTTCGCAGATGGAAGAGGGGCTATTTCAGCAAGATCACCATATTTAGCGCGTAACTCTTCAATCGGTGCCATATCTAATGCACGCAATGGGCAAGATCCGACACAAATTGGCTTTTTGCCTTCAGCAACACGCTCATAACAACCATCACATTTGGTCATGTGGCCTTTGACTTCATCAAACTGCGGTGCACCATAAGGACATGCCATATGGCAATAACGACAGCCTATACACACTTCTTCATTTACCACCACAAAACCATCTTCGCGTTTGTGCATGGCGCCACTTGGACAGACTTTTACGCAAGCCGGATCGTCACAGTGGTTACATGAAATAGATAAGTAGTAAGCAAAAACGTTTTGCGTATACACACCATCTTGCTCGGTCCAATCACCACCGGCATATTCATAAATACGGCGGAAATTGACCTCAGGGGATAAATTTTTAAAATCCTTGCACGCGAGTTCGCAGGTTTTGCAGCCGGTGCAACGACTTGAATCGATATAAAAACCATATTGCGTTGACATAACCAGACTCCTTACGCCTTGACGACTTCAACAAGATTACTGTGAGAAGGATTACCCTTAGCAAGTGGTGAAGGGCGTTGGGTCGTTAACACGTTAATGCAACCTGCATGATCAATACGGTTACTGTCTGGGTTATACCAAGCCCCTTCACTTAATCCGACAACGCCCGGCAAAATACGTGGTGTGACTTTAGCGTTGATACGTACTTCACCGCGATCGTTATAAATACGAACTAAATCGCCGTGTTTGATACCACGTTTTGTAGCATCAACAGGGTTTATCCAAATTTCTTGTGGACAAGCCGCTTTTAATACATCCACGTTGCCATAAGTTGAGTGGGTACGAGCTTTATAGTGAAAACCCGTCATTTGTAATGGGTATTTATCCATAGCAGGGTCGCCATAGCTTTCAAAACCTGCGGAGTAGATTGGCAGTGGATCAATCACATCGTCTGCCGCTAATTCCCATGTCGCTTTAATTTCAGCTAATTGCGAAGAATAAATTTCAATTTTTCCTGACGGCGTTGTCAGTGGATTGTTGAGTGGATCAGCGCGGAATTCACGGTAAGCCACATGATGGCCTTGTGGATCACGTTTTTTAAAGATACCTTGTGCCCGAAATTCTTCAAAGGTAGGCAGTTCTGGTAAATTTTGACGAGATTGCTCATAAAGATGGCGTAGCCACTCTTCTTGGGTACGATTTTCGGTAAATTTCTCACCCACCCCCATACGTTTAGCAATTTCGCTGGTCATCTCATAGATATTGCGACTTTCAAAACGTGGCTTAATCGCTTGGTCAGCGAAAATCACGTAAGCCATATTCCCCGCAGAAGCATCCATACAGAAATCCATTTGCTCTGATGCCGTACAATCCGGCAGTAAGATATCTGCATATTTTGCCGATGCGGTCATATGATTATCGATAACCACAATCATTTCGCATTTTTTATCATCTTGTAGGATTTCATGAGTACGGTTTATTTCTGAATGTTGGTTAACTAAGCAGTTCCCCGCATAGTTCCATACCATTTTAATAGGTACATCCAGTTTATCTTTACCTCGCACGCCATCACGTGTAGCGGTCATTTCAGGGCCACGTAAAATGGCATCTGTCCACATAAACATAGAAATACTGGTCGTGACAGGATTAGTTAAGGTTGGCATACGGACAAAAGGAATGCTGTAAGAGCCTTCACGGGCACCGGTATTGCCCCCATTTATTCCCACATTACCAGTTAAGATAGCGAGCATTGCAATAGCGCGAGAGGCTAATTCGCCATTTGAACGGCGTTGAGGGCCCCAACCTTGAGTAATATAAGCCGGCTTAGCACCAGCGATTTCACGGGCTAATTTGACAATACGTGCCGCGGGAATACCGGTAATTTGTGCTGCCCATTCTGGGGTTTTGGGTTGACCATCTGCGCCATCACCTAAAATATAGGCTTTATAGTGGGCGTTTTTAGGTGCCCCTTCTGGCATCGTAGTTTCGTCGTAACCAACGCAGTATTTATCTAAGAAGGGTTTATCGACTAAATCTTCTTTGATCATGACATAAGCTAACGCATTAACTAAAGCTGCATCAGTACCTGGACGAATGGGGATCCACTCATCCTCACGACCTGCACCAGTATCAGTATAGCGAGGATCAATAATTATCATGCGAGCATCTGATTTTTCACGAGCTTGCTCAACATAATAAGTTACACCACCGCCACTCATACGTGTTTCGCCGGGATTATTACCAAACATAACAACCAATTTAGTATTTTCGATGTCTGAAGGACTATTGCCATCAGCCCATCCCCCGTAGGTGTAATTTAAGCCTGCAGCGATCTGCGCAGTACTATAATCGCCATAATGGTTGAGATAACCACCACAGCAATTCATTAAACGGGCAATAAGGGTTGCTCCTGGTGGCCAAGATTTTGTCATGGTGCCACCGAGGGTGCCTGTACCGTAATTTAGATAAATAGATTCATTGCCATAATCTTTTATCAGGCGTTTCATGGTGTCGGAAATAGTATCAAAGGCTTCATCCCAAGAGATACGTTCAAATTTACCTTCACCACGTTTACCTACGCGTTTCATGGGATAACGTAAGCGATCTGGATTATAAACACGCCGACGCATAGAGCGACCACGTAAGCAAGCTCGTACTTGATGGAACTCGTCGTAAACGTCATTGCCGGTATTGTCTGTTTCAACGTACTTAATTTCGCCATCAACGACATGCATACGCAATGGACAACGACTACCGCAATTGACGGTACATGCACTCCAGACGACTTTTTCTTTATTGGTAGATGTCGGCGCTGTTTGCTCCGAAGCCATGGCTTGGCTAAAGGGGAGAGATAATCCACCCGCCGTTGCAACTAATCCACCAGCGGCTCCCACTTTGACAAAGCGTCGGCGAGATAGGGGGGTGGAAAGTAACGTCATCTCTTTGATGTTTTTCATACATTACTCACTTAATTATATTTTTAAGAAGAAAAATAAAGAGCTTATATAGAAATTATTGTTATCATTTTTGTTAATAAATAAGCACGCTAACGTAAGATAATAAAACCCAACTATTAATGTGGATATTACTTACTTATAAAAAGTGGTAGTTGCTTTACATCAAAGAAACATGATTTATTACGAAGGTTATCAATTGTCGCTGTTTTCTTAACTCTATGTATTATTTAAAGTTAATCAATTGATTAATATTGATATATAATTTAATACATATCGATTGATAAGAAAAAATAAACTAAATAACTAAAATAGCCCAATAGCGTCCAATTTATAATGTGTAATATACAGAATCATTAACTCATTATTTTTATCAATGATTACATCTGTGTGTTTTTTATTATTGTTATTTAACAAGTGTCATTTGATATCGAGTAAACATTAAAAAACGTCGGTTAGCTTGAACTGCGTATCAATAATGTCTTATGTAATAAAACAAATAAACCGTCAGTTAACATGGTATTTACAAAATCAGCTGGTTCTAAAATAGAACATTGAAAATCAATGCACTTATAATAGACTGATTTTTCTTACGCTTAACAAACTCCTCATCAGATAAAGATTCGTTTCATCTCTCATTTTCCAGCTATCACAATTGAATTACTGTTAAAAAAATGTGATCTAAGTTGTTCGGATTTGGTTTTGCTTCCGTTTTTGGTTTTTTGTTTTGAATGTTATCGCAAAATCATCGGCTGGATATCCTTATTCTCGTATTAATGATACGGAGGCACTTTATATGTTTTCAGAAGAAAGACGACAGGAAATCTATAGCATTATTAGGGAACAGAAAAAAGTTAAAGTGGCTCAGCTAGCGGAAAGATTCAACGTCACATTAGAAACGATCCGCAGTGATTTGAAATACCTCGAAAATGAAGGGTTGATCAAACGTTGTCATGGTGGCGCCATACTAGGGAAACAAGAAATAAAAAAGATCAGTAAATTTAGTGATAGTTTTGATATCTCATGCTTACTACACGATTTATTGATCGTCAAAGAACATAAAAAGAAAACACCAGAAGGTAAAGTGTGTGTATTAGGCTCTTTTGTGGTGGACATTATTGCTAATGTTGATGCATTTCCTCGTGTAGGGGAATTGGTAAATTCAAAAGGAAACTCAATAGGTCCGGGTGGAAAAGGGACGAATCAAGCCATTTCTGCCAGTTTTTCTGATGCAAAAGTGCATTTAATTACCAAAGTCGGTGAAGATCATTTTAGTAAGTATGCTTATAAATATTTGCAAGAGAGCGGTATTGATTCATTTACTATTTTTCAAACAGAAATAGAGCCAACAGGTAGCTCAATTAGCTATTTAGCAGATAAAACCCAAAATAATATTACGGCTACCTATTTAGGCGCAAATAACACTTTTACCCTGCAAGAGGTCGATATATCACTGCCTTATATTAGTGAAGCTGACGTGTTATTACTGCAAGGGGAAATTAATATTGATGCTAATGTGAAAGCCGCTTCTTTTGCTCATTCTATTAATAAAACCGTCATACTTAATGTCGCTCCGTATAGCGATGATTTAAAACAACTTTATTTATATGTAGATTTTATTACGTTAAACGCTTACCAAGCTTCAGATTGGTCAGGTATTGAAATTAATACGATTAATGATGCCAAGCAAGCCGTAGAGATTATTGCCGGTAACGAAAAGAAAAAAGTGATTATCTACATAGATGAATTAGGCGTGGTGTATTTTGATGGGAGGAATACTTTTCATATTCCGCCACTACCTTCTCTACGTGTTGATACGATGGCAGCAACAGATGCTTTTAATGGTGCATTTGCCTCAAAAATAGCCGCAGGAGGCACAATGCCAGAAAGTGTTTTATTTGCTAGTGCTTTCTTGTCTGCATTTATAGAACAAAAAGGGGTGACTTCAATGCCTTCACTATCACAAGTACAAGCCCGTCTTAAATTAAGAATTGAAGATATTCGACCACAAGTAATCTGCAATGAGAAAAGGTGCATATAATGAAAAAAACTCTCTTAGCTCTGACCCTATGCAGTTCTGTTTTTACTGTTCCTGCTTTTGCACAATGGCCTGAAAAACCTATTACGATTATTGTTCCTTGGGCTGCTGGTGGCAATACAGATACCGTTGCTCGTTTAGCAGCAAAAGGATTACAAGAAGAATTAGGTGTGACGGTTAATGTCGTTAATAAGACCGGAGGAAGTGGCGTTGTTGGACATGATGCTATTAAAAATGCCAAGCCAGATGGTTACACATTAGGTATTGCCACGGTTGAAATTGCGATGATGCATCATCAGGGGATGACTAATTTAACCTATCAAGATTATACCCCGATCACACGTTTAGCGGTAATCTACGGTGGATTACAAGTTGCAAAATCATCGCCTTTTAATAATGCACAAGAAATTATCGATTATGCCAAAGCCAACCCAGGAAAATTAAAAGCGTCAGGGAGTGGATTAAACTCTATCTGGCATCTTAATAATATTGGCATGTTACGTGCAGCAGGTTTACCTGATAACGCAATCCGCTTTATTCCTTCCCAAGGAGCTAGTGCTGCATTACAAGAGTTAGCTTCAGGGGGCGTTGATATTGTAACGTCTTCATTAGGTGAGGCTGACAGTATGGTAAAAGCCGGATTAGTCAAACATATGGCCATTATGTCTAATGAAAAATCGGCATTTTATCCTGATGTTCCTCTCTTTAAAGAAGCAACAGGTTATGATTGGGATTTACAAGCATGGAATATGTTAGTTGCCCCTAAAGGGCTTGATAAAGAAGCACAAGATAAGCTTACCGCAGCAATGAAGAAAGTTTATGCTTCAGGTGAATTAGCTGAATTTGCTAATAAACAAGGATTTGAAGTCATTGAATTGTATGGTGATGATGCGACACAATTTATGGCCAATGAAGATAAAAAGTTTGGCGAAATTATAAAAAAATAACTGAGGAAACGGCTGATAATAGCCGTTTTTATGCCTATGCTAAATCGTCATATATTATCATTTATATTTTGCCTATTTGGATTATTTCTTATTATTTATAGCGCCTATTCATTAGGTGATTTTAGTGAATATGGTGCGGCTTTTATGCCTTCACTAATTGGTGGAGGAATGATTGTTTTTTCATTATTAGATATTTTTGCAAAAAAGCAGCAAATGGATACACCTTTGGTGACATGGCATGAAATAAAATTTGTGTTATTAATTATTGGTATCATTCTATTTTATGTGTTTTTTGCTGAATACCTTGGTTTTATTGTTACGGGATTTATTGTTATTGCACCATTAATGATGAAATACGCAAAAGTAAAACCGATATTTAGTTTTATTATTTCTGCTGGAATTGTATTAGGCGTTTACTATTTATTTACCGCTGTACTGTTAGTACCGCTACCTCAATTATTTTAATAAATAGAGAAAAACAGTATGGATATATTTATTAGCGCATTAGCTTATATTGATTACACGACAATACTTGTTGTCATAGGCGCTTGCTTATTTGGTTTATTTGTTGGAGCAATTCCGGGGTTAACATCAACCATGGCAATTGCTTTAATGGTGCCTTTTACTTTCTTTCTTGATCCAATTCCTGCATTAGCACTGATGATCTCCGTAGGTGCATCCTCGATATTTGCCGGCGATATTCCAGGGGCATTATTAAATATTCCCGGAACACCCGCCTCTGCAGCTTATACTAACGATGCCCATACATTGGTTAAAGAAGGTAAAACTAATCGTGTATTAGGGATGTCATTAACAAGCTCCGTTATTGGTGGGGTGATCGGCACAATTATTTTAGCGTCAACCGCTCCGTTGTTAGCCGAGTTTGCACTTAAATTTAGCTCTTACGAATATATGTGGCTTACTTTAATTGGATTAAGCTGCGCCACTATTGTTTCTGGCGCTCAAATTAGAAAAAGTTTGCTAGCACTGTTTTTCGGTATTGCTTTAGCCACTATTGGCTACGATGAATTTACAGGACAAGCCCGTTTCACCTTTGGTGAAGTCTCTTTAATGCAAGGTGTTAGTTTTATTCCCGCCATGATAGGGCTATTTGCTATCTCTGGTGCGATTAAATATTACGTCGATCGCTGGAAAGAAAAGCAAATTAAATTAGCAGTTAATACAGATAATAGCTCATATAATATTTTTAAAGGAGTGGGAAAGGTTGTTTGCCAACGTAAAGGGGGCATTTTCCGTAGTGGTATTATTGGTACATTGATAGGTGCTTTACCCGGTGCTGGTGCCGATATCGCTGCGTGGATCTCTTATGCAGTATCTAAAAAATTATCAAAAAAACCGCAAAAGTATGGGCAAGGCTCAGAAGAAGGTATTGTTGATGCATCAGCAAGTAATAATGCTAGTTTAGCAGGAAGTTGGATACCTTCATTGGTTTTTGGTATTCCCGGTGATTCTGCGGCAGCTATTATCATTGGTGTATTGTATATGAAAGATATGCAACCTGGACCAACTCTCTTTTTATTTAATCCAGATAAACTGTACGCCGTTTTTATCATTTTCTTTATTGCGAATTTAATCTTATTACCTATAGCTTTTATTGTTGTTAATTTTTTAAAGAAAATTGTTGCTATTGATAATGCAATTCTTTATCCAGCAATTATTTTATTTAGTATTGTCGGTTCATTTGCTATTACCAATACGATGTCATCCATTGTGGTTATGATGGTGATGGGAGTTATCGGCTATTTTCTTCAACAGCGTAACTTTCCAATCTCACCGATTATATTAGGGATGATTTTAGGACCGATGCTAGAGAAGAATTTACTTTCTTCGTTGATGAAATCGGACGGAGAGCTAATTAATTTTGTTAATAGACCTATTTCAATTGTATTAGCCAGTGTTTTCCTATTAATTGTCGCTATGCAAATTAGGAGCGCATTTAAAACCAAATAACTAATAAGCTATTTATTATTTTCAAAAAATATACACATATTCTATCCAATACCAGGGAAAATGCTTCTTAAATAATTAATTTTTAATTTAAGAGGGCAATATCCGTAGATAAATAAAAATATCGGGTGTTTTTATGAAAAAGATATTAAATAAACCAGAAAATTATGTTGATGAAACATTAGCTGGCTTATGCCTTGCACATAATGATATTTATCGTCAACCACAACCACGTTTAATTACGCGTGCTAACAGCTCAGATAAAGCTAAAGTGGGAATTGTTACTGGCGGAGGATCAGGGCACCTTCCCGTTTTCACCGGATATGTAGGTGAAGGTTTATTAGATGCCGCCGCAGTCGGTGATGTATTTGCCTCACCGTCAGCAGATCTAATGGCTGATGCGATACGCGCTGCGGATAATGGGCAGGGGGTATTACTGCTCTATGGTAATTATGGTGGCGATATTATGAATTTTGATATGGCCTCTGAAACGGTAGATTTTGAAGATAATATTCGATGTACAACGGTGTTAGCGACAGATGATATTGCTTCTGCAACACCAGAAGAAGCGCATAAACGTCGTGGTGTGGCTGGAATGATTTATGGTTTTAAAATGGCAGGAGCCAAAGCTCAAGAAGGGGCAACTCTTGATGAGGTGACCCGCATTGCTCAAAAAACCATGGAAAACACGCGAACAATAGGCTGTGCCTTAACATCTTGCACCTTACCCGCTGTTGGACATCCTACCTTTGAAATAGCTGACGATGAAATGGAAATGGGAATGGGGATCCACGGTGAACCAGGAATTTGGCGCGATAAATTACGTAGTGCAGATGATATTGCTGAAGAAATGTTTCAACGTTTACAAACCGAATTATCACTAAAAAAGGGTGATAAAGTCTCAGTTCTAGTCAACTCGTTAGGTGCAACGCCTTTAGAAGAACTCTATATTTTATATAATAAAGTTGTTCAACTTATTGATAATACAGGGGCGACTATCATTCATCCATTAGTCGGCCGTTATGCAACATCAATGGAAATGACCGGTGCTAGCTTAACTTTTTGTAAACTTGATGATGAGCTTGAAGCTTTATTGAATGCACCTGCTCACTGTGCATTTTGGAGAGTGTGATGATGACTAATATTACACTCGATAATATAAAACTTGCTGTACAACGTATCGCAATTGCCTGTGAACAGTCTCAAAATAGACTATGTGAAGCAGATAGCCAACTTGGTGACGGTGATTTAGGGGTAACCATGCAAAAAGGATGGCGACAAATTGCTAACGATGCCCAAGATTGGCCTGACGATTTAAGTAAAGCGCTTTTTCAATGCAGCAAATCATTACAAAAAGCCTGTGCGTCTTCTTTTGGTACTTTGCAAGCAACGGCTTTTATGGCAATGGCCAAATATTGCAAAGAAAACCACCTGCAAGAAATAGCGCTTGCCGATATTTCCCCACTATTGACGGTCGCATACCAAAGCATGATGGCGAGAGGAAAAGGGGAATTAGGGCAAAAGTCAGTATTAGATATTCTTTATCATTTATCTGAAGATCTAGCGTCGATCTCATCTCTGACTGAACTAAAACCCACTGCTTTAAAAAGTATTAATAATACGCTAAATGAATTTCGCCCTAAGCCTAATTTATTGGGACGTGCCCGTATGTTCCCAGAAAAATCGATAGGATTAGACGATCCCGGAATGTTAGCGATTAACGTTATTGTTGAAGCAATTTGATTGAATAAATAAAAGGCTCTTACATGAAAAAATTATTTGGCGTTACAGTGGCGATGGTTACTCCGTTTGATTCAAATGATCATGTGGACATCAACGCGTTGTCTGCATTAACTAATATGTTGATCACTAAAGGTGTTGATTGCCTTTATCCTTGTGGCACGACCGGAGAAATGTTGCGTTTATCCGCATCAGAGCGTAAAAGTGTGGCGCAAACCGTAGTAGAGACGGCAAATAAACGTTTACCTGTTTTTATTCATGTTGGCGCAATGACGGTAACAGAAACCATTGAACTCGCCAAACATGCTGTAGAAATTGGTGCCGATGGTATTGGTGTAGTGACGCCACAATTTTTTGCTGCCACAGACAGAGAATTAGAGCACTATTTTGTGACTATCGCCAATAGCGTACCAGAGAATTTCCCAATCTATCTTTATAACATTCCACAATGTGCGGCTAATAATATCAAGCCTGAATTAGCGGCTAAAATTCAGCAACAATGCAAAAATGTGATTGGTATAAAATACAGTTTTGCCGATAACAATACGACACTTGGCTATTTAGCGGTTGCAGATAATTTTTCAGTACTTCATGGCTACGATAAATTATTCCTTGGTTTATTAGATGCAGGCTGTGATGGCACTGTTTCAGGATGTGCCTGTGTTTTCCCTGAGCCATTTGTGAATATGTATCAAGCCTATATTACGGGTAATTATCAAGAAGCGAAGTACTGGCAACAATTTTGTGTGAAATTTAGTGATGCTTTGAAATCAGGCGCGAACATGGCGATATTTAAGTCAGCATTAACTATGCGTGGCTTAAACGGTGGTCATATGCGTTTACCTCAACTTGATTTATTACCTGAAGAAAACCAACAATTGAAAGAAGATCTAACGCAATTATGCAAAGAAGCGGGGATCGCTTTTTCAATTAATTAACAGAGACTCAGCTTCAAAATATCTTTATTATATTAAGCAGTATAAAAAATAACCTATACTGCTTTTTTATAATAAATAACATCTAGTTATTCAATTATTTTGTGATAAAAAATGACCATATTGCATAATATCGACATTGCCACCACTGATAATAATACCAATTTTTTTGCCTTTTAACTTATCACCAAATTGACGAGCTGCAGCTAAACTTAAACAGCCTGTAGGCTCTACAATGATTTTCATTCTCTGAGCATAAAATTGCATAGCAGAAATTAGTTCTTCATCTGTTGCTGTTAAAATATCGTCTACGTTGTTGCGAATGATCTCAAAAGTATAATCGCCTAAATGCTGAGTTTGTGCGCCATCTGCAATAGTTTTTGGCGTATCAATATAAATTATCTCACCTTTGCGTAATGATTGTTGTCCGTCATTTCCCGCTAAAGGCTCAACACCAAAAATTCTACAATGTGGCGAAAGGGCTTTGGTTGATAATAATGAACCTGAAAGTAAACCACCGCCCCCTAAGGGAACAAACAGCATATCTAACTCACCAACTTCCTCGAATAACTCTTTAGCTGCAGTACCTTGACCGGCAATAACGTGAGGATGATCGTAAGGTGGTATTAAAGTTAATCCTTCTTCTTGAGCAAGTTTTTGTCCTATCTCTTCGCGATCTTGTGTATAACGGTTATACAGAATGACTCTACCACCATAACCTTTTGTTGCTTGCATTTTAGCTGTGGGGGCATCTTCAGGCATGATAATTGTAGCTGGAATACCTAATAATTTTGCCGATAGTGCAATAGCTTGAGCATGATTACCTGATGAAAAAGTTATCACACCATTTTTGCGCTGTTCGTCCGTAAATTGTGATAATGCATTCATTGCTCCGCGAAATTTAAAAGCGCCTATGCGCTGAAAGTTTTCGCATTTAAAATAGAATTGAGCACCCGTTAACTCATTGATAGTGCGAGAGGTTAAGATAGGTGTTTTATTAAGATATGGCAAAATACGTTGATGTGCTTCAACCACATCTGGGTAAGTAGGAAGCGCTAATTTATTCATAAAGTTTGCTCCTTGATCACCATGGCTTCAATTTCAATTTTACTGCCAAAATGAAGCTCTTTTACACCCGCGACTAATCTGGCCGGTTTATGCTCACCAATCCATTTTGCATATAACTCATTGACAACAGGCCATTCGTTAATGTCTGTAATATACATCTTAACTTGGGCAATATCGGTTTTTTGTGCTTTTATTCCTATAAGGCAAGCGTTTAAATTTTCAAGCACTTGATTAATTTGAAATTCAATAGGTTTATCCGTTAATGGCACGCCGTTCTTATCTAAAGGTAATAGGCCTGAAATAAAGGACATATTATTGGCTGTAACAACATGAGAGTAGTGCCCCCCTGGCGATGAAAGAGCTTCAATATTTTGCATCACAAGATGTGAACTCATAGTATTTTCCTATTTCACTCTGGTTAGATTAAATGTACAACAACTTATACATTATGTCTAACTCTAGATCAATAGTGTAGTTTTAGCTAGTAAATCAAATAATAAATACGAGGAAATTGACGATAGCTATGATAGCTATATAGAAAGTAGTTATTAGCAAGGTAAAATTAATCGCCACTGTTTGGAGGGAAAGTAATGGCTTAATGGTGTTATTTTAACATAGATAACATAGCGTTAGCATTTGCTTTGTCGTAGGTCTTTTAAAGGTTGAAAAGAAGGTTCAATAACTTGATTGAGCCTTCTTAATGTAGGCAGTTATTCGTTAATAAAGCTTAAATAGTTAAAAAGTGGCTTAAAACCAAATTTACGATATAGCGCTAGACCATCCGCTGACGCATCTAAGAAACAACGCTCGACACCTTGCTCTCGACAAAACTCTAATACGTGAGTAATTAAATGTGTGGCATAACCATTGCCTTGATAGGCAATATCCGTCCCAATATCGTCAAATCTTGCTAGTTTATCATGTAATGTCAGCGTTAATGATGATACAGGCTGCCCTGCAACTAATAATGCATAATGAAGGATCGTCGCACCATTATCTAACGCTTTTTGGTGATAACGAATATATTCATTAGTTATCGTATCGTCACCAACAGGAAAGGCGGTTTTCAATGGTTGCGCCCACTGTTTAAGATCATGGTTAGTTAAAATAATATCGCACGGGTTATTTTTATAGGGGGGATAAGTCGCATCAGACAATGAGAGATACATAGCGGTTGTCATACCGTCACCCGTATAACCTGCTTTTTTTATTATCTCTTCAAATTCAGGCAACAGAGATTCCGGCAGAACCAGCATGTGACCTTTTTTTTGCGAGGAGAACAGCGTACTTGCTTGTTGGAAAGTATTTTCGCTAGCGCCTTGACGAAGATAGATAAAATTAAAAATAGGCGCGTCCATCGGTGTCATAAAGCAGTGGGTATGATCACCAATACGAATATTGTTTTCACATATCTCTGACCAAAACGCTTTTTCTATAATTTTAAACTCTTTATACAGTTGTGCATCCATAATGGTTCTCTAGATAAATCATGATAAGCGATAAGAGGCTAACAGAGGATCCGCTTGTGTAGATTAATTTGGTTCAACTTACTCACCTAATAAAGGTGACAGTGTCACCAATGTGTCTGTTGCTACATGTAAATCTTTTAGCAAATAGGGCATCGGGCTATAATCGATGTTCCATCTTTAGTAGTCGTTGCTGAGCAATTATAGCCTTTTTATCATACGTTTTCCGGTATCACTAAAGTTACCATAAAAAGTCATCTTAGTGGCTTAGCATTTGCTCAGGGTGATGTATATCACTAATTTCAATGTAATATGTGTAAGACTACGTTATCGGTAATCTACAATAGGGATAGATCTACTAAAGAATAATCACTTTGGTAAATCCTTGTGAATATTATACTCACTTTATGTGCTAAAAAATGCAAAATTTATAAAAAATAATTATTTTTCATAAAGATATATGGTTATTTCTATATAAAAAATGGCTTATAACAGTGATTCTCATCACAAAGAGATAAATAGACTATAACATTAACGATACAATAGGTTGTTCTCCCCATAAATAACTAAAAATCCAGCCAATAGTTCTTATTAAAATGCTTTATTAAGAATTTTATCTATATAAAAAAAGCAATTTCAGCACCATACTATTACCCGCATTCAAACCAGTCATATAATCCAAATATAAATAAAAAAATGAATTATTAGACTATGTTTTAGTTATCAAACCAGTTTAACTTACTTATTTATCGTTAAATATAAGTTTATTGTTTTACAAAAAAATTAATATCGATATGATAGCCCACATATACAGCATATTATTTTTTTAAAAAAGGCGTCATATGTTAGAAAGTATTGGTATTTCAAATATTTGGACATACCTTTTAGGCGTTATTTTTATTACACTAGTACCAGGTCCAAATTCAATTTTCGTCCTAACTTCGAGTGCGAAGCATGGCGTGAAAGGGGGGTATAAAGCCGCTCTTGGTGTTTTTACGGGTGATGCATTATTAATCTTTTTGGCATTTTTGGGGGTTGCTTCATTAGTCAAGACTTCACCCGTTTTCTTTATTGTGATCAAGTATGCCGGTGCACTTTATTTAACCTATTTAGGTTTAAAAACACTCTATGCGACATTCCATAAGAAAAAAGAGCAGCCGGAACAGGTTGCAGTAGAGGTTGTAAAAGCGAAAAACGGCTTATATATCAAAGCGCTTTTCTTAAGTTTATTAAATCCAAAAATGATCATCTTTTATGTGTCATTTTTTATTCAATTTATTGATCCTAAATATGAAAATGCAGGGGTTCCCTTTTTTGTATTAGGTGTAATATTAGAAATATGTAGCATGCTTTACTTATCTGTACTTATTTTTGGTGGCGTTGCTATTACTAATAAGGTTAAGCATAACAAACGATTAGCATCATTATCGAATAGTTGCATTGGTGCTGTATTCTTATTATTTGGTGCCAAACTTGCTTTAACGGCTTAACAGATTGATAAGATTGAATGAAAAGGTCACATTTATGGTGACCTTTTTTTTATACGAAATTTGTATATGATGAGAATGAGCTAAATGATAACAAGGCCACCTTATGAAAAATACCATTGTAAAAGATCTGAAAACACTGGAAGAGATTTATGGTCAACCTGCCGAACCATCGGTCTTAAAAGAAGTGGATTTTATTCACCCCCTTTATCGCCCTTATATTGAAGCTACACCATTTGTTGCATTAGCCACTTATAGTGCTGATGGTATGGATGTTTCTCCTCGTGGCGATGAGCCAGGTTTTATTCATATTGAAGACGATCATACTTTATTATTACCCGATAGACGTGGTAATAACCGCATTGATAGCATGCGCAATTTGTTAATTAATCCCGCGATTGCTTTATTAGTGCTAGTCCCTGGCATTAATGAAACATTACGAATTAATGGTCATGCGGAAATTTTAATAGATGAAGAAACACTCGCACGCTTTAAATATAACAATGCACTACCTCGCTCTGTCTTGCGCATCCATGTTGAGCGCGTATTTTTCCAATGTGGTAGGGCACTTATTCGTTCAGGTTTGTGGGAAAACAAATATTTAGCTGATAAATCAACTATTCCAGCACCGGGACAAATATTGAAATCCATTTCTCATCAACAATTTGATGGTGATAAATATGATGCACAATTGCCTGAACGTATTATGAAAACATTATATTAATCATATAGTTTGCTCTTTTTATATTAACATTTGCTAAAAAGAGCAAGAAACAGAGTGCATAACAGGGGGAAGTGCACGCTATACTGTTTTATATAAATACCTTAATTAGTAGCGTGATTTTATGTATTTTCAGTATGGTGAAAAAGAGATCTCTTTTTTAAAACAAAAAGATAAGCGTCTAGCCGCGGTGATGGAAAGAATAGGGGAAATTAAACGTCCACTTACCCCTGATTTATTTACCGCATTAATTAAAAATATTATTGAACAGCAAATTTCTGTTGCGGCTGCCACCACGGTTCAGCAACGCTTACTTACCCTATGTGATGGTATTTATACTCCTGTACATATTGCTAGTTTATCAGAGCAAGATATTCAGCAATGTGGAATGACAATGCGTAAAGCCGGCTATATTAAAGGTATCGCTGACTCAGTTATAAATCATACGTTAGATTTAGACCAAATCCCCGCTATGTCTGATCAAGCGGTGATCAATACCCTAATAAAATTAAAAGGTATTGGCATTTGGACCGCTGAAATGTTATTAATTTCATCACTTAATCGTCCTGATATTTTAAGTTGGGGGGATTTAGCTATTCAGCGTGGTATCATGCGTTTATATCGCCATCAAAGCTTAGATAGAACACGCTTTGAACGCTATCGTAAACGTTATTCTCCTTATGGTTCAACGGCTTCACTCTATTTATGGGCATTATCTAAAGAAAGCGCAGACTAAAGAGCAATAATCGGAGTGATCTAAATAGAAGTTTATTGATAATGGACTTCATCCAGCATACATAAATGTAGGAACTAAAATGGAAAAGAGACATTATCAACTTATTGAACAAGCCTGCCGTTTTATTGAAGAAAATCAGGGTGATGTTTCTCTTGCCGACATCGCCGCACATATTCAATCCAGCCCATATTATTTCCATCGACGATTTAAATCTATAATGGGAATTACACCTAAAGAGTATGCGAATGCTTATCGGCACAAACTAATTAAGAAAGCATTAGCTGGCGATAAAACAATTACAGATGCGATATATCAATCAGGCTTTAATGCGAATAGCCGATTTTATGAAAATGCGACGGCCATATTAGGTATGACGCCAACCCATTGGCGCAATGGTGGACAAAATATCGTGATTTTTTTTGCTGTAGGGATCTGCTCATTAGGCCATATCCTTGTAGCTCAAAGTGAAAAGGGCATTTGTGCGATAACACTTGGCGATGATCCTGCGTGTTTATTAGATGAATTACAAAAACAATTTCCTCAAGCTGAACTTGTTGGTGCAAACCAAGAGTTTGAAAAATTGATTGCCCAAGTCATTGGTTTTGTTGAACTGCCAACACAACCTTTGGCATTACCACTTGATATTCAAGGAACAGTATTTCAACAAAAAGTTTGGCGGGCATTATTAGATATTCCTTTTGGTTGTACCATGACATATCAAGAAATTGCTCAAAAAATTGGTTCGCCAAAATCTTATCGAGCAGTGGCGAATGCCTGTGCATCAAATAAACTAGCAGTGGCGATCCCTTGCCATCGAGTTATCAGACAAAATGGTGAAATATCTGGATATCGTTGGGGGATTGAGCGCAAAGAAAAATTATTACAAAGAGAAAAGTCCCTTCATCATCAGCATGATAGATTGGCTATTAGCAAGAGAGATTAACCGTTATAATAAACATAATATCAATTTATAACAGATGAAATAAAATGGCATCAACAGCGATTGTACCAACAGATATTACATTTTTTGAGCGTTTAATCCCTTCAATTTTAGCCGGTATTAAAGTGATCACAATTAGGGATGAAGCAGAAAGCCACTATAAACCAAACACTATTGTTGATTTATTATCTAATGAACATGGCACTTATTATGGAAAGTTACAAATTATTTCTGTATCACCCTTAAATTTTAATGAGATAAATGAATTTCATGCTCAACAAGAGGGTATGAGTTTGCCTGCTTTAAAGGCCTTAATTAAAGACATTTATCCTACAACGGAAAATCTTTATTTAATAGAATATAAATTAATACAATAAGTAGTTCTCTCTTATTAGTTAATACCAATAAAAGCGGAGGGGTTCCTCCGCTTTGTATTATAACTTAAAATCAATAGGTTAATCGTTAGAAAAATTAAGCCAAATCAAGTTGTTGCTTTAAGATCTCTATTTCTGCTTGCCATTGAGCCTGTAATATAGGCTTTTGATGAGCAGATTTTCTTGCTAAATCAGCATTCAATTTATCTTCAAGTGCTATCAATTTCATTAGCAATTCATCTTCATTATGATGTTTTACTATTTCAACAGATGGAGCATGATGGCCATTTTGCTCATTAGAGACCGATGACATATCTTGTTGAGAAATAAGCTGATAAATTGTTTCAATATCATGATGTTCGCTAAGAACACCATTGTGAATATACCAAAAACGATTACAGCTTTTCTCTATCAATTCTCTATCATGGCTGACGAGTAAAATTCCCCCTGAAAATTGTTGAATTTGCTCAGCTAATGCCTGTTTACCTTCCATATCAAGATGGTTTGTTGGTTCATCTAGCATTAATAATGAATATTTTGCCAAACTGAGACCAATAAAAAGTAAACGAGCTCGTTCACCACCACTTAATGACTTTACTTGCTGATTATGGCGAGAATAAACAAAACCTGCATTTATTAATGCCATTTTCCTTTGCTCATCTAATAGCGGTGCAAAGGGCTTTAGTGCATCGGCAAGGGTATCATTATCATTAAGTTGTGCGAGGCTTTGATCGTAATAACCTAACTCAACTCTGGGATGAAGCCTGATCATATTTTCTGTTGATGTGGTTGAACCATGAAATGATGACCAAATCATTTTTAATAATGATGACTTACCTGTCCCATTAGCACCAACAATAGCGACTCGATCACCACTTTTGATCCGTTGATTATCGATGGTATATAAAATCGGTGCATCTGGCGCAGGGATCACTGAAAGCTGATGCAGCTCAAGCAATCTATCTGCCCGTAATATTGTTCCTGATAACTGTAACGTCCATTGATTGCCTTCTGTTACATCGACTTGTTCGTCTTTTAAACGAACAATTTGTTTTTCCATTTGTTTGGCTTTACGTGACAAACTTTCGTTATCATACACTTTTCCCCAGATGGCCAATTGCTTCGCACTTTGTGCAATACGATCTATCTCTTTTTGTTGTGCATCACAACGATGTTGCGCACTGATATCTTGTGCTTCTTGCTCTTGTCTTGCCTGAGAGCAGGGCAAGCGAAAAACAGATAGGGTTTTATCACGAATGATCCACGTACAATTGGTCACTTTATCTAACAACCTATTGTCATGTGAAACAAGAATAAAACTTCCTCGCCACTGTGTTAAAAATGTTTCTAACCACAAGATAGTCGGTAGATCTAAGTGGTTACTTGGCTCATCTAATAGCAGTAAGTCTGGTTGCAAAATCAATGCTCTCGCAAGTAATAAACGAGTATGTTGACCACCACTTAATTGTGAGACTAATATATTGATTTCATTGGTTTTAAATCCCATTTCACTTAATAATAATTCACTGCACCAACTTTCAGATATGCGTAGTTCTTCAGGTAATTTATGAAGAACCGCATCAATGAGGCGCATTGACTGTAGCTCACTTGGTAACTGTTGTTCGACATAAGCCATAATGACTTGATTGGCGATAGTAATAGATCCATCTGTTGGTACTAATTGGTGTGATAAAAGTTTTAATAGGGTACTTTTTCCACAACCGTTGTAGCCAATTAAACCAATTTTCTCACCTTTAGTGAGTGCCAAAGAAATATTACTCAGCAATATACCGTGATTATTATGAAAAGAGAGATTTTGTGTAGATAATAATGTGCTCATAGCTTACTCATTTTTTAAGCATAAAAATGCTTTGGGTAATATCACGCGATAACCCAGTAAGCTGAGGAGAGGTAATAGTTAACGTCGCTCAGGCAGGTTAACGCAGTAAAGAACTGTGAAAGCCTGAGCTATGGCGATTACCAAAGAAGTGTGAGTATTCAACAAGATCACACAACAACATAATTAGCCTCCTTTTAAAATTTATCTGTTAATCGGTAAAGTGAGTTTAGCAAGACAGGTTTATTGATTGCAAGAATGCAATGATGAGAAACCGTGTCTTTTTGTGTGAAAGAGGAGGGAATAGGCGTTGCTGAATTAATATCAAAAATAGTTATTTTTTGCACACTAAATCATAGAATTTCATCATTTTATCGTAAATTTTCCTAGATAAGAACTATCTCCCTACATTGCGTGTTTTTATCATGATATATTGCTATTTATTCGCTATAGCTGTCCTATAAAAGGTTAGAAAATGAGTAAATTAAGAGTCGCTATTATTTTTGGTGGAAAATCAACCGAGCACCAAGTTTCATTACAATCAGCAAAAAATATTATCAATGAATTAGATCGAACGAAATTCGACCTTTGTTTAATTGGGATTAATGAACAAGGGCAATGGCATGAATATGCTGAAGACAATTATTTAATTAATAGCGATAACCCCTCAACTATCTCATTAAGCCAACCTTTGCGTCCAGTGGCTATTATTCCTGGCAGTACCCGTCAGCAATTTATCTCTTTAACTGATGGGCAACCTCTTGCACAAATAGATGTGGTATTTCCTATTGTGCATGGTGCTTATGGTGAAGATGGCACCCTACAAGGACTATTACATATGATTGATATGCCATATGTAGGCCCTAATATCATGAGTTCTGCAGCATGTATGGATAAAGATATCACTAAGCGCTTACTGGATGATGCAGGATTAGCGGTTGCACCATTTATTACACTGATGGCTCACCAATTAAATGATATTTCCTATAATGAAGTTGTTGAACAATTAGGGCTCCCTTTATTTATTAAACCAGCAAATTTAGGTTCTTCTGTTGGTATCAGCAAAGTCAATAATGAAGCCGAGTTTAATGCTGCCTTATCCATGGCATTTGAATACGACCTTAAAGTGATTATCGAAAGTGCTATTGTTGGCCGTGAAATAGAGTGTGCCGTTTTAGGTAATGAAGAGCCTGAAGTTAGCCCTTGTGGTGAAATTGTTTTAAATGATGCTTTTTATGCTTATAACACAAAATACATTGATGATGATGGTGCAAAAGTAGTAGTACCTGCTGATTTAGATAATGCGATTAGCTTACATATTCGCCAAACGGCATTGAAAGCTTACCAAGTTTTAAACTGTTTAGGTATGTCGCGCGTTGATGTATTTTTAACCGAAGATAATCAAGTCATTATCAACGAAATTAATACCTTACCAGGTTTCACTAATATCAGTATGTATCCTAAACTGTGGCAAAGTACGGGATTAGATTATCAATCACTCATCACGAAATTAATTGAATTAGCGCTAGAACATCATAAAAAAACAGCCGTATTAAAAACTAAGTGTGAGCTTTAATCACAATAATACTCTAATAGCGAAGTGAGGTTCAGATGAAAATTACACACCTTGATCATTTAGTATTAACAGTGGCTGATATCGAGGTAAGTTGTCATTTTTATCATAATGTATTGGGTTTTGAGATAATTACCTTTAAACAAGGGCGTAAAGCCCTTGCTTTTGGTCATCAAAAAATCAATCTTCATCAGCTAGGAAAAGAGTTTTTGCCTAAAGCTGCTAAACCAACGGCAGGCTCTGCGGATTTATGTTTTATTACTGAAACGCCATTGTTAGACGTGATAGAGCATATAAACCAGCAGGGTATAAATATAGAAGAGGGTCCTGTACCAAGAACAGGGGCTACAGGGCCTATTATGTCAGTTTACTTACGTGATCCAGATAATAACTTATTGGAAATTGCTAATATTATTGAATAGATTAACCACATATTCTAAATAAAATATAATAATATTTAGCTAAAAAGCTATAAGTGTTCTTTTTAGCTTAAATATTTTAAATTATTTATATTCAAAAAATGAACCCTCCAAATATGATAGTAATAAATAGACCTATTTGTGGCTATTTTCGCCTGATTAAAATAAAAATTAATAGATATAATTTAATGATATAGCCTTTCTTATTATAATAATGTTAGCATTATTCAATTATTTTTCAGGTAACAATGGATGGTATGATGAAAAAAGTTATTTTTGTAAGTGCAATATCAGGGGGGATCTTATTTTGGTCAATACATTTACAAGCGGATAATTTTGATTGTCGTAATGCGGAAACACAAACAGAAATTAACCAATGTGCATACCAAGATTTTCAACAAAAAGATGAAGAGCTGTCACAAATTTATCAACAATATTATGCGAAATTAGAAACTAAACGACAACAACAGTTACAGCATGCACAGTCAGTTTGGATGACATTTCGTGACCTCTCATGTCAATATGAGGCAGACTATTACCAAGGTGGCAGTTTGGCTCCAATGGTTTACACTAGCTGCTTAAAAGATAAAACCATAGAAAGAATTAATGATCTGAAAAACTATATTGCCTTATATTAAGACTAAAGAACTTCTTATCTTGAAAATAGGCTACTCATTTTAAAAGTATTGTTTTTTATCAAAATCTATCGTTTTTAGTTATATAAAATTATTATTTTTGTATTATTTTGAAACATTAAATAACTTGACTAATCCCACCTGTAAAGTACTCTAAATTATAAAGTAGCAATTAAAAATAGAAGATATGATATGAATATAATGACGAAATTAGGCGCAGCAGTATTGCTTACATCCTTATCCACTATTGCTATTTCTGCAGATATAAAACTAACATACGGTATTAATTTGATTGATTTTAACGGTGATGGTGTAAAAGATATTGTCGTTAAATCTAAGCGTATATTAAATGATGCATCATCAATTAATATGGTCACGGTTTATATAAAAGATGCAGATGAACAAGTTTATATTGTACCTTCAATTTATGATAATGCTCTTAGCTTATTTGATAATAAAGCTGAAAACAGCGATATTAAAATCTCTAATTTCAAATTTATAGAGAAAAAAAATCAAGTGATCTTAGTCAGCGGTGAGAAAATAGGTAATGATATGTTACAATCAACACCTATACGTTTTTCAAGTTACACTATCACGAAACAAGATAAACAATATAAATGGGCATTTTCTGCATATTGCGTAACCAATTCTACTTATCTTAATGTTGATGATGCTTTTGTTGATCCCTGCATAAATAAATTAATTCGAGATTGATACACGCATAGGTTGTAAATGCGTTGACTTTATTGAATTATTTTTCTTTTTAATATCAACCAATTACCTTATTTCCTCTCATATACCTCTCTTTATATAGTACGATCACTTGTATCATTTAGCATTCCTTGTTATTAATCTACACTTAGGATATTTCTTAATCATCAATATGCTGATAATTTTGTGTTTGTCATGTTCCGTTTTTAAGAGGGAGTTATGAAGGAAATTATTACAGGTTTGCTTCTAGCCTCAATAAGCTTATTTTCTGTCTCTTGTTCGCAAGAAGATACAGATGTCGTCAAAGTAGCAATCAATACTGGACCAGACCAAGTCATTTGGGATGAAGTGATCCGTTTAGCTAAACTTACCGAAGGATTAAATGTTGAAGTTATTGCATTTAACGACTATGAAAGTCCTAATAAAGCCCTAGAAAATAGAGAAGTAGACGTAAATGTATTTCAATCTATTCCTTATTTACAATCAGAGATAAAAGCCCACAATTACAAATTTCATATTGCCAGCAAAACGTACATTTTCCCGTTAGCCGCGTATTCAAAGAAAATAAGCGATATTAGCGAACTCGAATATGGTGATGTGGTTGCCATTCCTAATGAAGCAAGTATGAAAGGGCGAGCTTTATTATTACTTGCAGAAAATCACCTCATTTCTTTAAAAGAGGGAGTTGGTTTTTTACCTTCCGTTGAAGACATTATTGATAATCCTAATGCCTTGATATTTCATGAAGTTGAAACTCCCATGTTAGTTGAAGCCCTTGATGATCCTGAGGTTACGATGGCGGTTATCAACAATAATTTTTCCTCTCAAATTGGCTTACTTGCTACCCGCGACGGCTTAATTATGGAGAATAAACATTCGCCTTATGCCAATGTTGTTGTTACTCGTATAGATAATATGAATGATGAAAAAATAAAGAAATTAATTACTGTTTTACATTCAAGACAAGTCGAATTAAAGGTGCAAGAAATGTATAAAGGGGACGCGGTTAAGGCGTGGTAGAACATATTTCAGGTTAAAAAACAAACAGTTCAATATAACTATGAGTTTCTATACCTAATAAAACAATCTAACAATATGAAGTTTTTTCAGTATGATGATAGAAACTTTATAATTCATAAATAGTAGAAATAAAAAATGTCTAGTTCTCAACTGAAAAAACAATATATTGGCGAACATCAATTATCTCCAGAAACGTTAATGATGAGCTATGGATACGATCCATTGTTATCAGAAGGCTCCGTCAAACCTCCTGTATTTTTAACATCGACATTTATTTTTAAAAGTGCAGAAGAAGGGAAAAATTTTTTTGATACGGTAAGTGGAAGAAAACCCCTTCCAGAAGGAGAAAAAGCAGGTTTAGTCTATTCTCGTTTTAACCAACCTAATAGTGAGATCGTTGAGGATAGATTAGCAGTTTATGAAAACACAGCATCATGTGTCCTCTTCTCATCGGGAATGTCAGCTATTACAACGACATTAATGGCTTTTACACAACCTGGCGATGTTATTTTACATTCTCAACCACTTTATGGTGGAACAGAAACATTAATAGCCAAAACATTCGCTAAGTTCGGTATTCAAGCAACACCATTTACAGATGGTTTAAATTTAGCACATATCCAATCGCAAGCTGAAATGGCTAGCCAAAAAGGGAGAGTTGCGGTGATATTTGCCGAAACTCCCGCCAATCCAACTAATTCACTGGTTGATATTCAAGCGTTAAAAATCGTTGCGGATAAATTAGAAACAAGCCAAGGCTATCGACCTATTATTATTTGCGATAACACCTTATTAGGACCTGTTTATCAACATCCTATAGAGCAAGGCGCTGATATTTCACTCTATTCATTAACAAAATATGTGGGTGGACATTCTGATTTAGTCGCCGGTGCTGCAATGGGATCACGCGAGCTTATTAATCAAGTTCGCCTATTAAGAGGTGCAATAGGGACACAACTTGATGCGCATTCTTGCTGGATGTTAGGCCGCTCTTTAGAAACATTGCAAATTCGCATGGAAAAAGCCAATCAAAATGCGCTATTAGTTGCACAATTTCTACGTGACCATGAAAAAGTGAAAGTGATCCACTATTTACCTTTTGTAGATAAAAATAGTATTGAAGGTCAAGTATTTGCTAGACAATGCACAGGCGCGGGATCAACATTCTCCTTTGATATTGTTGGTGGTGAAGCAGAAGCTTTTCGTTTTCTCAATGCGATGAAAATATTTAAATTAGCGGTGAGTTTGGGAGGAACCGAGTCATTGGCATGTCATCCTGGCTCTACCACACATTCAGGTGTTCCTATGGAATTACGCCACAATATAGGTATTCAAGAAACAACCATTCGTTTATCTATTGGTATTGAAAATCCTTATGATCTTATTGCTGATTTATCTCAAGCATTAGATCATGTTTAATGGATAAACAATAGCAAAACAACGGATTATAAATCTTATAATCCGTTGTTTTTTTGCTTTGCTGTTTTTTATTGTTGTTTTTGCCATTCACTTTTGGTTAAACGACAAATAACTTCTGTTCTTATTTCGTCTAAATACTCCACATACTGATCTTTAATTATGTGATGATATTTAAATCCACACTTTTCTTGTACTCTCTTCGAGTTTACATTGTCTACAAAATAACCACACCATAGATTATCTAATTGCAGAGTCTCAAAGCTATGACGAATAAGCGCTTTCACAGCCTCAGGAATAAGTCCTTTCCCCCAAAAAGGGGTACCAATCCAATAAGAAATTTCGGCATCATTATCCCCTATAGGGAAATTGCTTTCATGGCAAAAAGATAAGCCAATTAAACCAATCGCTTTATCATCATCGAGCAATGTGACAGCATAAACTTCATCACGCATAAATATAGTCTGGATAATTTCGGTACTTTCAGCAACACTTTTATGTGCCGGCCAGCCTGCGATAGGGCCTACTCGCTTATCCCTCGCATAATAATAGAGGCTCTCAGCATCTGATATTCGCCATGGACGTAATAATAATCGTTCTGTTTGTAATTTTTTCATACAATTTAGCTCTTTTATAACGTATGTTTCATTATGTTAGGATGATCGTATTTTAAAGAGAGCTAATATAAAACTGAATGGATTAATTAAGGTGTTATCGGTACTTTTGACAACTAAATCCATTAATGCTCTTGTGATTAACATTGAGATCATTAAAAATAAAAACAGTAGCAATATGCAATAGAGTGAATAATTTATGTTTAGTCAATCATTATTAAAATTAAATATCCCTTCGGAGTATGCCGTTATCGGTGAAAGCGATATGCATAATGAATTAGGCTATCCATTAGCATTATCATATGTTGTGGTTATTATTTGTTTAGATGGCAGGGCTGTTATTAATATAGATTTTCAAACAAAAACCATTAAAGCGAATGATATAGTGATACTCGGTGATGATAGAATGGTCACATTGCAACGTAAATCAGCTAATTTTCGTATTTTTTATTGTTTTCTTAAGAAATCTTTTGCCTCTGAGATCGCTTATGCACTTTCAAATAGTTTGTTTACATTTTTGCATGAAAACCCCATTTGTCGCCCTTCAACGGCTCACTTAAACGCCATAAACAATTGGGTGGAACAATTAAAATATATAGATAAAAGTTATACTGATCATAGAAAGTTAATGTTGAGAGGGCAGTTACAAAATCTTTTTTTTGCGATAACAGAATTAATACCATCTCATTATTCCTTATCTAAAAAAGAATTCAGCCGTAAAGAGCACTTATGTTGGCAATTTTGGGAGTTAGTTATAAAACATAGCCACCAGCACAGAGACGTTGCCTATTATGCTAATCGCCTTAGCATTACACCGTTTTATCTATCACAGCTCACTAAACAATATTTTAATGATGTTCCTAAGACGTTGATTAATAGGCAAGTAATTCTTAAAATAAAAGCGTTATTGACGCACACTACGCTATCAGTAAATGAGATCGCCATAAAACTCCATTTTGACGATCCCTCATATCTATGCCGTTATTTTAAGCGCGAGACTGATTGTTCCTTATCTGGATATCGCCAACAATATCAACGGCAATAAAATATATTAAGCAGCTATTCTTTTTTCACTGTAGTTCATACCTTGCAACATACAAAGCCAAGCTAGTACTGCGATCCCCATTAAAATAGCGAATAAAGAAATAGGGGGCAAGGTTGTCAGGATATAACCACTAGCAAGTGGATTTAATGCAGCACCTAACCAACCTAAAGATTGTGCAGAGAAATAACTTGCTTTCATTCCTAACGGCGCAATATTATCGATCATCATATACTCACCAGGTGCATAAATCAGTTCACCAAAGGTAAATATTGCTATCGCCATTGCCCAGAAAATTAAATTATCACCCGCCAGCATAAAGCCTGCTAATCCTAAGATAAAAAAGAGTGTGCCTAAGGTCATTAATTTACGTAGTCTTTCAGCAACCACTTGTTTGCCGACGATATATTGTAATGAGACGACAATGGCCGCATTGACGGGGAGGATCACCGCAATAGCAGATTCAGCCAATTTAGCATCATAAACAACTAAAAGGTATTGCGAAATACACGAAGCAAATGTACCAAAAGTTAATGTGCCAAAAAAAGTTGAAAGCACAAACCAGCCTAATGCCTTATCTTTTAGCATTATTTTCGGATCCCACTTTACACTATTTTCTTCTGTGGAATGGTCTACCACTGAACGTTGCACAAAACATTGGATCATAAATAAAGGAATACTGGCGGATATTGCCGCTAACCAAAAAGGTAATTGGGTACCATACATTAATAATAATGTGCCAATAGGTGGGCCAACCGTCCATCCGATATTAATAAAAGTATAGTTTAGTGAAAATATTTTAGGCTTTGCTGATATTGATAGAGTTTCAGAAAAATAAGCTTTCAATACCGTAGAAAAGACTAAATAGGAACAGTTAATAATTGAGAAGAAGATAACCACTAAAATAGTACTATTGACCATTGGGATAGCAGCAAATGCGATAATAAAGGTAATAATAGAAAAAACCATATAACGTTTTTTTTCAAATTTATCTGCCAGCATACCAAAGGCAAGGCTGAATACTATCCCCGTAGTCAGTGAAATAGACATTGCGATACCAATATCATCAACAGGCAATTTATATTGTCGTGATAAGTATATCGCCATAAAAGGCAGTGTTGCACCTCTTCCTATAGTCAGAATAAGTGATGAAAAGAGTAGTGCAGTTGTAGAACGAGATTTTTTTGAGAACATATTATCATTTTAATTATTTGTATTAATGGATTATTGTTGTGTTTGGTAATTTTCTGGTGAAAACTGTCCTGCTGTATATTTATACATAACTTATAAATAACTGTATAGAGATAAAAGCTAGAAAATAAATTTTTTTAACCACTACCTATTTTATTATCCCATTTTTGATAACACTGTTTATCAAAAATATCTCTATAACAATAAGTTAGTTTTCTCTAGACTAGATAGTTTGATATAACCCGATTTAGCTAAGAGGCAAATTATGTCTATTATTCATCTTGAATTTGAAAAGCCTATTGTTGAATTAGACGAGAAAATAGATGCATTACTTGCATTTAAACAGTCTCAAGATGAAACAACGGCAGTTGATATAGACGAAGAAATCGCCAAACTTCGCCAAAAAAGCCTTTCATTAACACGCTCTATATTTTCTGATTTAGGGGATTGGGAGATAGTACAGTTAGCACGTCATCCTATGCGCCCTTATACATTAGATTATATCAAAGCTATTTTTACTGATTTCCAAGAGTTGGCCGGCGATCGTGCTTATGCTGATGATAAAGCGATTGTTGCAGGGTTAGCGCGTTTAGATAGAAAACCAGTGATGATTATCGGTCAACAAAAAGGGCGAGACACTAAAGAGAAAGTAAAAAGAAACTTTGGTATGCCATCACCAGAAGGTTATCGGAAAGCATTACGCCTGATGAAAATGGCTGAACGCTTCCATTTACCAGTGATTATTTTTATTGACTCCGCGGGTGCTTATCCGGGGGTTGGCGCTGAAGAGCGGGGGCAATCAGAAGCCATAGCACGAAATATTCTTGAAATGTCCCGATTAAAAACACCGATAATTTGTACAATAACAGGGGAAGGTTTTTCTGGTGGCGCATTAGCAATAGGTGTGGGGGATCGAGTAAATATGTTGCAATATAGTACTTATGCTGCCATATCGCCCGAAGGCTGTGCCTCTATTTTATGGAAAAATGCTGATAAAGCACCTATTGCCGCCCAAACCATGGGAATGACGGCACCTAAATTACAGGCATTGGGTATTATAGACTCAATTATTCCTGAACCATTGGGAGGCGCACATCGCCACTACCAGCAAGCGGCTAAATTTGTAAAAAAACAGCTTCTCGCAGATTTAACAGAATTGAATCGTTATTCTAAAGAAGAACTGCTTGAGAAACGTTATCAAAAATTAATGTCCTATGGTTATTGTTAATTCTTTTCAAGTGAGAGAGCAATCAATGTTACACTGCCTATATTCAATACTTCCCATATAGGCAGTATTTTTATGTCAATTGACCTTAATTTATTACGTATTTTTTCTGCGGTTGCAGAGCAAGCACAGTTTGCCAGTGCTGCACGATCGCTTTCTATGCCAACATCTAATGTCAGTAGGGCAATAAAACAGCTAGAACAACAGCTTAACTGCCGATTAATTGATAGAACCACGCGAAAAATGCGTTTAACTGAGCAAGGGAAAATCTTGTATCAGCAAGCCAAAAAGACCTTATATGAATTAGATAATGTTGTAGAACATATAACGAGTGATGGCCCATTAACAGGAACCTTTAGACTCACGATACCCAGTGAATATGGCAGTGAGTTACTTGCCGATATTTTAGCGGATTTTGCTGCACTTCATCCTAACTTAACCATTCAATGTGATACGCAGCTAATGCCAAGAAATGTTATAGAAGATGATATTGATTTACTTCTAACATTTCATCGTGGCCAATTAGCCGATAGTAGCTACCATTCACGTCTCATAAAGTCGTGGCGTAGTATTGTTGTTGCCTCAGAGAGCTTATTAGCAAAAACGGGTATCCCTACAGATATTGAACAACTAAGCCAATTACCTTGTATTTCCAGTTTAAGTGCATTAGAAGGGCAACCGTGGATCTTTATTGATAAAGAGCAGAACCCTGTAAAAGTGACAATTAATAGCTGTTATCGTGTAAATAGTGCTATCTTAGCCAAAGCTGCCGTATTAAAAGGTTTAGGTTTTGCTATTTTAGCTGAACATTGTTGCCTTGATGCGATAAAGGCAGGCAAATTGCGAGCCATTTCTTTTCCTCAACAGCCCGCATCAATTAGTTTAGTCGCGATATATGCAAGTCGTCGTTCGCTTTCACGTAATATTGAACATTTTCTTGCATTTTTAACTCAGCGTTTATAATAATTAATCCGCTATCTGCTGAGAAAGTGCACCTTGTTTCTCTTTGCAAGGAAAAAGCATAATAAACAGAGTAATAAAACAGGAAAGTCCTGCGGTTAGCATGGCATAGGCAAATCCTGAATTAAATGCTTCAGGTAATAGGGCAACCAACTGATTATCTAGGGAAGCGGTTTTATTTTCTGTTACTAACGTAATAATATTAATCGGTTCTACCACTATTCCTAATGCTTGACTTTGTATCATCATATAATTAATTGCTTGCTGTATCATTAATGTACCTAATAACGCAATTCCCATTGTCATACCGGTTTGTCTTAATGCATTCATGGTTGCAGACGCCATGCCCGAGCGAGACGGTGCTACACTTTTCATAACTAAAACTCCGATTGCGGGTGTCGCTAATCCCATTCCTGCACCTAAGATAAATAAATAGCTTCCTGTTATTGTGTAAGAGCTATTTGTTGCTAATGTTGCCAATAAACAAGAAGATATTGCAATCAACAAAAAGCCAAAGATCATTAATTTTCTGACAGATATATAACGAGAGAACCGTCCAAATAACATAGAAAAAAGAGCCATGGCGATAAACTCAGGAGCCATTCTTAAACCTGTTTCTAATGCACTCCAGCCTTGTGCTTTTTGTAGGAAAAAAGCGATAAAAAAGACATTACTATAAGTGGCAAATCCCAAAGTAAAAGAGGAAAGGTTATATTGGAAAAACGAGCGATCTTTAAATAACGATAGCGGTAATAACGGGCGTTCAATACGTTTTTCGACTATAACAAACAGGGTAATAAAAATCAGACCGACAATTAATGCGAATACAGTACGATAATCAGACCAACCTACAGCGCCTGCTTCAATAAAACCATAGGTTAGTAAACCTAATCCCAAGATACTGGTTAATTGTCCTAGGGGATCTAACGCAACATCCTCAGGATCGGCACTTTCACTTAATCCATACCAGCCTAGTAATACTGTAATAGCACCAATAGGAATATTAATAAGAAATATACTTGCCCAACCACTGGCATGAACTAATGCACCACCAAGGATAGGGCCAATAATCAGTGATAATGCACTAACCGAAGACCAAATACCAATAATACGGATACGTTCAATATCAACAGGAAAGGCATGTGTAATAAGTGATAATGCGCCAGGAATAAGGGCTGCAGCTGCAATACCTTGAATAATACGCCCAAGGATTAATATTTCATGTTGTTGTGCAATAGCACAGATAAGGGAGCCTAGAGTGAAAATAATCACCCCCCAGAGCCACACTTTTTTTCGTCCGAAACGATCACTTAATGGCCCGGAAGACAAAATACAAGCTGATAGACATAGTGCATAAGCATCCACAATCCACTGTAATGTAGCCATATTGGCATTAATATCATTCTGAATAGTAGGTAGAGCAACATTGACGATACTAATATCAAGAGTGGCCATAAATGTGCCTAAACAGATAGCACAAATAAGTGACAACCGTTTTGTATAACTCATAAGTTTTATTACCTTTATGGTGAAATAATAGTAGTATCATAATATCCGACTGACCGTCGGTCAATCAATTGATGATAATAAGTTTCATTTACGGTTATTGTGGCTATTCTCAATATGGAGTACCCTTTAACAGCCACTTAGAGGGAGATGAGCAATGTCATTAGAAGAAAAAAATATCGATAAACCAAGAACAAAGCCAGCCGAAGTTCGTTTAGAAGAGTTAATGAACGCCGCAGAAACACTATTTCTTGAAAAAGGATTTGATGCCACAACCGTCAGCGATATTGTAAAACAAGCGGGGGTCGCTAAAGGAACGTATTATCACTATTTTACGGCAAAAACAGATATTCTCGACGCACTGCGAACTCGATATATGGATTGGTATATTGATAAAGTTGAGCAAGCAATGGCAAGCTGCCAAATTCAAGATTTTCGCGCTAAATTAAAACAGTGGTGTGAAACTAGCGTTATTGCTTATGTTGAAAAACAAGAATTACACGATATGCTTTTTCATCAAGTCTTTCATCAAAGCGGTAATATTCATGAAAATAGGGCGCTACAGCAGTTACAAAAGATATTAATGGGGGGGACAGAGAATAAAACGTGGCAAGTCCTACAGCCTGAATTAACCTGCACGCTTATTTATCATGGTATGCATGCTGCCGTTGATAATTTAGAACACAGTACGGAATACACATCACAAACATTAGGTGCGCTATTATATCGACAATTTACACAATTATTAAGTTAACCAGACTATTAAATAATGAATATTCTGGTTGTTGATATAAAATAAGCGTGACACTGTCACAAAAAAGAAAATTGGGCGCGATTAACAACCGAAATCATTTGTGGTGTTTCTAATATTGTTGCATCACTTTTATACGGTTGTCTGTTTCTTAGCAACATAACCATAAGGTAGGACTTCAAAAGAGCAACATGATAATTTCATCAAAAATGAAAGGGGATTATGATTGACTCGTGGTTGGTAACATACAACAACAGAATGTTAAATTTTAAACAAAAAAACATGTATTAATCTTTATATATTTAAATACCACATGAAATTAATATTACCTATATTTTTAATATAATGATGTAATTAAAAGATAAAATAAAATATTTTCCCAATATAAATAAAGAGAAGCATTTCAATTAATATGTAATTATCATTAAGGTGTTATATGAGTAAATTAACAATTGGTGGAGTAAATATATCAACTTCGCAAATAAACAAATTATCACACGCATCTAAAGCTAGAGATGCAATGTCTATTTGGGAAAAAATAAAAGACTGGTTTAATCATGGTCAAAAAGAACATGTGCTTAACTTACTTTATCATACCTATTTCAATCCTAAAAATTCAATATTTGATAAGGTTGATAGCTTTGCAGAATTATATTCTATGACAGGGGCGCAATATAAAGATAATTTTCATTTATATTTAAAAGATGGTTATGATTTAAAAATGAAATTTGTTATAAAAAACGTTTATAATGGTGAGGTATCATTAGATAATTTAATTAAAGACATGATAGATCGGATACATAATAAAAATCCAAGTATAAAAGAAGATATAGAAAATATAAGAAGTTATATAAAAAAAAGACTGCATGAAATTCCTAATGAAGCCAATTATGATATTAATCAATACAATGTCTATTTATCCCAGATAAAAAACGACTTACTACCAAATAATTATTTTAACGTAGAGCGTTATTTGGATGGTGTAACAGATTTTGTTCGTTTATATAATATAAATAATTCTAGAATTAATGTAGACGATAAAATTGAAGACCGTTGTAAATTACAAAAACTTATGAATATAATACAGCATATTGATATAGAATATAGAAAAAATATTCAAATAAAACTTGTGAAGAATACTGTTGCTTTAAATATAAAAGATAAAAATTCAAAAGAGTTTTTGAATTTAATTAAAATCGAATTATTGTCATTGTACAATCCTCATGTAGGTATAATAGAAGGATTTATAAAACATGGAATGGAAACTTTATTTAAAGATGAAGACAAAAAAGAAAAAGCCTGTGGATCATTAAGGAAAGCTATTATTGATTATAACTTTCCATTTATTGGATCACTTGAATTCAATGTTACTGATGAGACTATAAATAATATTTATATAAATAATATAGTACCAAGTGAGTATATCTCCTTACTCCGATAACAAGCGCCCATAATTACAATGAATTAAGTGACAATAGCTACAGCGATAATTCTATCTTTAATAAAATAAAGGCTTGGAACGTAAAATAACACCAAGCCTTTTATTTTTATATTAATAAATAAGGGGAGGTACTAACCATCAATCCCTTTCTTAGCCAAGAACTCATCATAAGTGCCTTGGAAATTAGTCACTTTTTCAGGCGTAATTTCAATAATGCGGTTAGCCAATGAGCTGACAAATTCACGATCGTGAGAAACAAAAATTAACGTCCCTTGATAGAGTTCTAACGCCATATTCAGTGACTCAATAGATTCCATATCTAAGTGGTTGGTAGGTTCATCCATAATCAGAACGTTTGGTTTTTGCATCATTAATTTACCAAACAGCATTCTGCCTTTTTCACCACCAGATAATACTTTGACTGATTTTTTAATATCATCTTGTGAGAAAAGAAGGCGACCCAATACACTACGCACCGACTGTTCATCGTCTTCTGGCTTCATCCATAAACTCATCCAATCGAAAACGGTCATATCAACTTCAAAATCAGTGGCATGATCTTGTGCATAATAACCTATAGTGGCATTTTCAGACCATTTAACGCGTCCATTATCAGGCGTTAATTCACCCACTAATGTTTTGATCATGGTTGATTTACCCACACCATTGGTGCCTAAAATCGCCACTTTTTCGCCCACTTCCAGCATCATATTTACGTCTTTAAATAAAGGCGTATTTGCTTCATAACCTTTAGCAATATTCTCTACTTCTAACGCATTACGAAATAATTTCTTCTCTTGCTCAAAACGAATAAAGGGATTTTGTCGGCTGGAAGCTTTAACTTCGGTTAATTGAATTTTTTCAATTTGTTTTGCACGCGAAGTGGCTTGACGAGACTTTGATGCATTAGCACTAAAGCGGCTAACAAAGGATTGTAATTCACTAATTTGTGCTTTTTTCTTTGCATTATCAGCGAGTAAACGTTCACGCGCTTGTGTTGCCGCTAACATATACTCATCATAATTACCTGGGTGAACTGTTAATCCACCATAGTCAAGATCGGCCATATGAGTACACACCATATTTAAAAAATGGCGGTCATGGGAAATGATGATCATAGTGCTATTACGTTCATTTAATGTTTGTTCTAGCCAGCGGATCGTATCAATATCTAAGTTATTCGTCGGTTCATCAAGTAATAAGATGTCAGGATCAGCGAATAGGGCTTGTGCAAGGAGCACACGTAGTTTCCATCCTGGCGCCACTTCACTCATTGGGCCATTATGTTGCTCAAGTGGAATACCAACGTTTAATAATAATTCACCGGCACGTGATTCAACGGTGTAACCGTCCATTTCACCGAATTTCACTTCAAGATCGGCAACACGTAAACCCTCTTCTTCACTCATTTCCGGTAAGCTATAAATACGTTCACGCTCTTGTTTAATTTCCCATAACTCAGCGTGCCCCATAATTACCGTATCAAGCACGGTAAACTCTTCATAAGCAAACTGATCTTGTTTTAGCTTACCCAAGCGCTCATTAGGATCAAGGAATACGTTACCGCTAGTAGGCGCGAGATCACCACCGAGAATTTTCATAAAGGTGGATTTACCGCTGCCGTTAGCACCGATTAAACCATAGCGATTACCGCCACCAAACTTAACAGAAATGTTTTCAAACAGTGGCTTCGAACCAAACTGCATAGTGATATTATTACTTATTAACAAGACGAATACTCATGATTAGTGAATGATAAAGATAATGGGGCGGCATTATGCCATAAACTTACCCCATTAAGACAGTGGAGTAAGGTTAGCCGATGACTTATTTTACGATATCATGCACTTTTACGCGTTAATCACTTAACACTTAACTCAAAAAGACTATGTGATTTACCTGCTTTAATAACGATATGAGTGGGAATGTGTTATTTTAATAGGATTAATTTTCAAAAAGAAACAATCAAAGAGAGTTACTATGCCGATATGGGTTGATGCTGATGCCTGTCCTAAAGTTATTAAAGAGATACTTTATCGGGCAGCAGATAGAGAAAAAGTGGTGATCACTTTTGTGGCAAATCAGCGATTAAGTATACCCGCATCGCCTTATTTGCGCACATTGCAAGTTTCTGCAGGTTTTGATGTGGCTGATAATGAAATTGTACAACGTGCAAACCAAGATGATTTGGTGATCACTGCCGATATTCCTTTAGCGGCTGAAGTGATCGAAAAAGGGGCTATTGCACTAAATCCTCGAGGTGAACGTTATACAGAGTCAACAATCCGCGAACGATTAAATATTCGTGATTTTATGGATACGATGAGAGCAAGTGGCATTCAAACAGGAGGACCAGCAAGTTTATCACAGCGCGACCGGCAACTTTTTGCTAATGAGTTGGATAAATGGTTACTACAGCAAAAACGTAAAAAATAATAAATTATCAATAAAATAATAAACTTTTGAATATTCTTACCATCCGAGAGGTAGTTATGTCATTTACTAAATCAATGCTTGCACTCGCTGTTATGGCGGTTTCTTTTACTAGTCACGCAGCCAAACAGGCTGATTTAATGATTGTCGATGGCACAGTGTTAACAATGGACGCACAAAATCAGGTTATCGAACAAGGAACGGTTGTTGTAAAAGAAAATAAAATTATCGCCGTTGGGGGGCCTGAGTTAACACAAGAATACCAAGCCAACAAAGTGTTAGATGTGGATGGTGATATCGTGATGCCAGGATTAATTAATACCCATACACATGCATCAATGACGGTTTTTCGCTCTTTAGCCGATGACGTGCCAGACCGATTACATCGTTATATTTTCCCTTTAGAAAATAAAATGGTGTCTCGCGATATGGTTCGCGTAGGAGCAAACCTCGCCAATGTTGAAATGGTAAAAGGGGGAGTAACTACCTATGTTGATATGTATTATTTTGAAGATGAAGTCGCTAAAACGGTTGATAAGATGGGAAATAGAGCCATCTTAGGTGAATCAGTGATTAATTTTCCGGTGGCTGATGCACAAACTCCTGAAGAAGGCATTCAATATGCTGTCAATTTTATTAATGAATATAAAGATCACCCGCGCATTATTCCTGCCTTTGCGCCTCATGCACCTTATACTAATACCACAGAGAACCTGCAAAAAATTGCTAAACTATCGGTAGAACTTGATGCCCCTGTGATGATCCATTTAGCAGAAACCGATAGAGAGAAAGAAGAAATTGCAAAACGAACCGATGGTAAAAGCCCAGTTCAATATATGGCAGATATTGGCGCTTTAAATAATAAAGTCATTGCCGCTCATGCGATTATGGTTGATGAGCAAGATATTGATTTATTAAAGAAATATGATGTAGGTGTGGCTCATAATATTAGTGCTAATACCAAATCAGCCAAAGGTGTTTCGCCCGTTGTTGCCATGCTAGAAAAAGGTGTTCGTGTTGGTTTAGGGACTGACGGTCCAATGTCGAGCAATACACTCACAACGATGAATGAGTTAAATTTAGTAGGCAAAATTCATAAATTAGAGAATAAAGATCGCGCCGCAATGCCACCATTAACCGTCGTTGAAATGGCAACAATAGGCTCAGCCAAGGCATTACATATGGAAGATAAATTAGGCTCTTTAGAATCGGGAAAACTTGCTGATATTATTGTTGTTGATACTAAAGCTCCTAATATGGTGCCTATGTATAGCCCATATGCAGCATTAGTTTATGGTGCGAATGGAAGTAATGTTCGTCATACCATTGTAGATGGTAAAATTTTGATGGAAGATCGCCAACTGTTAACCGTAGATGAACAAGCGATTATCAGTGAAGCTCAAAATTTTGCGAATAAAGTACGCCAAACCGTTGTTGATAGTGGTGAAGTCGTTAAATAGATATATACTAATATAGCGTTAATAAGTTTATAAAAGGTGATTTGATATCAAATCACCTTTTTATTATTTTTAACTATCAGATATCGGAGGTTTGTTGGTTAATACTTTTTCTTATTGTATTTCTTAGCCATATAATTTTTGTATTATGGCTATTACGCTTATGCCATAACAAAACAAAAGGTAGATGAAGCTGTTCTAAAAACACAGGGGGGAGAGGGATAGGTAATGTTACAATATCAGGAAAATGTGTTTTCACATAATAACGACAATATCCTGGTGCACAAGTAATTAATTGATGGTCAGGTTGAGATATCATAAAAAGAGATTGCTCAAAAGAAGTATAAGTAATTGCTATCTGACGACTTTTGTTCATTTCTTTTAAGATATTATCCAAAGCCCAATGACTTTGTTTGTCATATTCTGTACTCACCTGAGAAAACGATAAAAAATTATTAAGATCCCACTTCATTTTCATTAACGGATGATTTTTGTGTAGATAAACAAGTGGGATATCATCAAATAATATTTCATAATCAATCACATCAGGAAGTAGCTCTAATAACTCTTTTGAGCGTGAATAGTATTCACGTCCAACAAGCCCAATATCAACTTCTCCATCAATAATATTAGAAAGGGAATTATATTCCCAATTTTTTATCTGAAGTGTGGATTTTGGGTAATGAGATAATATTTGTTGTGGTAAAGAAGGTAACATGACCTGATGTAACGGTGTTTCTAAAACTAAATTAAATTTAAGTCCAACAGGAACTTCTGTATTACGTTTATTGGCTATATGGTGGCTAATATTAATAAAATCAGATAAAGAATCTTCAATACTTAACGATAATGGTGTTGGGATCAACCCTTGTGGACTACGGATAAAAAGAGGATCATCAAACCATATCCTTAATTTGGCTAATGCTTTACTCACAGCAGAAGGAGAAATGGATAACCACTTAGCGGCCAAGGTGACACTGCGCTCCTGTAAAAGAATTTGAAATATGACTAACAAATTCAAATCAATTCTATGTAATGGTTTGTTAGACATTATATTTAACCTTTTTTTGTTCTGTGAACCGAGGAAAGCATAGAAAAAGAGTACCTACAATACAACTGATAAATAAAATAACCACCAACATATTTATTGAGGATACTTCAATCCACCCCATTACCCAAATATAAAGTGAAGAAAAACTTAATTGTGAAATACCCAGCACAGAGCTCGCAACGCCGGCTCGTTGGCTAAAGGGAGAAAGTGCTTGGCTCATAATAATCCCAAATAATAACGCAAATCCTGAGCCGCATAATGCAAAGGTAATAAAAAACCAACGCATGTCACTCTTTTTCCCTATAAAAAGGAAAATAATACCTATTCCAAAACATATAAACCCTACTGATAAAATATGCTTATAGCGGTATTTCATTAATATTTTTGGCATTAAAAAAGAAATGGTCATACTTATCATTGCTAATGATGTCATTAATATTGAATACTCTCCTGTTGAATAATTCATTTGTTGCATCACTACAATAGGGGAAATATTGACATAAGTAAGAATAACGGCCATTCCTAAGCAGGAAATAAGTAAACGACTTAAAAAATAGCGAGTGAAAAAAGAGTCTGTTGTTGGTTTTATTACAGATAGATTTACTTTTTTATTTTTAATTTCTTTTTTATGGTAAGTCTCTTTTATCCCCAAAAAACAAAAGATAAAAACCAATAGGGAATAAGCCCCCATAAGATAGAACATCATTGACCATTCGCAATATAATAAAATAATAAAGCCTAGAACGGGAGCTAATACCGGAATAATACAAGTAATACCATTTATCATAGAAAGTACTTTAGCACGTTGCTGTTCTGTTAATGTATCTCTTAATATCGCAAAAGTAACAACGTAACAAAAACCTGAGCCACTACCTTGAAAAAATCGTGAAATCAAGAACTGTTTTTCCGTTATCGAAAGTCCAGCACTTAATGACGCTAAGAAAAAAATCAGAGTACCAAATAAAATAACAGGCTTACGACCTAAATTGTCACTGCACCATCCAGCAATTAACATGGATGACACCATTCCCATCAAATAAATTGAAAATGCATGGTGTAATGTCACTTCAGAAGCATTTAAATCGCTAGCAATTGCTGTTAATCCAGTTAAGTATAGATCAACGCCAAGAGGATAAATCAATACTAAAAAAAAACTAAAAATAACATATTTAGTCATAAACCACCTCGTTTTAGAAAGTGGCATTCTAGTAACTAAAAAAAATAAAACCTAATGATAAAAGAGCAATCGCTTATTTCCATAATGGAAATAAGCATGTTTTTAGTTTTTATATCCTTTATTTTCTACTTATCTTTAGGGATATACACTAAAATTCGATTATATTTTTCTAAATCAAATGCTAATGAGGTGTATTCATAACGCTCGTTTTTACCAGCAAAATTTAATGTTCTTACTCCATCACAGGGAGGGTAGATCTCATGTTTTTCCCACATATGCTTAAATTCTGGTGATGAACAGTTTAATTTAGCAATTAGCTTACGAATATTTGGATCATTTTTAGCTCTTGCATGGTCACGCCGGAAACTAGCAAGTAATCTATCCGCTGTATGCTCCCAATCATTGATGCGTGTTTTGTATCTAGGATCCATAAATAACAAATAGAGATAATTACGATTTTCAGTACAGTAGTCCGAAAAATGGAAGTATAGATCTGCTTTTTGATTATAAGCTAAAACATCCCAGTGTAGATTTAAAACATAGCAAATATATTCTGGTGGAAAGTCAGCTAAAATTTTTAAAATCGTATCAGGAACTTGGTATTCCACTATGCCGGTTTCTGTCGGCTCTCTCATATGTGATAATAAGTAAAGATGCTGCCTTTCCGCGCTATTTAAGTGTAAAGCTGTCGCTAAATTATCTAGAAATTGACTTGATACTCCAATATCCCGCCCTTGTTCAAGCCATGTATACCAAGTTAATCCGACACCAGAGAGTGCAGCCACTTCCTCTCGGCGCAAACCAGGAGTGCGTCGACGCCCTGTACCAGGTAAACCAACTGACTCAGGTGAAATACTTTGTCTTTTAGTACGTAAAAAATCAGCAAGCTCGGGGCGTGTTCTTTTTCTTTCTGTCATAGGCTATTGCTTTTAGTAATAGTATAAATGGTTAAATTGTATCAGGATAAACAACTTATTATAGTCTTATTTTTTCATCATTGAGATAAGAAATGAGCAAACAACAACGTATCGCTTTATTTGTTTTATTATTAGCTGGATTCGTTACTATCTTTGATCTATTTGTCGTTAATGTCGCTATAGTTAATATTGAACAAACACTTAACGCCACACTCACCGAACTCACATTGATTATTGTCGGATACGAATTAGCATTTGGCTTGCTATTAATCACAGGTGGACGATTAGGTGATATTTATGGACGTCGAACACTCTATCGCTTTGGAATGTTTGGCTTTACGTTATCATCTGTATTATGTGCAATTTCTCCAAGTGCTGTTTTACTTGTTATTGCCCGTTGTTTTCAAGGACTAACTGCAGCCTTGTTATTCCCTCAAGTATATTCAAGTATTCGCCTTAATTTTGATAGTTCACAAGCCAAAAAAGTATTCGGCTTACTTGGTATGACGTTAGGTGCTGCCGCTATAGCAGGGCAAGCCTTAGGTGGATTATTAATATCATTAAATATATTTGGGTTAGCGTGGCGTACTATTTTTTTGATAAATCTTTTTATTGGTGTGATCGCATTATTTTTTTCGCGCTATCTTACCCAAAATGAATTATCCGATCATATCAAATTGGATATAGGAGGAGTCATTTTATCTACACTTAGTATATCATTTACGTTATTACCATTGTTGATGCTTCCTATCTGGCACTGGCAATGGTTTAGTTCATTATTTTTTCTTGTTGGAATAAGTCTATTAATACTATTTTTTTGTTATGAAAAAAAATTAAAATACCAAGGGAAGCAACCTCTATTTGATCTGATACTCTTTACTAATCATCAATATGTTATTGGGCTCATTATTGTTGTTTTTGTTTATTCAACATCATCTGCTTTTCCTATGATAATGTCGATATTATTACAAAGTGGGTTTAATCGTACGGTTTTTGATTCTGGCTTAATGTTTGTTCCTGCAAGTATCGGTTTTATACTTTCCTCTTTATTCACACCGAAGTGGATCAAAAGTATTGGCGAACATGTTATCTATTGGGGCGCAGTCTGTTATGCCTTCAGCTATATTTTGCTTATTTTAGGCGTCTATTATTTGATTACCCCTAAGAACACTACATTAATTATTCCTTTCTTATTGTTAGTTGGCTTTACACAAGGCATGATTATGACTCCTATGCTGAATTTAGTGTTAGAAAAAGTGAAGCCTGAACTTGTAGGGATTGCTTCCGGATTAACGGCAACATTACAACAAATTGGGGCTGCTATAGGGGTAACATCTGTTTCCATCATTTTGCAATTTAGCCTCACACAGGTTATATCAACGAATATAATTGAACATTATAAGATAGCGTTTAGTTTTAGTATGTTGTTTAATTTTATAATGGCTATATGTGCGGCTTTTTTCTTGAAAAAAATAACAAACCATAAGAATACGTTATAAAGTTAGTCATCTTGTTATACGTTTTAACAGAACTATTTGGTTATTTTACTGTTTGTGTAAAAAAAGTGAATAGTCGTAGAACTAAGAATATTAATTGTCAGTTAACTCTTTTGATTCAGAGAAAATAGTGCTTTTTTAACAAAAATAATTAACCCCCAATATCTATTGGGGGCTTTATTTTAGTACAGAAAATCTAGGGAGTTAATGGTTAGCAAACCATTGTTCAACTTCTTCATAGCTACCCGTATAGATAATTTTATCTTGTTTTTTACTTAACTGGTAACGATACATAGGATCGTAATATTCTTTTAGTAAAGGCGATAACCATGAAAAATGCACTTCCGTATTCGCACTTATTTTTTGTGCGGCTAAAGCATTATCAAGTAATTGGGTTAACTCCGCGGCTCTTTGAGCACCTAATCGACGTCGAATAGCATACAATCCATGATGCAAATAATCACTGTATTCTTGCCAACCTTTTTCTTCACCATACGCTTCAATAAAGTCATGAGTCATACGATCAAAATATTCTTCTTTGAGTCTTGCCATACGCCGCTCAAATGGATCATCCACCACAACCAAATGGGCTGTTGCCATTTGTATACGCAAACTTTCCGGTAAACCATTAGCACCAATAGCACGGCCTTCGTCTTCGAGTACCCAGCGCGAATGATAGGGGGATTTTTTTAACATATCGACAGCAAGGTAATTTTCGAAAGTCGCTTGAGCAAACTGAGCCTCAACAGTGCGACCAAATGAGGAGCCTCGATGATGAGCGAATCCTTCTAAATCAATTCCCTCTGGTAAAGAGCGTACTAAGGTTGTTTTACCATTACCTGTACAACCACCAATTAAGATAATAGGGCGTTGTACTAGCTCATTGGTCATTTCGATTGTCGCTTGTCTTAACGCTTTATATCCACCTTCAATTAAAGGATAATCGATGCCTATTTCAGCTAACCATTTTTGAACAATGTGTGAACGCATACCGCCACGAGCACAACAAATAAATCCGGAAGGAAAACGCTCGCAAGCCTCACGCCAAGCAGCAACACGATGTACTTTTATCTCGCCTTTAACTAATTGATGCCCCAACTCTACCGCTTTTTGAGAGCCATGTTGTTTGTAGCAAGTCCCTACAGCCGCACGCTCTTCATTATTCATTAAAGGTAGATTTATTGCGTTGGGCATCGCTCCTTGATTGAATTCTATTGGCGCACGAACATCAATAATTGGTGTTTCATTGGCAAGGAGTTGGCGTATATTTTGAACAGAAAGCGTTGATTCCATAATAAAAACTATAATATCTAAACAGGCAGAAAGATTGTCTACTATACTCTTAAAATTACCTAATAGCACACACAGAGCATGTTTTTGTGAGTAATAAAATCAAACTCTATTTAACCAGCACTGGGGCATTATTTTGAAAAGCGTATTTAAAATAAAGAAAATTGAATTGATCATAAATAATTCAACTACAATAACCTTATGCTATTTTTAGCAAAATAATATAAGTCACTTTATTACAACTAAAAATATTATAGTATTGATAGCTATGAATGGATTTAATCATAAAATGATAGGTGTATTACCTTGAACTTAATAAAAAAACATCATCGAATTATCAGCTTAACTGTGATGACTGTATTGTTGACGGGCTGTTCACAAGGGCATTCTCCTTTTATTCCCATGCTAGGTGCTTATTTTCCCTATTGGATGTTATGTACATTTATTGGCCTATTAGGTGCTTTTTGTCTACGGGTTTTACTTATCTACTGGGGAATTGATGATAAATTGCCAGTACCTTTGTTATTTTATTTTGCGATTATGTTATCAATTTCTTTAACTATCTCCTTACTTTATTTTACTTATTAAACTATGGATAAAAAAATTAAAAAAAGCCTAGCACGCGTGATCACCATTATTGTTTTTTTGATAACGCTCATTTTATTATGGCAAAGTATTCATATATCGGCATTAAATCCTCTTAGTGAAGATGCCATCATTGATGCAAATAAAATTAATATCTCAGCCTCGGTGCCTGGACGCATTGCTGCTGTTTATGTCAAAGAAAATAGTAAAGTCAAAAAAGGCGATTTACTGTTTACACTTGATCCCACAATGTACGCACTCAGGGTAGAGCAAGCAAAAGAGCAACTACAGATTGCACAAGCGACATTAAGCAATAAGCAACGTATTATTATTGCGGAAACATCCAATTCAGAAGTGGCACAAGAGCAAATAAAACGTGCGCAGGTCAATTTATCATTAGCCACACAATCATTAAATCGATTAGAACCTTTATTAGCAAAAGGCTTTGTCACAGCACAACAAGTCGATGATGCTCGGACGTTAAAACATGATGCTGAAGTGACATTAAAACAAGCACAGAAACAGAATGTGGCATCTGAAGCACTTATTAATAATACCGATTCAGAAGAAGCATTAGTCAAGTCATTAAAAACATCGCTTGCCATGGCAGAGTGGGAGTTAAGTAATACTGAGGTAAGGGCGCCAAGTAATGGATATATCGCAGGGGTCGTTTTATCTCCCGGTGAATTTATTTTGTCAGGGCAATCTGTTTTTACCTTAATTGACTCTGATACTTGGTTTGCTTCGGCCTATTTTAAAGAGACAGATTTAAATAATATAAAAATTGGTAGCTGTGTGGTGATTTACTCCATGATTGATAATCAACACCCCATTAAAGGTAAAGTTGAAGGAATTAGTCGGGGAGTCATGTCGACCGATCTGATTAATATTCCAAGAGACTTACCTTATGTACCTAAATCATTAAATTGGGTTCGGGTTGAGCAGCGTTTTCCTGTCAAAGTCATTATTACTGAACCACCAGAAGCACTCATGCGCATCGGTGCCACTGCTACTGTAAATATTGTACCTAACGATGATGACTGTTAAATCTTCGCTGATAGCAAAACAAGTCAAACAAGATTTATTACCTTTTGACTATCGATTCGCCACTACGTGGCGCATAGCGTTACTGTGTGCCTTAATGGCCGTGATCGCTATGGTTTATGAAATCCCTGAATCAGCAATCAGCTGTTATTTAATTATCTATTTAATTAAAGCGGATGCAGTACAAAATATATTACTCTCCCTTGGGGTCATTATTTTATGCTCCATTGTGGTTGGTGTGGCGTTAGTACTGTTTAATCTCACTATTCAAAATATTATTTTACGCTTCTTTTTTATGGCTTTTTTCTCAGCCATTTTTATGTATTTAGCTTCAGCAAGTAGTCTTGGTGATATAGGCAATTTAGTTGCTTTGGTGATCGCCTTTTTAATGACGCTAATTGAAGATATCCCATTTGGTGATGCTGCAACCAGAGGATTGCTTTATGCGTTATTAATGGCCGTTTCGCCGATGCTATTGGTGATTGTATTCAATTATTTTTTTGGTATTAGCCCACGGAAATTACTGCTTAATAAAATTTCAACGCGCTTTATGGCAGCCCATGATTTTTTCTTAGGGAAAAAAACTAATCAGATAACGCTGAGTGAAATACTAGGAACACAAGCAGAATGCCAACGTTATTTGATGGTTATGAAAATCCTTTATCTATTAGGTAAAGAAGATATCCAATGGTTAGAAAACATGGTTGATAACTCCTATGCAATATTAGTTATGTCAATAACAATGGATGACAATACCTCAACATCGTTACGTTTTATGTTAGCGAAAAGATGTAAATATATTGCGGACTGTTTTGCCAATCACTCGTTAGATAACATTAAAGATAGTGTGCAACGTCTTCAGCCAATAAAGAGAATCGCTTTATTGGCTAAATTTAATACTATTTTGCTAACAAAACGAACCACTAAACCCATTAAAAAAGCCACACCCTTTTTTGTAAGCGATGCATTTAGTAATCCTAATCATAAATACTTCGCTATTAAAACAACTCTTGCCGCTATTTTATGTTATTTGTTTTATGATTATTTTAAATGGCAAGGTATCCATACAGCGATGATCACTTGCTATGTGGTTGCACTTACTTCAGTGGGCGAAACGGTTCATAAACTTACACTAAGAATAATAGGGTGTCTGATTGGCGCATTAATTGGCATGATCTCACTGCTTTATATTATTCCTAATATTTCTGATATTTTTCAGTTGATGGTATTGATCTTCTTCTGTCTTTTACCTGCAGCCTGGGTTGCCGCCGGTAATGAACGTATCTCTTATGCTGGCGTACAAGTAGGGTTAGCCTTTTTGCTAACGACACTACATGGCTTTAAACCGAGTTTTGATATGGATGTGGTTTCCGACCGTATTTTGGGTATTTTATTAGGCAATATTGTTATGTATGTCATTTTTACTCGAGTCTGGCCCGCGAGTATCGTCAATACAATATACAAACAGCTCGCCACGATTTTAGATGACTATACAAAGTTAAGATGCTCTGCCAATAAAAGTGAGTGTTTAGATTTAGTCGCCTCTATTAATGAGACTATTGCACAATCTAAAGATAATATTGATTTACTGCTGTTTGAGAGAAAAGATAAAGAAAGAAACAAAGTATTCACCTTGTTTTTTAAACAGTCATTAAGCAAGATTTCTTACATCAGTCGCCATAGTTATGCTGATAGGTTTATTTTTGATGATAATGGTGAGTATTCCGATACACTGCCTTTATCTCCAGATGATTTTAAGAAAAATGTCTTAACTGAAGAAATAAAGATGTTGCCCATCAATGAAAGAGAACAAGTATTTAAACAGTTAATAAGAGAAAATAAATGATGATAAAATCGGCCATTAATCATAAAAAATATATTCTATCATCGTGGTTAAGTTTATTACTTGTTGGATGTATTGATACTAGCGATTATGGGAAATACTCAGCACAACAACCGATGCCTTATAATAATACAAACTATATGGCAGCCTCTGAGCAATACCTCGCCACACCTCAGCAAGAGCAAACCACTAAAACGAGCTATGGATTGGCCGAACTTATCGATCTTGGTCAGCAAAATAATCCTGAAACACGGATTGCTTGGTTATTAGCGAAAAAATCAGCCACCGATATTGGTATGGTAGAAAGTACTTATTTGCCGATTATTACCGCAACAGCATTGGCAGGCTATCAAAGAGGAAAAGTAGATTTACCCGCCAATCCAATTGTTGATGATATTAAAACATCAAACAGTGCTTTTATTCCAGCGTTAACCTTTAGATGGCTTATTTTTGACTTCGGTAAACGAGGAGCTTTAGCCGATGCCGCTAAACATGCTTCTTTGGCAACAAACCTTAATTTTAATCTGATGCATCAAAAAATAATTCATGATGTTTCTGTTGCCTATTTTAGTTATGGTGCGGCCCTTAAAAAAGTCACTCTTACCCAAGAGGCACTGCAAAGAAGCAACGATATTTTATATGCCATAGAGCAAAAACGTGCGCGGGGATTAGCAACCGTATTAGATGTTGCTTTAGCCAAACAACAAGTTGCCCAAGTAGAATTACAACATGTGTTAGCTAAAGGTCATGAAAAAGATCAATATCAGTTATTACTGTCTGCAATAGGTGTCTCTCCCTTTGAAAAGATAAAAGTGAATTATGATAATGACGCGCGCTTACCTGATGATATTTCCCCATTGACTCACGATGTGATAAAAAAAGCGTTATCACAACGCCCTGATATTTTAGCTCACTATGAATTAGAGCAAGCGGCATTAAAAACGGCACGCTCTGTTGAATCTGACTATTTTCCTAAAGTGTATCTCGCCGGTGCTCTTGCTGGTGGTTCGGGGCATTTTGATGTTCAGGGGTTACCTGAAATTAGCCAACGAACTTCATCGTCGAATATTTTAATTGGCGTGAGTATTCCCTTATATGAAGGGGGCATGCGTCAGTCGCGAATGAGCAATGCTCAATCAGATATCCAATTAGCACAAGAAAATCTGCGCAAAAGCCAAGATACGGCAATCAAAGAGATCTCTCTCAGTGAGAATGCGTTAAGATCGGCCCTTGAAGCAAACAAAGCGGCTAAAAATCTCGTTGATACCGCACAATTAAGTTATACCGCCAGTGTCGATTTTTTTAACAATGGACTAGGTACAGTAACGGAGATTAATACCGCAGAAATTGCACTATTAAATGCGCAACTCTCACATATAGATGCTTATACAGGTTCATTAATTGCCGCAGTAGATTTAGCCTTTGCTTTAGGGGATATTGATCAGGGCTTACCTAATATACACCTTGATAAATAGAGATAATCACCTTATAAAAAGGGCTGCCTATCAAATAATAAAGTAATAGAGACGTTTGTGATCTTTGAAATCGCCAGAACAATAATACATTATGGTTTACATTTTTTAGCGCCAATAGCTCTCGCTTATCTATTTTGGGGTAAAAACTGGCGGCTTGCTGCGCTTCTTATGATGAGTACGATGGCAATAGACATTGACCATTTGTTTGCAACGCCAATCTTTGATCCCAATCGTTGCAGTGTTGGTTTTCATCCATTGCATACTCTATGGGCTGCCATTGTCTATATCGTTTTATGGTTTATTCCTTCTTGGAAATGGAAAGCCATTGCCGTTGGGTGCTTATTTCATCTATTAACCGATTCTGTTGATTGTTATTTAGGTGGTTTAAAACCTGATATGGCTATAACAATAAGCTGTAATAAACTTTATTCGCCAGAAACGCCATTCGAATATTAAAAGACAAAACACCACAATCTGGTAGTAATTACAATAAGCTTGTTGTAGAGTGCTCAGTCTTTTTTTTAACGAAGTCTAGCTGGGAGGCGATATGTTTATTGGCTTTGACTATGGAACATCAAATTGTTCTGTGGCAATGATGAAAGAGGGGAAACCAACGCTATTACCTTTAGAAGGTGAGAATGTTTATATTCCATCTACTCTTTGTGCGCCAACCCGTGAATCTGTTTCCGAACATTTATTTCGCCACTTAAATATTAAACCTACCAACTCTATTGGCGAACAACTATTAAGAAAATCAATCGCGTTTAATCGTGATGAAGATATTGAATTAGTGCCTGAGGATATTGTTTTCGGTCAGGCGGCATTAAGTTTGTATCTAAAAGATCCCCGTGATGTTTATTACGTCAAATCGCCTAAATCTTTTCTTGGTGCCTCAGGCTTACATGAGATACAAATCAGCTTTTTTGAAGATTTAGTGTGCGCCATGATGGCCAATATAAAACAACAAGCGGAAAAAAGCACCCAAGCAACCATTACTGATGCCATGATTGGTAAACCTATTAACTTTAATGGGTTAGGGGGAGAGGCTGCCAATAAGCAAGCCGAGCATATTTTAATTAATGCAGCTAAACGAGCCGGCTTTAAACAGGTTTTATTTGAATTTGAACCGGTAGCCGCAGGTTTAGAATATGAATCCACATTAACCAAAGACCAAACAGTCTTGGTAGTTGATATTGGTGGCGGTACAACGGACTGCTCATTGATTCAAATGGGCCCTAGCTATCGGGGTAAAACCGATCGTGCCAGTACACTATTAGCGCATAGTGGACAACGTGTGGGTGGTAATGATCTTGATATCTACCTAGCTTTTAAACAGCTAATGCCTTTATTTGGCATGACAGGGCTAACTTCATCGGGCATAAAATTACCGTTAAAACAATTTTGGGATCCTATTGCCATCAATAATGTTGAAGCACAAAAAGATTTTTATTCTCAACAAAACTTAGCGGCATTAAATCAACTACGTCGTGATGCCCAAGAGCCAGAAAAGATAAAACGCTTAATTGAAGTCTATAATGAAACACTAGGATATGGCATTGTCCGCAAAGCGGAAGAGGCGAAAATGGCATTATCAGATTGCCATACCTATTTAGCCAGCATCGCGTTATTAAGTGAAACATTAGAAACCAATATCACTCGCCAGCAAATGGTTGAAGCCATTGGATCCCCTAAAGATAAGATGATTGATTTGGTCAATGATGCCGTACAACAAGGGGGCGTAGTACCTGATGTGGTGTTTATGACAGGAGGCTCTGCGCGTTCACCGATTTTATGTCAAGCTATCGAGCAACAGTTACCTAATGTGCCTATTGTAAAAGGTAATGATTTCGGCTCAGTAACCGCAGGGTTAGCCCGTTGGGGTGAAGTTTGTTTTAAATAGGCGGTTTTAAATCGCTCTATTTTTAAATATATTAGACTCAGCATGTGGTGTTTATTTGATAATTTGTCAATTAAAGGCCATATGCTTTTCTTTTATCTATAATAGACAGACCAAACACAACATAAATAGGAGTACACGTGTACCGCTTCCAAAATGATTATAATGAAATTGCACATCCTGCGGTCATGAAGGCAATTACAGATACAGTAGGTCAACGTTATGATGGTTATGGTATGGATACCCTTTGTCATCAAGCTAAAGAATTAATCAAACAGCGAATTAAACAACCCGAAGCGCAGATCCATTTTTTTAATGGTGGCACCATCACTAATTTAACCGCTATTTCTCACTTTTTACGCCCACATCAAGCAGTAATTTCTGTCAGCACCGGGCATATTGCGACTCATGAGACGGGAGCGATTGAGGCAACAGGCCATAAAGTGATCACCACTTTTTCTGCTGATGGTAAATTGACCCCAGATTTATTGAGGCCGATCCTCGCTGAACATAACGATGAACATTGGGTGCAACCTAAACTTGTTTATATAACCAATGCCACTGAAATTGGCACGGTATATCGTAAAGCCGAATTACAAGCGTTACGCGAATTTTGTGATGCACATAATTTATGGTTATATCTTGATGGTGCACGTTTAGCGACAGGGTTGATGTCTGATAACAGCGATCTAACGATTGAAGATATCGCACACTTAACTGATGCTTTCTATATTGGCGGCACGAAAATTGGTGCTATGTCAGCAGAAGCATTAGTGATTTGTCATCCTGCATTAAATTCTGATTTTCGCTTTAGCTTAAAACAAAAGGGCGGATTACAGGCAAAAGGTTGGTTATTAGGGGCACAATTCGCGGCATTATTTAGCGACGATCTCTACTTTAAATTAGGTAAACATCTCAATGAGATGGCCTCACAATTAGCTGCATTCTTTACTGAGCATGGTTTTGATTTTTTAGCACCACCAGAATCTAACCAAGTGTTTGTCATTTTACCTAATGATATTGCAGAAAAGCTAACGCAGCAGTTTGTTTTTCATCGCATATTACTTGACGATCCACAGCTAAGCTGTTTGCGCCTTTGTACTTCTTGGGCAACAACACAACAAGATATTGATGATTTTAAAGTTAAATTTCTTAAACTTATTTAATCGGTCTATCTGTTAGTTTAATCCTTCACTCACTTTATGATATTACGCGTGTAATAAGCGCGTAATATCTATCTCGATCGCGTTTTACTATCAAAAAAGGCAATTGATTGATTGTGAGTCGTTGAAATGATGTTATATTAAAGACTCCTTTCTCAATACAGGGTGTGATTGTATGAAAAAGCTGACTCTTCAAGAGATGACAGATGCCCAACAGATGCGCGTTAGAACCAGAATCGGTCAAGAGAGAAAGAAATTGGGGCGTGAATTAACTAACGCCGAAATGAATAAAGTGAAAGATGCTATTATTACCGAAATCTCTCTCGAAGTAGAAAAAGCCAGCAAAAAAGCCCTTTCCCAGAAGAAAAAACAGAAATTAGTCTCTAGTGATGAAACCTATAGCTGGTCTGCCCAAAACCATCGTCGCGGGTATCGTTAGCAATAGCTATTATATTAGCCCTAATATATCAATATATTTATTAGGGCTAATAGTTATATTTTCTTGAAAGGTATCAGAATAATATATTTGTAGGGCAGGTTATATCTTCTAGTAATAAGTCACCTTCAATTACCTTATTATATAATATCGTTATTTTAACTTATCATACCGTAGAAAATTCCATATAATAGAATAAAAACTGAAACTTATCCATATAGATAGACAAATTCCTAAAATAATGAATTTCTCTAGCGCTAAGTATTACCATTCCTATAAAATTAAGCACTAGTTGGTAAATAAAAAAAGAAAAGGCAATTTAATATCTCCTTATTCATTATTTATTGATTAGAATTTTATATATGACTTTCGACATTTTTTTATCATTAGCCATATTTTCATTTGTTACTTCAATTACACCAGGCCCGAATAATATTATGCTTCTAGCATCAGGTATTAACTTTGGCTTAAAGCGTACAATGCCTCATGCTATCGGTGTGTCTCTCGGTTTTTTTGTGATGTTATTGGCTGTGGGGATAGGCATAGGAACACTTATTAAATCATCGCCCATTATTTACAATATATTAAAATATCTCGGAGCACTGTATTTATTGTGGTTAGCTTGGAAAACGGCAATTAGTCATTCTGTTGAGCAAAATAGTAATAGACAAGGCTCACCGTTAACCTTGTTAGAGGCTGCATTATTTCAATGGATTAATCCTAAATCATGGATGATGGCGATTTCAGGGATAACATTATATACCTCACCACAATATCCTTATATTTCAATGTTGTTAGTTGCTATTATTTTCACATTAATTAATTTTCCTTGTGTTGCTATATGGGCCACTTTTGGTCATAGCTTACGAGAGCGATTAAAAAATCCCAACATATTAAAACTATTTAATTTTATTATGGGTGGTTTATTAGCATTAAGTGCTATTTCTGTATTATTCCAATAAATAGAAAAGGGCAAGTATCATCTCGCCCTTTGTATAATCCTGATGTTAACGCAATATTGTTTTATATTTTCATTGTTTCAATAAGTGTGTAGAGCTTTTTAAAGGCATTATATTTATCTTGATATGCCTTATGTTTTTCTAAGTTGGGAACATGACGTGTTTCAAGTTTTGGCTGAGAAAGAATAATTTGTGATAAATGAGCCGGATTTATCGCTAATTGCGCCAGTCTAGCAGCTCCCAGCGCAGGACCAACATCACCACCTTGACGATAATCCAAGGTTTTTCCTGTAATATCAGCTAGTAATTGTCGCCAATATTCACTTCTTGCCCCTCCACCAATTAACGTTATATTGTCTGCGTGTTGTCCAGCCTTATCCGCCACTTCAATTCCTTGCCTCAACGCAAAACTGACACCTTCTAACACCGCTCGACATAAATCCGCACGCTGATGTTGGTGAGTTAACCCCCAAAATACACCTTTGGCATCCGCATTATTATAAGGTGTCCGTTCACCAGAAAGATAAGGCAAAAAGAGTAGGGAACTATCAGAATGTGCATGCTGTTCTATTTCTTTAAGCATTGCACCAACATCACTGATCCCCGTTAATTGGCATACCCAATCTAGACAAGAAGCCGCACTTAATATTACCGACATTAAGTGCCAAGTTTGTGGCAATGCATGGCAAAAACTATGTACCGCATTATCACTGTTTTGGAGAAACTTTTCACTGACAACAAAATAGACACCGGATGTGCCCAAAGAAAGCATTCCTTGACCCGGTTGATATACTCCTACACCAATTGCACCCGCTGCATTATCACCACCACCCGCTATAATCGGCACTTGTTTCATTTGCCATTTTTTAGCAATTTCTGGCAGTAAGTAACCCGTTATCTGGTTACCTTCAAATAAGGTCGGCATTTGACATCGAGAAAGCCCCGTTGCCGCTAATAATTCATCACTCCAATCGCGTTTTTGCATATCCAACCACAGTGTACCCGCCGCATCCGACATATCACTGGCAAAATTACCACTCATTTTCCAACGTAGAAAATCTTTTGGTAATAGCACATGAGCAATCTGACAAAAGATCTCCGCTTCGTTTTCTGCGACCCATTGCAATTTAGGCGCTGTAAACCCAGGCATAACTAAATTGCCCGTGATTTCTTTAAATTGAGGGTATTGCTTTGCCAGTCGTAAACACTGTTTCACACTGCGGCCGTCGTTCCATAAAATAGCAGGGCGTAATATATTTTGCTGCGCATCAAGTAATACCGCGCCATGCATTTGACCACTGAGACCAATGGCTTGGATCTGTTCCATAGGTTGAGTACGACTCAGTTGTTTTATCGCTTCATCAGTTGCCTGCCACCATGCTTGTGGATCTTGCTCTGACCATTGAGGATGAGGGCGTGAGAGGGTTAAAGGTATAGAATGACTGGCAACGACATCACCTTGCTCATTCATGATGATCGCTTTAACACTTGATGTGCCTAAGTCTAGCCCTAAATACATGACGTTTTACCCCATGATCTTATGTTAATTAAATCAATAAACACAGCGCTACTCTGCTGTGTTTATCTTTTTATACCCTTAACCAAAAATATAACGATTCACTAAACTCTCTAGCATCTCTTGACGCCCGCTTTGTAAGCGGGGCGCTAAGGTATTGCTTTGTGCATATTTTGCCACTTCTTCAAGACTTAATTTGCCTTGTAGGATATTTTGGCCAAGTTCAGCACTCCATCCCGCATAACGTTGAGCAATAAATTTATCAAGTCCACCGTCTTGGATCATTCTTGCTGCAATACGTAATGCCATTGCCATGGTGTCCATTCCGGATATATGCCCATAGAAAAGATCGTATTTATCATTACTTTGACGACGTACTTTGGCATCAAAGTTTAATCCACCAGTCGTAAAACCACCGGATTTGAGAATTTCATACATAACTAATGCATTTTCTTCTACACTATTGGGGAATTGGTCTGTGTCCCAACCTAATTGTGGATCACCTCGGTTAGCATCGACTGAGCCTAAAATACCTAATGCAATAGCTGTGGCGATTTCATGATGGAAACTATGACCCGCTAAAGTTGCATGGTTAGCTTCTATGTTCACTTTAACTTCTTTTTCTAAACCAAATTGTTTTAAGAAACCATAAACTGTCGCAGTATCATAATCATATTGATGCTTAGTTGGCTCTTGTGGCTTCGGCTCGATGAGCAGTGTACCTTGGAATCCAATTTTATGTTTATGCTCAACAACCATCTGCATAAAACGACCAATTTGTTCCCGCTCTTGGCGTAAATCTGTATTTAATAATGTTTCGTAACCTTCGCGGCCTCCCCATAACACATAGTTTTCGCCTCCCAGCGTTTTTGTTGCTTTCATCGCTTCACAAACTTGAGTTGCCGCCCAAGCAAATACTTCTGGATCAGGATTTGTTGCAGCACCAGCTCCGTAACGAGGATGAGTAAAACAATTTGCAGTTCCCCATAATAATTTAACGCCCGTTTCTTGCTGTTTTTGCGCTAATACCTCAGTTATTGCTGCCATATTGGTGATATATTCATTAATATTATTTCCTTCAGAGATAACATCAACATCATGAAAACAGTAAAAAGGTACATTGAGTTTATGGAAAAATTCAAAAGCAACATCCGCTTTACGCTTTGCTTGTTCTAGTGCTTCTCCCGGTGTCTGCCAAGGTCTATCAAACGTACCAATACCAAACATATCCGAACCATTCCAGCAGAAGTTATGCCAATAGCAGGCAGCAAATCGCAGATGATCTTCCATTCTTTTCCCTAAAATAATTTCATCTGGATTATAGTAGCGAAAAGCGAGAGGGTTATCGCTGGTGGTACCTTCATATTGAATTTGTTCAATTTTATCAAAGTAAGACATGGAACCGTCCTTATTTAGTATCAAGTTGTAATTCTGAATGTGATCCAAGCTCAGCAGTCATTTCTTCCTGCTCTTCTGGTGTTAATTTAGCAATGCCAAAACCGGTGAAACCCCATAACATGGCAAAGAAGATGCCACTCCAGCACAATACAGCCCAAGGTAAATAACTTAGGGTTGCAACACCTAATGTGCCCGCCATATAAGCGCCGGCAGCAGTCCAAGGTAAGATAGGCTCAAAAATAGTGGCGGAATCTTCAACAGTACGAGCAAGGTTTTTAGGGTGTAAACCGCGTTCAATATACGCACCACGTAACATTTCGATAGGAATAAGAATAGAGATTTGTCCATTGCAAGTAACACCAATCATGGTCAGTCCACAGGCAATGGTCGCTAAGATCATCGATCCCGTTGAATGCACCATTTTTAGCAGTGCATGAACTATCACTTCTAATGCACCGCTTAAAGATAGAGTCCCCGCAAAGGAGAGTGCGCAGAAACAGATAAGTAGGGTGCTCATCATGGAGTTCATACCACCACGATTTAATAAATTACCTAATAATTCAGGTACTTCTTTACCTTGGATCATGGAGACATTAAAGCCATCAACGGCACTTTTTACGATATCATGTAAGCCAAATCCTTGAATAAGATAAGCACTCAACATCGCAATAGCGGCAGAGGCCAGCATAACTGGAATAGTCGGTTTTTTCGTGACCGAACCATATAAAATGACTAATACAGGAATAAGCAGGATCAAGTTGAAGTGATAAATATTCTCCAACCCATTGGTAATTAAGGTGACTTTTTCAGGCACTCCTTGTCCTGCTAAATCGCCATTCATACCATAAACAGTCATGATAATCGCTGTGAGGATCAAGGAAGGTAATGTGGTATAAAGCAGGTGACAGATATGTTGATAAAGATCTATTCTGGCCGCCATTGCAGCGAGGTTAGTATCCCCTGATAGCGGTGAGAGTTTGTCACCAAAGTAAGCACCAGCAACAACGGCACCCGCAGTTGCTGCCAGATTAGCCTCCATACCGACAGCAACGCCCATAAAAGCGACGCCAATAGTGCCCGCCGAGCCCCATGAAGTACCTGTACAAACTGATACTAATGATGTCACTAGCAGTGCCGTAACATATAGCATTTCAGGACTGATCATCTTTAATCCATAGTAGATCATCAGTGGAATGGTTCCTCCCACCATCCATGTCCCAATTAATAAACCAACGCTAATTAAGATCAGCAAAGCCGGCATCGTTTTGGCGATTTTTTGTGAGATAGCCGTTAAGATTTCGTCGTAACGATAGCCTAATCGTTTAACTAATAATGCCGCGACGACGGTTGATAACACCATTAGTGGTTCAGGAGGTAAGTCAAAAGCGGCGTAACCTCCGCCTAATAGCACCACCATTGTAAATATAGGAAACAGTGACTCGAGAAGTGTAGGGGTTCTCGGATTATTTATCGTTTGCGTTTTCATTGTAATTTATTCCAAACTGGCGTGAGGTGAGGTACGAATAAGCCGAGTAAAAACGGTTTCTAATATTGAACGAGGTGTAGCAATATTAATGCGGAAAAAACCATCCCCAACCGCACCAAAACCGCTTCCCCAACTCATTTCTACTTCGGCTAATGAAACAAACCAATGCTTTAATTGTTGTTCGGTTAACTGCATTTTTTGATAATTGATCCATAGCATGTAGGTGCCATGGCTTTGAGTGATAACCCAATCAGGAAAATAACGTGCACATTGCTCTTTTACCCACTGCCTGTTTTCAGCAAGGTAATGTTTAAGCTCCTTGATCCATTGTTGACCTTGTAAGGTATAAGCTTGTAAGAAAGCAGGGACAGAGAAGTAACCAGGATTATGAATACCAGCGGCAATTAAGCATTGTTTAAATTTCTCACGATATTCTGGATTAGCAATCACAATATTGGCTATTTCAAGCCCCGCTAAATTGAAGGTTTTAGCCGGTGATGTGCAAATAAAAGAGTGTTGTTCTACATAGCTACTTAAAGTTGATATAGGTCGATAAATGGCATTATCAAAAACAAAATCAGCATGAACATCATCAGAAATAATAAAAACTTTATATTTTTCAGCAAGTTTAGCAATTTTTAATAAATCAGCTTGTTGCCATACTGTTCCGGTTGGATTATGGGGAGAGAGCAATATAAAACAGACAGATTGTTTAAATTTATCTTCTAAATCGTCAAAATCTATTTCATAGCACCCATTATGATAAATTAATGGACTTTCTAGTAGCTGGCGATGATTTACACAAACTGTATTGCTAATAGGATGATAAGCAGGTGACAAGGTTGTCACTTTATCGCCAATTTGAGTAAAATTTTGAATATAGAGAGAGACGGCTTGGATAATGCGAGGGCAAAACACCACAGATTCAGGTGTAACATGCCAAGCATATTGAGATTTAAACCAATTTACCGCAACATTATTCCAATCAGAACTAAGATCGGTATAGCCATAAATACCGGTTAAATTAAACTGACTGAGTTTGTTAATAATAAAATCTGGTGCAGAAATATCCATATCGGCAACCGATAATGGAATAATATTGGCGTTACTGTTGCACCATTTAGCACTGTAGGTATTTTGCCTAGAAATTAATTTATTAAAGTTATTCTGATTCATGAAAATCCCCTCGGCAATGTGGTTTAACAACAAAATACTCGTTGTACTTACTCTTGGTTATTCCTATTTTTTACTTTGCTATTACGAAATCTGACTTGTGTGATAGTAATCACATAGCCACGAAGGAGAATGCTGGCAAATACAAAGCTGTGGTTTAATGGCCAACATGGAAGAGTGGGTGATCTAATATGAAAAAAGATAAATACTTTCGTATCGTGCTGTTATTCAACGCTAATAAAGTCTATGACCGACAAGTTGTTGAAGGGGTAGGTGAATACTTGCAGGCGTCACAGTGCCATTGGGATGTATTTATTGAAGAAGATTTCCGCACCCGTCTTGATAATATTAATCATTGGGTTTGTGACGGCATTATTGCAGACTTTGACGATCCCATTATTACTCAACATTTAAGCCAATCACCCTTATCTGTTATTGGTGTCGGTGGCTCTTATCATCAAGCAAAAGATTATCCTTCTGTGCCGTATATTGCTACTGATAATTACCAATTGATTCATCAAGCTTTTTTACATTTAAAGCAAAAAGGGCTTAAACATTTTGCTTTTTATGGATTACCGGCAAAAAACTACCCGCATTGGTCTAATGAGAGAGAATATGCATTCCGGCAATTAGTTACTCGCGAAAAATACCCTGGCATCATTTATAACGGTATGGATATCACACAAGAGAATTGGCAACATGCACAGAATCGTTTATCTGACTGGATACAAACGTTGCCACCACAAACTGGCATTATTGCCGTCACCGATGCCAGAGCGCGTCATTTACTGCAAGTCTGTGATAACTTAAATATTAATGTGCCTGAAGAAATCAGTATTATAGGCATTGATGATGAAGATATGACACGTTATTTATCACGTATAGCGTTATCTTCTGTAGTACAAGGTTCACGACAAATGGGATATTTAGCCGCGAAGCTTCTGCATCAAATATTAGAAGGGCATCCAACCGAACAACTACCAAGAATATTAGTTCCTCCAGTAAAAATCATTGAACGTCGCTCAACAGACTTTCATTCATTTAGTGATCCTACCGTTGTACAAGCAATGCACTATATTTATTACAATGCTTGTAAAGGAATAAAAACTGAGCAAGTGTTAGACGCTGTAAATATGTCGCGTTCTAATTTAGAACAGCGTTTTAAGAAAGAAGTAGGGAAGACTATCCATGCTGTGATTTATGAAGAGAAGCTGAAAAAGGCGAAAAACTTATTAGCCACAACAACATTATCAATACAAGAGATTTCTTTGATGTGTGGCTATCCGTCGTTACAATATTTTTACTCTATTTTTAAAAAAGAGTTTGGCATGACACCAAAGGATTTTAGAGATGAGAATTGATAAAAATAACAATTATTTTTTGTAGCGACTATTTGCCCAAGGATCACTTTCAGAATAATTGATTGTATCATCAAGGTTTTCTTCAACAAGATTTAGATATAGTGCTTCTACCTCAGAGCGCGCCCAAGGAGTTCTGCGCAAAAATTTCAAACTCGACTTTACACTTGGCTCGTTTCTAAAACAGTTAATTTTGATTAGTTGGCTTAATTTAACCCAACCATATTTAGCCACTAACGCATTAACTTGCATTTCAAGCGTGATACCGTGTAGTGGATCTTTAGAACGAGCTTCTGTCATGGTTTACTCAAATAGGTTGATAATAAAGCGTAGCAGAGTACAAGAAAGTAACACAAGAGACAACCAAAGTATAAAGCCATCTATATTGTTATTATGGTTAAAAATCATAAATTACAATCCATATTATAGGGAGAGAAATCCGGATTTTTATTTTTTATCCAATCGATAATAAGTGGTAACGAACCTTCAGTGTAAGCTTTACGGCCAGCCCACAGCGGTATATTGGCCAATCACTTTCTAATTGGTAATTAAATTCTGGCACACGGAGTAATCCATGACTAGCATGAGGGAAAACAACAATATCAGCTTGATGATGAGTATTTAATATTGCACGATAGCGACAAGCATTAAGCTGAGCATTAACGTTTAAGTCATTATTTCCCCATACCGCTAATATATGACCATTCATTTTTCTTAAATAACTTGATGAATCACTTAAGTAATTTTTAACAACAAAATTAAATCGATCTTCACTCATATCATTGCGACGAGAGCGATCTTTTGTACCATGTAGTCCAAAAATATCATCATTTTCTTTTTGTTCTTTTGCCAGCAATTGTATAATTTCATCCGGTGTTTTTCCTTGCTGTTCATAACGCAATTTTTGATAATATTGTCCTTGTTCTCGCCAATTGACAGCACCACCAATAATCACAGAAAAAGCTGGTTGTGATTGACTAGCGGCGATAGGAATAACCCATCCTGCTTGAGAAAACCCTAAAAAACCGACTTGAACTTCGGGATAACGAAGTTGCATTAATTTTAATGCTGCTACCGCTTCTTCAGCTCGAGCTTCCATTGATTGATGTAGCCAGTTTCCTTGACTATCACCAATGCCTGCTTTATCCCACGAGAATATCGCGATATTTGCATCCAAAAATGTATTGAACAGAGGGTTGTAGCCACCATTTGAATAACGATCTTGAGGCCCATCACCATGAATAACAACGATAACCGCTGACGGAGTCTTATGTTGAGGAGTAAGAAGAGTTCCTGATAGCCGGTTTCCTTGAGATACAAAACTTAATTCTTCTTGATCTTTGTTTTCATAGTCAAAGTCTTGAATATGGCTTGTAAAAAATAATAGGGTGGTGATAACAAGCAGTAATAGAATAAATATAGCAATTATATATTTACCTACAGCATAATGAACTTTCATTATTTTTCTCTTACGTTATGTTTTTGTACATAAAAACCTGATAATACTACATTTTTTGTTATAAATATAACAAGTAACAAGTGCTTTTAAAGATATCATTGCTTAATAAAGATACTAACATCATTTCTACTCTACATTCAGTACGGAGTAACATTTCAATAGGTATCGAAACGTTTATTATTTTCCTTGTTATCCTGCTTATTCTTAACAAGGAGAATAAAATGATCGCTGTTATTTTCGAAGTTCAAATAGCCACAAGTAAGCAGGGGCAATATTTATCTTTAGCATCGCAACTAAGACCATTACTAAACAACATTGATGGATTTATATCTATTGAGCGCTTTCAAAGCCTAGCGACGGAAGGAAAGCTATTATCGCTTTCTTGGTGGAAAAATGAAGATGCTATACTGCAATGGAAAAATAATATTTTGCACAGCAAAGCACAGCAGGAAGGTAAAAAGAGCATTTTTGATTTTTATAAAATAAGTATAGTTAAACTAGAACGTTGTTATGAGTTTACAAGTACTCACACGTAATTGCACCGTACTGGACAATAGAGCCGTTATAAGATGAATAATTACAAAACAAAAACGGAATATGAGCATACTTTGGAGTCAGCAATAGCCGCGGTTGGAGCCGCTATTGCGGATATTTCCAGAGTAAAAATACTCTGTGCTTTGATGGATGGAAGGGCGTGGACAGCCACCGAGTTGAGCATTGTTGCGGATATCTCCGCATCTACCACAAGCAGCCATTTATCAAAATTACTCAGTAGCGGCCTTATTTCTGTGATCTCTCGTGGTAAATATCGCTATTTTCGATTAGCTAGTGATGATATAGCAAAAGTTATTGAAAATTTGATGAGCTTCTCAACAGTTCATGTATCACAAGCAAAAATTACCACCCCAGAACATTTAAGAAAAGCACGTACATGCTATAACCATTTAGCCGGTGAAATTGCCGTTAAAATTTATCAGGTACTTTGCCAAGAAGAATGGATAACAAAAGATGGAACAGAAATAACTGAATTCGGAGATAAACGTTTTAAATTGATGGGACTTAATTTCCAAGCAAAACATTCGCGCAATATTTGTTGTCCTTGTTTAGATTGGAGTGAAAGGCGTTTTCATCTAGGTGGACAAATTGGCAGTGCATTACTTAATCATGCACAGACACAAGGTTGGATAAAACGCCACCAAGGATATAGAGAAGTGACGATTAATGAAAAGGGCAATAAAGCTTTTGCCCAATATTTTAATATAACAATAACAGATTAGAGCTAGGAATGAAGTTATTGGTTATTACATGCTATTTAACATAATATACATTATGCGAACCATGGTAGGTAAATGCAGATGGGCTTCAAATCTTACGGTTTTTTACCAACAAACTCCTTCGTTCAGTTTTATTTCCTGAAGCTTTAATATTCAAAATGGCTCGCACAAGATACGCTATGTTAAAGACGAACTTTGAGCCTTTCGGCGTTCTTTATTTTGCCGAAACGCTCAAGAACCCTTTTGCAACATAACGTTATACCTTATGCGAACCTAGGAGTGAAATGAGGAAATCCAGTGTTCTGGCTGGTTAATCATGCTGGTTATCGTTACTATCTAAAGTTGATTCTGATGTAACATTCACTTCTCGTAATACTACTTTTAAATTATGGGAATCTATATGAGTTCTCCCTTTTTTAAGCATAAAAAAACAAGTTAAAACAGATACTAACGGCAATAAAATCAAAAATATAGCATTTAAAACAGCAACATCTTGTTCTATCAACTTACAGCCTGAATAAATACAAAGAAAGAGCCATATAATGCCTACATAAAGAGCTACCCATTGATTTATTTTTGATACTGAAACTTCTGATGGTCCTGTAATATATTTTTCTATAAACCTAGTTTCATTTTTGCGACCAATTTTTGTTTTATATAATGGCCCAGTTATTTTATTCTCAAGTAGATCTAGGTGATTTTCCCAATTTTCTTGCCAATATTTACTTCCTTTGCCAGATAAAAACCACGCAAAAGTAAAAACAAAACCAGTACATGATATAACTAAAGAAACCAAATACTTATCATTTAACTTATCCATGTCTATGGATAAAACAGAAAAATAGCCTGCAAAAGCAACTACAATTAATGCCCAAAAATACGTAGCCCTTTTCCAATAAAGTTCTATTTCAAATTTTCTTATATCAGATGCTTGTTTAAATGCTGCTTCGAGAGTTTTTGAATCTCTATTATGAACATCAAATAACTTATTATAATCTTTAGCATTTACTGTTTTTACATGGCTATCCCGTTGAACCATTATTAACTCCCAATCATTATGTAATCCTTAGAGGTTGTGAGTATATTTTGTCTACGACCATTAAGCTATTAAATTGCTGTTCACTTAGTTAAAAGAAGGCTTGATAGGAGGCGTAAGCGCAGTTTCTTGCTTCTCGATAAGTCCCCCCGTTTTATCGCCAAATCAACAAACGGTTATCCCTGAAACTATCGCGTGTTGGCTTCCATGCCTAACGGCATAAAAATTACAATAAAAGCTTATAATAGTCTTGTTAGTGGAAATATGTCTGGAATGCTTTTAAATGGAACAAAATCAAACAATCAATCAGAAGTTTATGTTGTTGCATCATTAAAAAATTTAACAAATCAAACATGTCAAGCGAATGATACAAGTGCCATTAGATTCTTTGATGGTCACTATATACCCAATATGGATAATATAAAATCCTTTAATCAAACTTTTCTATTTGGTCTATGTGCTAATGGCAAAGTTATAGCAGATAAATATTCAGGAGCTGTCGATGTTTCATTTATCGTTGAGTAATTATTCTGATTGAGCAGAAATCAGATATTAAAACCAATATTAACTAAGTTTTTTATTAATATTTATCTAAAGGTATAAATAGTAATTTTACACCTATTTATACTATTTACACCATTTGTTACACCACTTGTAAATTATACAACTTCCCCATTTAATTCTAATATATTTACATTCCAATTTTGACTACCTAATTCACACACCATACCACCGTCATATATAAATTCTTTCTTCTCATTATTCTCAATAAAACGGGTGAGATTTTTCATCGGAATATATCCAGAGGAGAGATAATAAGCATGAGAAACAGCAAATAAAATAGAAAAATTAACAAAATATTCTTTCAGTATAGCATGAGCCCTTTTTATTAATGATGCAGCAACGCCCTTTCCTCGGTATTTGTGAGCCACCACTACACAACTCAATATACCAATGGTTTCAGGAAATGAATCTAGGTAAACATCTCGTAAATAAACAGCTACATGTCCGATAACCTGATTATCATCAATTGCCAGTACCAACTTGTAAGGTATATCAACCTGATAAAAATTACCCTTCATATCCTCAAAAGCTGAATTCTGTAAGGCTATTGCTTGCTGCAGAATTTGTTCACTAACATCTGACCAACTATAACATTCAATTCTCATTTGATTTATCGCTCTTATAAAACCCTTTATTTATTAATGGAATAATGTTAAATAATATTAATTATTTATTCTATTGGTGACCTATTGTTTTTCATTTATACTCCCCTCCATTATAAACATATTTTTATAAAACACCTGTACAAATAGAGGACCAATGGAATATTTAAATACAAAAATTATTATCGGTAGTTCAATCATCGCTTTAGCAACACTGTATTTTGCTATTTATTTAATACTATATCTTATTAAATGCGTTAGGACTCAAACGCCTTTTACTTTAAGAAAAATATGGAAACAATGGTTATTGAGTAGTGTTATTGGTCTAATTGGTGCTTATATTGTACAACTTGGTGATAATCAAAGAAGAAGCGAATTTACCAAAGAAGAGGTTAGCTTTATGAATGAAAATAAAGCATATAGCCAATTTACCTCGGCAGACAAAGATCTCGCGTCAAAAATAACCCATAAATGTACTTACAATTCAGATGCTGTATTTGAACAATGTTTACCAAAAATACTGACTTGGGAAGCAAAAATTTATCAATCATATAATGCACATCGTAAAATTTCTGATAGTGAAGCGATAAAATATACAGAAGAAGAATTACGCGATAAGCATAATTACTGGATCAACAAAAAACGCTAACTACCCGTCTGATCCGTTAGATTTAATAGGCTTAGGATCTGTAAGTTATTTTAAGCCTATTCTTAATATCTCTCATTTTGTAATACAATGCTCATTTTATTAACTAACTTAATCAGATAGTTAGTTATTATTGCCTTTTTAGTGATTTTTAATACGCATTTTAGGAGTATTGCACCCTATTCTTCCCGAATATTCTGATGCCAGTACGATTATGATAGCAGTAACTTTATAATGTTCTTTATACTGGAGCTTATAAAAATGAATATCACGTTTAAGAAAATTGGAACAATGTGTGTCGCTTCTGTTCTGCTTTTTTCACTTGCGGGTTGTTCAAGCATGACAAAACGCGATCGTAATACAGCAATTGGTGCCGGTGCTGGTGCCATAGGTGGTGCAATTTTAACAGATGGTAGTCCATTAGGAACCATTGGCGGCGGTGTATTAGGTGGTGTTATTGGCCATCAAGTTGGTAAAAAATAACTATTAGCGTTATTTACTATGCTAAACTGGGCTTATAAATTTTTATAAGCTCATATTCGAGCAATGACCTATATAGTAGTCATAGTTGCGGGTAAATGATGGTAAGAACGGCTCTATTGAAAATTAAAAATTTGATGATTTGGCTTTATCATCAGTTTAGCGATCTGCTCCATATCGCGGTGACTTTTGTACTCTGTTATTTTTGCTTTCTTTTATCTCCCACACTTACCATCGCCGTTATAGGCGTCGTGATTATTGTTGTAACCATGTTTTTATTAAGCCTATTTGTTTTACCTTAGCTTTTTTATGACACCTCTGTATTAAACCTTCTCTACTGTGACACGAAATAAAAACCCCCTTTCAACCCACTTTGATCAGTAGTGAAAAACGTATAACTCAGTGATGATTAAAGTTAAAAATCTTTTACATTGGCAAAGAACCTTATCTTTCCCCTGATTTATCTCAAAGCTGCATTTTTCAACTTGACTCTTGTTAACGTTCGCTTTTTACTTTCAAAGATTAAAACAATGAGGATAAGTAAATGATTATATTTATCACCGGTGCTTCAGCAGGTTTTGGAGAAGCTATTGCTCGTCACTTTATTAACCATGGACACAAAGTTATTGGTACCGCGAGACGTCTTGATAAACTGCAAGCTCTTCATCAAGAACTGGGCGATCTATTCTATCCTTTACAATTAGATGTCACCGATAAAAAAGCAGTCAGTGAAATTTATCATCAATTGCCAGAACAATGGCGCTCAATTGATGTATTAGTCAATAATGCAGGACTCGCTTTAGGGTTAAGTACCGCTGATAAAGCCAATCTTGATGATTGGGATACTATGATCGAAACTAATAATAAAGGTTTAGTGCATGTCACTCGTGCATTACTACCCTCAATGGTTGAACGCAATGTCGGGCATATTATTAATATCAGCTCAACAGCGGCTTCTTGGCCTTATATGGGGGGAAATGTGTATGGTGCAACCAAAGCCTTTGTTAAGCAATTTAGCCTAGGCTTACGTGCCGATCTTCAAGGTAAAAAAATACGTGTTACTGATATTGAGCCCGGTCTTGTGGGGGGAACTGAGTTCTCATTAGTACGCTTTAAAGGTGATACCGATAAAGTAGAACAAACTTATGCAGGAGCAGATGCGCTTACCCCTGAAGATGTTGCACAGGCGGTTTTTTGGACGGCAACATTGCCTGCACATGTTAATATTAATACGCTTGAGATGATGCCCGTCAGTCAATCTTTTGCCGGATTAAGTGTGCACCGACAAAATTAAACGCACTGAAAACTCATTTTTTGTTAAGGGATCATATATACTTGTTGATATAAAATAGTCATTGTTCAGTGCTACATAATTTTAGAGGATAGCCATTATGATAAATACGTTAACTAAGAAACAAGCAACAAGGACTCTGCTATTTTCACTATTTCTTGGTTTATCCGTGTCTTCTTTTTCTTCTGTTGCAGCTTCAACAAATGTAACCATTAATGGCAATGGCTATGATAATGTTTTAGATAAAGAGCAAGCTCGACAAATGAAAGAAGATTGGGATCAAAAACGCGATCTCCGTAATAAAATCAACCAACGCGAAAAAACTGAGTTTAATAAAATAGATAAAGCTATTGATGAGCGTGATGCTTGTTTAAAAAGCGCCAATATCTATGCTTACTGGGAGCCAGAAACACGTCGCTGTTTAGACAGTAATACTGGTCGCCCAATTAACCCTTAATATAAATAAAACAATGATGTTTTAAAAATCAAGCAAGGAGAGAAATGTTATGAAAAAATATCTATTTGCAGTACTGGCTACATTGTTCGCATTTGCACCTTTAGCCGCAAATGCTGGATGTGATGAAGTCGTTCAAGATATTCAACAAAAAATTGAAAATAATGGTGTTCCTGCAGCTAACTTTACCCTAACAGTGGTTGAAAATGATCAAGTTGCACAGACTGAAGGTAAAGTTGTAGGTACTTGTGAAAATGATTCTAAAAAAATCATTTATACTCGCCATTAATCATTGATTTAATAGAATTAATAGCTAAAAAGGGTACTTTGTGTGCCCTTTTCTTTTTTAACCTAAATAGCGATTAGGCTATTAATATTTAGTATTCATTGTTAAATAAAAAAACACCCAATGAGTTAACCCATTAGGCGTTGATAAGTAATAAGTAAAACTAAATATTAATAGGAAATAAGTTATTGAATAGAAATAACTTATTGTTATTCTCTTTGATTGACCTTAACTAAGCGGGTTGAGCGATTTCTAACTGGCTTAAGTCAAGATAACAAGAGAGATCACGTTCTTCAGGGCGCAATAAATACGGGATTTCACCAATCAATGGGGCTGGAATATGTTGAGATAACCTTTCTACAATTTTTGCATAGTGCGGTAACCCAGGATTAATTCTATTAGCCACCCAACCAACTAATTCTAAACCATCATTAATAATAGATTGCGCGGTTAGAATTGAGTGATTGACACAACCAGGTTGGATCCCAACCACTAGAACAACAGGAATTTTTTCTTTAGCCACCCAGTCTGAATAAAAAGTATTATCATCAAGTAAATAGCGCCAACCACCATTCCCCTCGATAACAACGCATTCAGCTTTTTGGCCCAAATTATTTAGTTCACTTGAAATTTGATGGAAGTCTATTGCATTTTCACTTACATAACAATTTTCTAGCAAAATAGGGTTAATTTCGTCGTAGCGAGCGTCAATAGGTGAGGAATTATGAATAATCTGAGCATCACGATTACGATTACCCTCAACCGTTTCATGTAATTCGGTTGCGATAGGCTTAAAGCCCACTGCTGTTGTCCCGCCACGATTTATTGACTGAAGAAGTGCTCGGGTGACAACAGTTTTACCTATGTTGGTATCTGTCCCCGTAACAAACAAGCGTGTTAACATATAATTTACTTCCGTTATGACAGATAAATCAGGTTTACGAAAAATGACAGAGATTAGAGTTTAGGGTAACACTGTTTATGGTGGCTTGAGTTAGCTCAATTTTTTAGTTAATTGAGTAAAAATAGGGTAATGTAAGTGATCAATTGGCCTACTTCTCTATACAGAATACTTTAATTATACTTTATTGTATTATTATTAGCCTTGCATTAACTCAAGTAATAATGAGCCATTATATAAGGCTTCTTTTACTAGTGATGCCGCTGGCAATGTGCCTTTATTGCGCAATTCTGTTTCTTCAATAACCAAATTATGGGCATATCTAGGTAATACATGGTGTTGGATACTACTAAGGATCAGGGGGAAAAGTGCAGATTTTGCTCTACACAGAGGTGAACCTATTAATATTTTTTGAGGATTAAAAATATTGACCATCACGGCTAAAATAAAACCAAGTCGTTGCGCCACTAAATTAATTATGTCTAATGCTTGTTTATCACCAATTAATACAGCATCACATAACGTTTCTACCGTAATCGGATATTGATTAAGTATTGAGGTGGGATTTTCTTGCGCCAAGTGCTGTGCTTTTTTAATTAACTGAGGGATCGATATTTCCGTTTCTAAACACCCTTTTGCACCACAATAACATTGCGTCTGTGAATCAATAACTTTTGTATGCCCTATTTCGACGGCACTATGGCTGTTTGAATGTAATGTCTTTCCATTAGTCACAACCCCTGCACCGACAATATCATCAATAACAATTTGCAGAATATCGGTGTTATTTTTGGCTGCACCATAGAGTGATTCAGCCATCGTCCAAGCCGTTACACTGTGTTGTAAGAAAACAGCAACACCTGTTTTTTCCTGAATTTTATCAGCCAGCGGAATATCTTGGATAGCATAGTAAGGAGAGCTATAAATAACGCCACTAATCGGATCAACAATTGCATTCATGGTAATACTAATTGCAGTAAGGCGCTCTACTCTTGATTGATAACGTTGAAAGAATGTATCTATTGCAGCAAGGAAATGATGCAAAAAAGCATCACTATTTTGTTTAGGAAAGTCGAAGGTATCTTCAACAACTAATTGATTATCAAGCTCTCTTAAACTAAAAAGTAGGCTACCATTATTTACTCGAATACATAAAAATTGCCACCCTTTGCTCTCTAACTTTAAACCAACAGCCGGCCGTCCTCGAAATCCCAAACCAGGAAATTCTGTTTCATGAATAAGGTGTGCTTCGACTAATTCTCGCGTAATTTTAGTAATACTGGCAGGCGCAAGTGTTGCTTTTTTAGATAATGAGATACGAGAAATAGGACCATGTTCATCAATTAATCGAAAAACAGTGCCAAGATTAAATTGTTTTACATGATCAATATGGCTAGGCGGGATCCCCATTTCATCTTATCCTTAATAAAAAAGCCGTAATTAATTCGAAGCTCTAAATAATTATTTTTCGATTATGTCGTCAGTTTGTGATAATTGTACAATAATTACATAAAAATCGTGATGGAAAGCACATATAAATCAAGATTTTTGATCTTCTAAGATATTTTTTAGCAATAATTGAGTCAACCTGTTGGCCGCAGCGGGGATCGTTCGTTTGTTATGAGAAACTAACCATACTTCAGAGAAAGCATTCGAATTAGCAAAATGCAGATAATGCACACCATCAACTTTCATGCGGGTAAATGATTTTGTCACAATAGAAATCCCTAATCCGGCAGCAACAAGCCCCAAGATGGTCATCGCCTCTCCGGCTTCCTGTGCTATCGTTGGTGTAATTCCCGCAAGGCTAAGCAATTGAATAATTTCATCATAAAGCGCCGTTCCTACATCTCGCTCAAAAAATACAAAAGGATATTGCCCAATATCTTGAATATTTACGCCTGTTTCTTTGTATTCAAGTAAAGGATGCCCTTCATAAACTGCCAAAATAAAAGGTTCACGAAATAGGAGCTGGTGGTGCAAATTATCAGGTAACACCGTATTACGCATAATTCCCAAATCAATGTGGCCAGTTAATAATGGTGATATCTGCTGTTTGGTATTCATTTGATGCATATGAATACCGACTTCAGGATAATTTTCCCTAAATTGACGCAAACTTAACGTAACCAAATGCATAAAAGGTGTTGTTGAGGTAAAACCAATTGAAATTTCACCTAATTCTCCTTTTTCCATTCTTGATGCTCGTGTCGCTACCGCCTTAACTTGTGCCATAATTTGATAGGATCCTTTTAAAAACATTTGTCCTGCCGGGGTTAACGAAACAGAGCGATTGGTTCTTTCGAGTAAACGAGCCCCTATCTCACTTTCTAAGGCTTGTATTTGCTGACTTAAAGGAGGTTGGGAAATATTTAATCTCTCCGCTGCCTTACCAAAATGTAATTCTTCAGCAACAGCAATAAAATAACGTAAATGGCGAAGTTCTATATTCATAATTTGTATTATTCGTTTATGTAAATGCCCAATGATACTTTAAAAGTCTTATTGCTAATGATTAATATATTAGACAAAAAAATCAAATGTTTCTAACATTGATATAAATCAAATTTAAGTATTGGATAGCCACTTTTTATGGACACTCATGAAATAAGCAGTAAAAACATGGCCCTAAAAGAAGATGTTTCTATCAACACCACTTCTAAACCAAACAGTCCGAAACACTATATCCAGCGTGATGACGCGCTTTATATAAAAGTGACAGTGTCATTTTTTATGGTTGGTTTAGCCACTTTTGCATTACTCTACTTTGTGCAACCTATCTTACCTATCCTATCAAAAGAATTTTCAGTCACCCCAGCAACCAGTAGTCTTGCTTTATCGCTTTCTACAGGTCTTATGGCTTGTGGTCTATTGATTACAGGGCCTCTTTCTGATGCGTTTGGTCGAAAAAATGTGATGGTTATTGCGCTATTTTGTGCGGCTTTTTTCACACTATTAAGTGCCATGATGAATAGCTGGACGGGAATTTTAATTACACGAGCACTCGTAGGGCTATCACTTAGTGGTGTTGCAGCCGTTGCGATGACCTACCTTAGCGAAGAGATCCATCCTGCTTATCTAGCCTTATCTATGGGGCTTTATATTAGCGGTAACTCTATTGGTGGTATGAGTGGCCGTGTTATTACTGGTGTTTTGAGTGATTATTACTCTTGGCGTGTGTCTGTGATTATTTTAGGTATTTTTGCCCTTGTTGCTGCTATCATTTTTTGGCGAATATTGCCGACATCACAACATTTTAGGCCAGCAACCTTAAAACCACGTAATCTTCTTATCACAACTAAATTGCATTTTAGAGATAAAGGACTCCCTCTTCTTTTTATTGAAGGTGGCTTGTTAATGGGAGGGTTTGTAACTTTATTTAATTATATTGGTTATCGCCTATTAGATGCACCTTATTCATTAACTCAAACAACCGTTGGTTTAATTTCAATTGTTTATTTGAGTGGAACTTATAGCGCATCGAAAGCAGGCTTATTAACCTATAAATATGGATTAGGTAAAGTGTTTATTGCCGGTGTTTCTATGATGCTAGCGGGTATATTAATTACACTATTTGACTCTCTGGCAATTATTTTTATAGGTATGCTTATTTTAACTACCGGTTTTTTTGCTGCCCATGCGGTAGCAAGTAGTTGGGTTGGACGTCGAGCTAAACGAGGACGTGCGCAAGCCTCTTCTCTTTATCTATTTACCTATTATGCAGGCTCGAGTATTGCGGGAACACTAGGTGGGATCTTCTGGGTCAATTTTGGTTGGCTTGGTGTTGGTTTGTTTATTGCTTTTTTAATGTTAACCGCACTATTAATCGCACTGCGCCTTAATCGAATAGCACAATAAAAAGTCATAATTTTCTGTCTGTTAATTTATAAAAACCTATTGATAATAAAGAAAATTGTGACTTTACTTTGCTTTTTTTAGTATGGAGTCTCTATTTTGAAAAGGACAACAACCATGACTTCAATAAAATTACCAATAATACTAGCAACACTATTATTTACATCTATATCTGTTGCCACAGTAGACAACTGTCCACCGACTAAGCCAGATTGTGTAGACGAATATACAGCTTTTCATTACCCTCCTGAAGAAGATTAAAAATAAAACCAAGCTAGCTTAAAAAAACCGCATATAACGATATTTAAGAAAAATATCATCAACAAAGTACCCTTTTATCGCTATACTGTATAAATAAACAGTATAGCGTAATTTTTTAATTTTCACCCTACTAGACGATATACATTCCACTGAAGTTTATGTATTGTTTTTAATAACGGCTAATTGTATGTTGTAACTAAATAAGGTTATAGAGATGAGCAAATATGATGCAATACAGCGATTTAATCTCTGTTTTCAACAACTTGAAACAGAAATCAATGCTCTTACCGATTTTCTTCGTCAGTTAAAGCAACTTCCTTCTGCGGTTTTTGAATTACCTGAGGTAAGTAAAGAAGATGAACATGATGAGATAACAAATGTTACAGTGTCACCTAGTTATGATCTCGATGCTTTAGAACTCTCTTTAAAATTAATGACCAATCTCTTTATCTATGATAATGCCCCACATGTCAGTAGCAAGCGTGCGATACGTTTACCGGGGGTACTCTGTTTTAGTGTCAGCAATCCTGTATTTAAGAATGTAAAAACACAAGTAGAGAGCATTAATTCATTAAAAAAACAGCTTTCAGATATTGTGACGAAAGAGTCTGGTATTTCGAAAGAAGAACGTTTTGATTTTGTCCATAATCAGCTAAAAGGCTTAATTACACTTAATGCTTATCGCACCCTCACCCTACTTTCTGATCCTGATACAGTACGTTTTGGCTGGGCCAATAAAAACATTATAAAAAACTTAACTCGTAATGATGTGTTAGCTCAGCTAGAAAAAAGTCGAGAAGCCAATCGCGCCGTACCTCCTTATACTAGTGAACAATGGGCTGAACGTATTGATAAAGAGATAATGACCCTTTCACAACTCCCGGAAAATGCCAAATTAAAAATTAAGCGTCCAGTGAAAGTCCAACCTATTGCCAGAGTTTGGTATTCAGAACAACAAAAACAGGTACAATATGCTTGTCCCCTACCATTATTAGCTTTCTATATTGATAAAGCGTCGGATTTTAAGCCCATAATAGGTGAATTAGCTGATTATGATGTGAATAATATTCAAATTCGCCATCGCCCTAAAGCCAAAAAGTTACAATTAATTATTCCACGCTTACATTTATATCTTGAAAAATAAGCAATAGATAAAAAATCCCGCTATCTGGGATAGCGGGATCCAATATTGTACTAGATAAAATAAGCGTATAATTGCTTATTTTTTCATACTACCAACCATATCTTCTGGACGTACCCAGCTATCAAATTCTTCTGCTGTCAGGTAGTTCAGTTTCAGTGCAGATTCTTTCAGCGTTAAGCCCTCTTTATGAGCTTTCTTCGCGATCTCTGCAGCTTTGTCATAACCGATATGGGTATTTAATGCCGTAACCAGCATTAAAGACTCATGCAATAATTTATTAATACGCTCACGGTTTGGTTCAATACCAATAGCACAATGCTCGTTAAAGCTACGCATACCATCAGCCAATAAACGCACTGATTGTAGGAAGTTATCAATAATCATTGGGCGATATACGTTCAGTTCAAAGTTACCTGAAGCACCACCGATATTGATAGCAACATCATTACCCATAACTTGAGCGCACAGCATGGTCAACGCTTCACACTGAGTTGGGTTCACTTTACCTGGCATAATGGAGCTACCTGGCTCATTTTCTGGAATAGAAATTTCGCCAATACCGCAACGAGGGCCAGATGCTAACCAACGTACATCATTAGCTATTTTCATTAATGAGGCAGCTAAACCTTTTAACGCACCATGAGAATGAACCAGTGCATCACAGGTTGCTAATGCTTCAAATTTGTTAGGAGCCGTGACAAATGGCTGACCTGATAATTCAGCGATACGTTTAGCAACGCGAACTGCGTACTCAGGATGTGTATTTAATCCTGTACCAACCGCCGTTCCGCCCAACGCAAGCTCACACACATGAGGAACTGAATCTTCGATATGTTTGATATTATGCTCAAGCATCGCCGCCCAACCGGAGATTTCTTGACCTAATGTAAGTGGTGTCGCATCTTGCAGGTGAGTACGACCAATCTTGACGATATCATGGAAAGCTTCTGCTTTCTCTTTAAATACTTTCAGTAATGATTTTAATTCCGGCAGTAAATCCTGACGTAATGCGATAACAGCAGCGACATGCATGGCCGTTGGGAACACATCATTTGAACTTTGACTTTTGTTAACATCATCATTCGGATGAATTTTGCGTTCCATGCCACGGATACCACCTAGTATCTCACTACCACGGTTAGCTAACACTTCATTCATATTCATATTTGATTGAGTGCCAGAACCGGTCTGCCAGATTGCTAATGGGAATTCAGTTGGGTGTTTACCTGCCAGCACTTCATCAGCAGCAGCAATAATTGCATCTGCACGTTCTTTAGGTAATAACCCGAGATCCATATTGACACCGGCGGCGGCTTTTTTGGTTAAAGCAAGCGCGTGGATCAGTGCAACAGGCATTTTTTCTACTGAAATACGGAAGTGTTCTAGAGAACGCTGCGTTTGAGCTCCCCATAACTGGTCAGCTGGTACTTCGATTTGTCCCATTGAGTCTTTTTCAATGCGAGTGGCTGCCATTTCAATCTCCTTAAGTACACAGAATAATTGATTAGTTCCGAATTACTTTCTAGTAAATAACTCGGATACAGCTATCATGCCATAAATAGAATAATAAATATGAGAGCTAAAGCGAGCTTATGAAATTTATAACAGAATGAAATTGGTTGATTTTTCTGATTAAATGAGGTTGGCTCACGATAATATTGGTGTTTTTGCTCTCTATTTATAACCATATTAATTACAAGCTTTTATTCTGTATCATAAATACAAATATGGCTTAAATAAATATACTTTTAATCCAAAAAAGACCAAAAAACGACATTTTTATCTTTAATTGCCTTATTTAAGTTATCTATAATTATTTCTCTTTAAACTCATTGTGTTAGCTTATAACTAAGTAAGTTCTGATTGCGTTCTTATTTCACTAAATCTATATTTACAGAGAATATAGATAGCAATTAATATACGCTAATTATCTATATTCATATTCAGAGTATTGATAACCAAAACCAATTTGTTGGATTGTTTAAGGGTAGCAAAACAATCTTAAGAACGTATGCTACGAAGCATACACAGAGGATGGACTAGAATTATGAAGAAATCGCTTGTCGCTGTTGGTGTTATTGTTGCACTAGGTGTTGTTTGGACCGGTGCGTCATGGTACATGGGCAGTAAAATTGAAAGCCGCTTACAGGAAGAAACCAAACGCACTAACGTTCAATTAGCGCAACTCGCTAAAGAAAGCCAATTAGGTGCGGATATTAAACTTGAAATTCGTGACTATAAGAAAGGCGTCTTTACTTCTACTGCTGATCTTGCGGTTGTGATTTCAGAGCATGCCAAATCAGATGAAGATAAAAAAGTAGAAGAAGTGCTCTTTAAGACGGATATTGACCATGGGCCATTCCCTCTTTCTGATATTGCTCAATTTAATCTAGCTCCTAAGTTAGCAGCAATGAATAATACTTTAGTGAATAATGAGACCACTAAAGATCTATTTAAGTTGACCAAAGAGCCATCATTTATTGATATGCACTCTTCTTTATCGTTTGATGGCAGTGTATCGGGTAAAGTTAACATAAATCCTATTAATTACAGCAAAGAAGGTAGCCAGTTAACAACATCTGCGTTTCAGATTGATTTTTCTTCCGATAAAAATGCAACAAACATCTCAACAGCAGTAAAAGGTGATGAAGTCATTGTTAAGAAAGGTAATGATGAAACCTTTACGCTGAAAAATATTGCAGGCTCTGTCGAAGGAACTAAAGTTAAAGACGATCAATATCTATTTGATACACAAACACTGAACTTTGGCGATATTACCTTTACGAGCCAAGATAAGTCATCTAATTTCACTTTAAAAGATACTTCTCTTGCTACTAAGAGCCAAATTAAAGATAAATTATTCTTTATCACTCAAGATTATAGTTTTAAATCTCTTAATGTTGGTGGTTTTGATTTTGGTGCGGGTAAATTTGCTTACTCAATTGATAAAGCAGACCCAGATGCGATGTTGCTATTAACAAAAGTTTATAACAGCACCTTCTTACCTTGGAATCAAAATAAATACGATAATTCAGCGATGATTGAGCAAGCTGTACGTGATGTTTTGGAAAAAGGTTTAGTATTCCGTATTGATGAAGCATCGCTTACCAATAGCAGTGGCGCAAGTAAACTAAACTTTAAGTTAGATTTAAATGCGTTCAATGCTGATGCACTGAAAAAAGAAGACAAGGCGCCTTCAGTTCTGTTTAATGAATTGTTTAATAATATCGATTTTAATATCGATCTTTCTGTACCAATGCTAACGGAGTTCCGTAGTACCACACAATACCTTGATGTTATGCGTTATTCTGAAAAAGGCTTAACAGACGAAGATAAAGCTGAAATTCAGAAAACAACCGCTAACGACATGGCACAGTTAAAAACTGAATTACAGCAAAATATCAATCAAATTTCTCAAGACGAGAAAGATGCTCTGCCATTGATGCTGTTATCACAAGACGGTAATAAACTGTCTTTAAACCTGAACTATGCTGCTGATAAATTTACTATGAACGGTAAAACTTACAGCTTTGATGAGTTTATGGAAGTAACACAAGCCCCTCAAATGTTAGGTTTAGCGGCGATGTTATTCGGTGCGGGTGCTTCTTCTTATGATTATGATGACTCTGATTATCCTGAATATTCAGAAGAGCCAGATCAAAATGATGCAATAGAAGAGCCACAAATTGAGATCCCAGCAGCACCTGCTGAAAACAATTAATTTTAGTCACTGATAACATACAGTCACTAATCAATAAAGCCCCCTATCACCATTCTTATGATAAGGGGCTTTTTATTGTTATTAACAATCACAATTAGGCTTAAACACTTCGCGTGTGCCCCAATCATCTTTACAACATGAATCAATCGCTTTATGCATTATTTCTGCAAGGGTATTAACTGTTGATATAATAGTAGAGAGCTCTTCACAAACATGACGACACGTTGAATTATCTTTATTCAGATCAGGAAGTTTAGGTAATGTTAAACTGTCACATAGAATTTCTTGCAGAACTAAAGAAAAATTAGCGATACCTGTTGTGTATATATAAGAGCGTCCTCCCGTCATCTGCGCTAAGCGCACATACTCTTTCGTGATGTTATCTCTATCAGCAATAGTAGGAAAGCGATCCACATTAGAGGGATCATCATTAGGCGTTCCCTGATAAGTATATACTTTTACTTTTTCGCTTCTAGCAACCACTATTGCCTCATTGTTTTTAAGCACAGCGGCTTGTGTTAATACACCTCCGCCACCTTCCATACCTTCATCACCTAAGACAAAAATTGCTCGACGAGCGCCATCTCGCCAATCGAAATATTTACACACATCAATGACGGCTCGGCATAAATCTTCTTTATTTCCAGCATGATCTCGTCCATCAGCCTCTTTAAATGGCGCTCTTGCTTGTAGTTTGTGAGCAGATACACCTTGTGTCATTAAATAGTCAGTCACTGAGCGATCGAACTTAGTATTATCCCACGTACCTTCTATTCCTAAAAAAGTGACTCTTAAACTTGATGGGCAACGTCCTAATGCCTTTTGAACAGCATCATCTATTTGTTGACTTAAATCAGAAGATTCATCAGCCATTGAGCCACTCGTATCTATTACCACAACTAAATCTAAAGCAACATTGCCATCTCCTGTCTCCATTTGTGAACTTAAAGTAGGGTTAGCAGTTGGTGGCGGAATTATTGGTTTAGCTATTTGTTTATTACTATCATTATTTATTAAACTATTTTTTCCATTCATATTCTCGCTCCAATATATGCAATATTAAAAATAAAGTGATTAGCCTTTTTCTCGCAAAAATATATTATGATTTTATTTTGTTTGTTCACTTCCTTATTAAATATAATAGATTTGTTATTTTTTAATATCCCAATATTATTAACAATAATTAATAAAACAATCACTTTATTTATAATTAGATAATCAGCCCTTCCGCTAATAGACATTCTTAATTCTTACTAACACCTATCAGTATATCTGATAGCTTATATCAAAAACTATGATATATTTGTTTTTAAAGGAAAAATTACATTTTCAGCCAAGTTGATAAGAAGCATCAACTATACTGAAAAATAAAGATAATAAATGTACAGTATTAATTTAAAAATAATTTTTATCATCGAAAAATACAAAAAAAACGCCTCTTTATGTATTAAAAATAAACAACTTCAGTTTAATTTATAGTGAATCAATTGAAAATCATTCATAATAATAGGCAATTTATTACTTTATTCCCCTTAAAAGAAAGTCACCATAACAAGTGGATTTTCATTATTATTATTAAAAAGGAAAATAACACGTGATTGACACACAGTTGCCTTTAACCGATTTGCACCGCCATTTAGATGGAAACATCCGTCCGGAAACAATTTTAGATTTAGCGCAACAACATAATATTGCCCTACCTGCCTATGAGCTAGAAACATTGCGCCCACATGTGCAGATAACTAAAAATGAGCCTAGCTTAGTGAGCTTCTTACAAAAGCTAGATTGGGGCGTTGCCGTACTCGCCGATTTAGACGCTTGTCGCCGTGTTGCTTATGAGAACGTCGTCGATGTTGCTAATGCGGGTATTGATTACGCAGAATTACGCTTTTCACCTTACTATATGGCCATGAAGCATCAATTACCGATTGAAGGTGTTGTTGAAGCAATTATTGATGGTGTACAAAGTGCCTTACACACTTATGATGTTGAGATCCGTTTAATCGGCATCTTAAGCCGTACTTTTGGTGAAAATGCCTGCCAGCAAGAATTAAATGGTCTATTAAAACATCAAGATAAAATCACCGCACTTGATTTAGCTGGCGATGAATTAGGTTTCCCTGGGCATTTATTCCAACCTCACTTTAATCGTGCTCGTGATACTGGCTGGAAGATCACCGTTCATGCAGGTGAAGCGGCTGGTGCCGAAAGTATTTGGCACGCGATTAAAGAATTAGGGGCAAGTCGTATTGGTCACGGTGTTAAAGCCATTGAAGATCCCCGTTTGATGGATTATCTCGCAGAGCACCAAATTGGTATTGAATCTTGCTTAACCTCAAATATTCAAACCAGTACTATTGCCTCTTTAGCACAACATCCTCTTAAGAAGTTCTTAGAGCACGGTATTATCGCCTCACTCAATACTGACGATCCGGCCGTGGAAGGTATTGAGTTAAAACATGAGTATACTGTTGCTGCTCCTGCGGCGGGTTTAACCGCAGCACAAATTCGCCAAGCACAAATTAATGGTCTTACTATGGCTTTTATTAGCCAAGCTGAACGTGATGCATTAATTAAAAAAGTGAGTTTAGGTTAATATTAACGAAAAAATACCGCCTTATTGCTAAGGCGGTATTTTTATCTTTTGCTCTATTTTTACAGTGACTACTGATGGTGTTTTTTAGCTTGATTAGCATAACGCTGAGCTAATATGGCACAAACCATTAATTGAATTTGATGAAATAGCATCAGCGGTAATAGCATGATACCCACCGTTGCTGCGGGAAATAGTACATTTGCCATGGGAACCCCATTCGCCAAGCTCTTTTTCGAGCCACAAAATACAATCGTGATTTCATCGGCTTTATTAAAGCCAAGCCATCTTGCACTATAAATATTAATAACAAGTACAATAGCCAGTAATACACAACTGACAATGGTGATAGTTAATAATGACCAACCGTCAATTTTATGCCAAATACCTTCAACGACGGCTTCACTAAATGCAACATAAACCACCAGCAAAATAGAAGAGCGATCGGTTCTATTCACTAACATCTTATGATTATCAACCCAACGGCCAATTAATGGACGAGATAAATGACCGATAATAAAAGGCACCATCAGTTGTAATAAAATAGATTGTATCGCCCCCGCAGTATCAAAATGCTCAGCAGAGCCTTGTGTTTCCATTAAAAAACCCACCAGCACAGGGGATAAAAATACCCCTAAAATGCTTGATGCTGATGCACTACAGATTGCCGCGGCTACATTACCACCGGCAACAGAAGTAAAGGCAATAGCGGATTGTACTGTCGCAGGTAAAGCACAAAGATATAAAAATCCCATATAAACGGTAGGTGACATCCAGTCAGGCACCATAAACTGTAGTCCCAACCCTAGTAATGGGAATAAAACAAAAGTACTAGCAAAAACCACTAAATGTAAGCGCCAATGACCAAGTCCTGACAATATTGCTTCTCTAGAAAGCTTTGCCCCATGCAAAAAAAACAATAAGGCAATCGCAGCCGTAGTGAGATGTTGAAAGATGACTTTTATCTCACCTTGCGCAGGTAATAATGTTGCGAGTATGACCACCAAGATCATAATCATTAAAAAAGAGTCAATTTTTAGCTTTTGCCACCAAGACATGGTTTTCGTCACTCCCTAATGTTTACAGCTTAATTGTGGTTTTTGATTGATTTGAAAGGCTACCGGCTTCAATTAAACGCATAACATTAATGGCTTGTGACACAGTAACAGGACTCTCTTCACCAAATGCAATCGCACGATAAATTTGCTGATAATAAGCGGGATAATTACCTGATAGAGTCGGTAACTTTGTTGTTACTAATTCACCACTCTCTGTCGATAATGTTAATTCACCCTCTTGAGGATCAGCCCCCCAGTTATACATTTCCGTCGGAAGATAACCCGCTTTTAATGCATCTTCTTGGGTATCTAAACCATATTTTACATAACTGCCTTTGGTCCCATGAATAGCAAAAATAGGCGTAGGTGAGGCAACCAACATAGAGGCATGTAAAATAACTTTCAGATGACCATAGTCTAATAGTGTATGAAAGTAGTCAGCATTTTTAGCATTAGGGCGCAACTGAGCAATATCAGCAGTGATTGCATAAGGTTGACCAAAAAGACATACCGCTTGGTCTAGTAAATGAGGAGCCAGATCATACCAAAGCCCTCCACCAAGTCCGGCATCTTCACGCCAACGTTGGCGCACAGCGGGTCTAAAACGATCGAAATGCGCTTCATAGGCACTGACTTCACCTAATGTTTTATCGGCGAGTAATTTTTGAACGGTAAGAAAACCGGCATCCCAACGACGATTATGAAAAACTGAGAGTAATCTCTTAGCTTCTTTCGCTTGTTGTGCCAATTTTTCTGCTTCATCGAGTGTCAAAGTAAAAGGTTTATCGACAACAACATGCTTACCGTTTTTTAAGGCTTGTGAGGCGTAGGTATAGTGAGTGTTATTAGGTGTTGGAATAACAATTAAATCGATGTCTGGATCATCAATCAGTCGTTGTGGGTTGGCATACACCGTAATATTAGGAAAATCAGCGATAACTTTACTTTCATCAGAGCTTGAAATGGCTGATAGTGTTAACCCCTCAGTGGTACAGATCAGGGGAGCATGAAAGGTTTTACTTGCATAACCATAGCCTATAATCCCCACGTTTAAATTTTTTGTCATAACCCTATCCCGCTTTTATCTTTTTATTCTATAAATAAAAAATGACTTTCACTTCTACAGCTAAATAAATAATAACAAAGTTTGTGATAATATCTCGTTTAGAACTTAGTATAATAGTAGGATCTTTGATTAATGAAATTAAAACCTCAGACAAACGTTTTGCCCGAGCATTCCCCTAAAGCCCCTATTACGGGTTGGTTACTTGCCCCTTTGGCTTATTTGCTGTTGTCGATAGTGGGCTTAGGTTTAATGTCTGTTTTATATTTAATACGATATTTTTCAGATTTTTCGATTATCCACCAGCTACCTTTTCATGTGGTATCAAGCTGGTATCTTTCCGTGTTAACAACATGGGCGATGTTTGCATTTACCGCTTATTTATTAAGACAGTTCTTTTACCGCGCTAAAAATTTTCCTCGTTTATTTATTATTTGGTTATTAATTAACTTATTGTTGGCGATAAAAAGTTTCGGTTTTGCCCCTGTTGATGATCAAACCGCAGTTAAGTCACTATTATGGGCCGTTATGGCAACTGTCTGCTTTGTGCCTTATATCAAATATGCTAAGCGTGTCCGTGAAACTTTCACACAAGATCGATAACTTCATACATTTCAGCTTGATATTATACTCGCCCGTTTAGCCTCTTTATTTTATGAGGCTTTTTCTCCATTTTTTAACAATTTTGGCATAGCAATGACTGATTACTTGCTTTTATTCGTTGGTACCGTCTTGGTGAATAACTTTGTACTCGTCAAATTCCTCGGTTTATGCCCATTTATGGGTGTATCAAAAAAATTAGAAACCGCGATAGGAATGGGGTTTGCGACAACGTTTGTCATGACGATTGCCTCTATTAGCTCTTGGCTAATGGATACCTTTATTTTAGTTCCCTTAGACTTACTCTATTTACGTACACTCAGCTTTATTTTAGTGATTGCTGTTGTGGTGCAATTTACAGAAATGGTCGTAAGAAAGACGAGTCCAACGTTATATCGTCTATTGGGGATTTTCTTACCTTTAATTACCACCAACTGTGCCGTATTAGGGGTCGCGTTACTGAATATCAATCAATCACATACCTTTATGCAATCAGCAGTATATGGTTTTGGTGCTGCGGTAGGATTCTCCTTAGTTATGGTGTTATTTGCAGCCATTAGAGAAAGACTGGCTGTTGCCAATATTCCTGCTCCTTTCAAAGGCTCTTCTATTGGCTTAATTACTGCGGGTTTAATGTCTCTTGCCTTTATGGGTTTTAGTGGTTTGGTGAAACTGTAATGAATTCTTTATGGATAGCAATTGGTGTACTGGGTGTACTAGGGCTTCTATTCGGCCTGATTTTAGGTTATTCCGCTCGTCGCTTTAAAGTAGAAGAAGATCCTATTGTGGAAAAAATTGATGCCATATTGCCACAGAGTCAATGTGGTCAGTGTGGTCATCCTGGTTGTCGCCCTTATGCAGAAGCGGTAGCTAATAATGGAGAAATGATTAACCGTTGTGCACCGGGTGGTGAACAGGTTATGTTAAAAATTGCCGAACTGATGGGGGTTGATCCACAACCACTTGACGGTGATGAAGAAGCATTAAATCCGGTGAGAAAAGTGGCTTTAATTGATGAAGACAACTGCATCGGGTGCACAAAATGTATTCAAGCATGCCCAGTGGATGCCATCGTCGGCGCTACTCGTGCAATGCACACCATAATAGAAGATCTCTGCACAGGGTGTGATTTATGTGTTCCACCTTGTCCAACAGACTGTATTACTTTAGTTCCTGTGAAAATGACGACCTCTAATTGGAAATGGGATTTAAATACTATCCCTGTAAGAAATATTCCTGCAGAGCCAGAAGAAACACCCGAAGATGAACCGTCATTAAAGACGGAGGATAACGCTCATGTTTAATCTCTTTTCGTTATTTAAAAAAGATAAAATTTGGGATTTTAAAGGCGGCATTCATCCTCCCGAAATGAAATTACAATCAAGTCGCACGCCTATGCGTATAGCCCAGTTACCGGATGAGGTTACCATCCCTATTCATCAACACTTAGGTACTCCTGGGCAACTTTGCGTTAAAGTGGGTGATCATGTTTTAAAAGGCCAAGCCTTAACTCGTGGTGTAGGAAGAACATTACCTGTTCATGCTTCTATATCAGGTACGGTCACGGCAATAGAGCCATTTCCAAGCACTCACCCTTCTGGTCTGCCTGAAATTGCAGTGAAAATTGTCTCTGATGGTAAAGACGAATGGCGAGAAAAATCACCGCTAGTTGACTATCAATCACAAAGTAAAGAGGTATTGCTTACCCGTATTCATGAAGCAGGCATTGCTGGATTAGGGGGAGCGGGTTTTCCAACAGCCACAAAATTAAAAGGTGGTGGTGATTTAGTTAAAACGCTCATCATAAATGCCGCTGAATGTGAGCCTTATATCACAGCTGATGACAGACTTATGCAAGAGCACGCAGATGAAGTTATTGCGGGTTGTCAGATATTAATGCATATACTGTCACCGGATGAAGTGCTGATTGGTATTGAAGATAACAAACCTGAAGCTATTGCCGCCTTAAAACAAGCATTAGCAGCACTCACAAATGAAAAACGTATTTTTATTCGGGTGATCCCTACCAAATATCCATCTGGAGGCGCTAAACAGTTAACCAAAATATTAACGGGCAAAGAAGTTCCTTCTGGCGGTCGCTCCTCTGATATTGGCGTATTAATGCAAAATGTGGGGACGGTAGTGGCAATTAAACGTGCCATTATCGATGATGAACCTTTAATTGAACGTGTCGTCACCGTAACTGGACAAGGGGCTAAAACCCCAGGCAACTTTTGGGCGCGTTTAGGTACTCCTATTTATGCACTTATAAAACAAGCAGGCTTTGTTGCTGGCTCTGAGCAGATGGTCATTATGGGAGGGCCTTTAATGGGCTTCACCTTACCTGACTTAAATGCCCCCGTTATAAAAATTACTAACTGCTTATTAATTCCCTCTCCAGAAGAGATGGATACAGATAATGTTGAAGAAGCTTGTATCCGTTGTGGTCAATGTGTTGACGCCTGCCCTAGTGGTTTACTACCACAACAACTTTACTGGTTTAGTAAAGGGAAAGAGCATGAGAAAGCGCAACAACATAATTTATTTGACTGCATTGAGTGCGGGGCTTGTGCTTTTGTCTGCCCTAGTAATATTCCATTAGTGCAATATTACCGCCAAGAAAAAGCAGAAATACGAGAAATTGATGCGGAAGCTAAGCGAGCGGCTGAAGCTAAGGCTCGCTTTGAAGCGAAAAAAATCCGTATGGAACGAGAAAAGTTTGAACGTGAGGCAAGACATCAACGTGCTGCAGTTAAGCTTGATGATCACCAACAAAATGAAGTGCAATCTGCACTTTCTCGTGTAAAAGAAAAACATAGCATTGGCAAAATTATTGCTGTTAAAGCAGGAGAACAACCTGACAACGCAGCGGCTATTGCTGCACGCAAAAAACGTAAAGAAGAAGCCCGAGCAAAACAAGCTGCTAAATTGGCACAACAGGTACCACAAAATACCCATACCACCGCCGA